>NZ_JBHXLL010000015.1:0-35305 GCF_042721415.1 Kitasatospora sp. NPDC058444 | reverse complement strand
CGAACGCCCCGTCACCGGCGGCCCCCCCCCCCAACCCCCCCCGCGCGGGGGGCGCCCGTCTGCCGGCGCCGGCCCCCCCCCCCCACGGCAGCGGTCCACGGCTCAGGCGTACGGGAACACCGGCTGCCACACCTCGGCCAGCCGGGCCTTGACCGCGGATCCGTGCGCCAGCGGGCCGGGCCGCCCGCCGCGCTCCGTGGGCACCCCGAGGTCTGCCAGTGCGTAGAGGGCGAGCAGGGTGCGGACCGTGTTGGAGGCCCAGACCGGCATCGGCCCGCGCTCCATCCCGACGAAGACGTCACCCACCGTCGACAGCCAGGCCGTCGACCGCTCCGGTGTCAGGTCGGGGCGGGTGAGGACGAGGGCGAGGGCCCTGGCGAGCCGGTTGTCCTCCCGTTCGGCGAACAGGTGGTCGGTCGGCGCGAGCAGGCGCTCCGCGGCGAGCACCAGCAACGGCTCCGGGTCGACCTCGGGCCGCCGGCCGAAGGCCCCCAGCAGGTCCGCGCCGTGCGCCACGGCGTGCAGCCAGCCGAGCGTCTCGTCACGGCCCCGCAGGTCGGCCTCCGAGCGGTACCAGGCGGCGAACGCGTCGATCCACTCGGCCCTGAGCACTCCCTGATCCACGATCATCTTCAGCACGAGCGGGGCGAACGTCCGGGCCTCGATCCGCGGATCGGCGAAACGTTCCGCCATCAGGTCCCCGAGTGCCAGGCACCGCTCGCCGTCGATCACCCCGCGCCGGATCCAGGTGTCCAGGACCGCGTACGGGTACCCGTCCCGGACCTCGGGATCCGGGTCCCCCAGGGCTTCCGCCAGCTCCGCGACCAGGTCGTCCAGCCGGCGCCCCGCGGGGAGCGCGCAGTCGTTCTCGTGGATCTCACGCCAGTTCGTCACGCGCGCGACCCTACCGAAGCCCCTCAGGGCCTCTCACCTGCTTTTTTGCCCAGACATCTGCACGAGAAGTCGGCCGGGCCGACTTCTCGCGCCACCACCGTGTCTCCCCCTCAGCGGCCGACCTCGCGCAGGCGGAAGTCCTCCACCGTCTCCCGGCGGATCAGCAGGCGTGCCCGGCCGTCCTTCACCGCCACCACCGCCGGGCGGCCGACCAGGTTGTACCCCGACGCCATGGACAGCTGGTACGCGCCGGCCGCCGGCACGGCCAGCAGGTCGCCCGGGCGCAGGTCGGCGGGCAGCACCGCGTCCCGGACCAGGACGTCCCCGGCCTCGCAGTGGCGGCCGACCACGTCGACCCGCGTCTCCCCCGCCTCCGAGCGGCGGCCGATCAGCCGCACCGTGTACGGCGATCCGTACAGGGCCGGGCGCGGGTTGTCGCTCATGCCGCCGTCCACCGCGACGAAGCAGTGGCCGTCCGCGGTGTGCTTGACGGACAGCACCCGGTACACCGCCACCGCGGCCGGACCGGCGATCGCACGACCGGGTTCGACGATCAACCGCGGCACCTCCAGCCCGGCCTCGGCGCAGCGCACCGCCAGCCGGTCGGTCACCCGCACGGCGAACCCGGCGAGGTCCAGCTCCTCGTCCCCGGGCAGGTAGCGGATGCCGTGCCCGCCACCGAGGTCCAGCTCCGGCAGCTCCACGCCGTGCCGCTCCCGCACCTGCGCGAGCAGCCGCACCAGCGCGTCCACCGCCTCCAGGTACGGCTCGACCGAGGTGATCTGCGAGCCCAGGTGGCAGTGCAGCCCCGCCAGTTCGAGGCCCGGCTGGTCGAGCACCCGGGCGATGGCGTCCGCCGCGTCGCCGCCCTCGATCGGGAAGCCGAACTTCTGCCCGCCGACCCCGGTCCGCACCGCCGCGTGGTGCCCGGCGGCGATCCCGGGAACCACCCGGACCAGCACCTTCTGCGGCGTGTCGGCGGCCACCAGCGCGGCCAGCCGGGCGATCTCCGCCGGGCCGTCGATGACGATCCGCCCGACCCGCAGCCGCCGGGCCAGCCGCAGTTCGTCCGGGGACTTGGCGTTGCCGTGCAGCAGGATCCGCTGCGCGGGGAAGCCGGCCGAGACCGCCAGCCACAGCTCGCCCGAGGAGCACACGTCCAGCCCCAGGCCTTCCTGTTCCGCCCAGTCGGCCATCACGCTGCACAGGAAGGCCTTGGCCGCGTACAGCACCTCGGCGTGCGGCAGCGCCCGCCGGTACGCCCGGGCGCGCCCCCTGACCTCGGCTTCGTCCAGCACGTACAGCGGCGTTCCGAACCGCTCGGCGGCCTCGGCCAGCCCCACCCCGCCCACGACCACATCGGCTCCCCGGCCGGGCCGCGCCGAGGCCGGCCAGGGGCCGCCGAGCAGGTCGGCGGAAGTGGTCCCAGGGGTGACGGGGGTGACAGGGACGGACGGGGCGATGAGCTGGGTCATGGCGGCTGCTCCTCTGGGTGGGCGCGTGGGCGGCGGGACGCCCTGACGGGTGTCAGTCCTCGTAGTGCATCGCGAACCGGCAGTTCGCCGGGCGGGTGCGGTCCCGGTCGGCAGCCCGGGACGGTTCCGGCGGCTCGGGGCGGTCCCGGCGCCAGGCGGCGGGCACGAGGCGGACCGTCCGCTCCAGCGGCTCGTCGACGTCGATGACGGCGGTGACAGTGGTCATGGCGGGGTCCCTCCATACGACGGCCCGGGCGGCCGCACCCCTCCAGTGGAGACCCTCCGCACACCGACCGCACCCGCCCTTGACGCAGGGCGTACGGCCCGGGGCCCGTCCTTGACGCCTTCCTGACAGCGGTCCGGCGGCCGGCCGGCGACGGTGTCAGAGGTCCGTCAAGGACGGCCGCCGCGCCGACAAGCCTGTGTCAAGAGCGGCATGTCCGCCGGTTCGCCGGTGGTGGGCTGTCCGCCGTCCCCGCAGCCCCACCGAAACCGCCGTCCCCACTGAACGGGGCGGCCCGGAAGGTCCCCCGAGACGATGCGCCGTTCGGCCCTCACCACCCCGGACACCACCCGGAACACCAACCGGAACGCCACCCCGAGCGCCAGCCCGGGCACCGCCCCCGGCACCGCCCCGGACGCCACCGCCGGCCGGCAGAACTGGTTCCGCCGCCCGCAGCCGCCCGCGCCCGAGCCGCCGCACCCGAGCCACCGCCCGTCCAAGTCCACCGGCCGCCGCCGGCTGATCACCCGCCGCCAGCTGGCCGAGGCGCTGCCCGCCGCCGTCCGCAAGCTCCATCCGCGCACCATGATGCGCAATCCGGTGATGCTGGTGGTCGAGACCGGCTCCGCGCTCACCACGATCAGCGCCGTCCTCCACCCGGGCGTCTTCGCCTGGGTGATCTCCTTCTGGCTCTGGCTGACCGTGCTGTTCGCCAACCTGGCCGAGGCGGTCGCGGAGAGCCGCGGCAAGGCGCAGGCCGACTCCCTTCGCCGCGCCCAGTCCGCCACCACCGCCCGGCGCCTGCTGCACTGGCGGGTCGGCACCCGCGACCTGCGCCACGAGGTCATCCCCGCCGAGCAGTTGCTGCTGCACGACATCGTCCTCGTGCCGGCCGGTGAGGTGATCCCGCAGGACGGCGAGGTGGTCGAGGGCGTCGCCACGGTCGACGAGTCGGCCATCACCGGGGAGTCGGCGCCCGTCGTCCGGGAGTCGGGCGGCGACCGCACCGGCGTCACCGGCGGCACCAGGGTCCTCTCCGACCACCTGGTCGTCCGGATCACCTCGCGGCCCGGGCAGAGCTTCGTCGACCGGATGATCGCCCTGGTCGAGGGCGCCAACCGGCAGAAGACGCCGAACGAGATCGCGCTCAACATCCTGCTGGCCTCGCTGACCATCGTCTTCCTGCTGTCCGTCGTCTCGCTCCAGCCGATGGCCATCTACGCCCACTCACCCCAGACCACCATCGTGCTGGTCGCGTTGATGGTCGCGCTCATCCCGACCACCATCGGTGCTCTGCTCTCCGCCATCGGCATCGCCGGAATGGACCGGCTGGTGCAGCGCAACGTGGTCGCGCTCTCCGGCCGGGCGGTGGAGGCCGCCGGCGACGTGGACGTGCTGCTGCTCGACAAGACCGGCACCATCACCCACGGAAACCGCCGGGCCGTCGCCCTGCACCCGCTGCCCGGCGCGACCACCGAACAGCTCGCCGAGGCCGCCCAGTTGGCCTCCGTCGCGGACGAGACGCCGGAGGGGCGATCGCTGATCGAGCTGACGAACCGTCAGTACTGGGTGCCGCCGCGCTCCCCCGGCGAACTCGGCGAGCAGCAGCACGTCCCCTTCACCGCGCACAGCCGGATGAGCGGCGTGGACCTCGCCTGGCCGGACGGCACCACCTGCCTGATCCGCAAGGGCGCCGCGAGCGCCGTCGCCCGCTGGGTGGTGAACTCCGGCGGGCGGCTGCCGATGGAGGCCAAGCCGCTGGTGGACCGGATCGCCGAGGCCGGCGGCACCCCGCTGCTGGTCGCCGTCCACGACCGGCACGGGGCAAGGGCGTTGGGTGTCGTCGAGCTCAAGGACGTGGTGAAGGAGGGCATCGCCGAACGCTTCGCCGAACTGCGGCGGATGGGCATCCGCACCGTCATGGTCACCGGCGACAACCCGCTGACCGCGCGCGCCATCGCCGCCGAGGCCGGGGTGGACGACTTCCTCGCCGAGGCCACCCCGGAGGACAAGCTCGCCCACCTGCGGCGCGAGCAGGCCGCCGGGAACATGGTCGCGATGACCGGCGACGGCACCAACGACGCCCCCGCGCTCGCCCAGGCCGACGTCGGCGTCGCGATGAACTCCGGCACCCCGGCCGCCAAGGAGGCCGGCAACATGGTCGACCTCGACTCCAATCCGGCGAAGCTGATCGAGATCATCCGAGTGGGCAAGCAACTCCTCATCACCCGGGGCGCGTTGACCACCTTCTCGATCACCAACGACGTGGCCAAGTTCTTCGCGATCATCCCCGCGATGTTCGCCGACGCCTACCCCGCGCTGCACCACCTCAACATCATGGAACTGCACAGCCCCACCTCGGCGATCGCCTCCGCGATCATCTTCAACGCGCTGATCATCATCGCCCTGATCCCGCTCGCCCTGCGCGGCGTGCGCTACCAGCCGGCCTCCGCGACCGACCTGCTCCGGCGCAACCTGCGGGTGTACGGACTGGGCGGGCTGGTGCTGCCGTTCCTCGGCATCAAGGCGATCGACCTGCTGATCCAGTTCGTCCCGGGTCTGGGCTGAGGGACCCCTCCCGTCGGGCCTCCGGCCGCCCTGTCAGAAGGACGTCAAGATGTGTGCGACCTGCGTCATGGTCGTGTCAGCGGCGGTACGGAGGCGTCCGTTCCGCGGTTCACTGGAGTCATCCGAAGCAAGGAGTGCCGAACCGGCGGAGCCCGATGGAGAGAGCCGCCGGAGAGACGGAGGCGAACGGCCATGTCCGGGACCACCCGAGTGATCGTCGGCCTGAGCGGGTCACTGAGCAGTCTGGCCGCCCTCTACCACGCCGTCGGCGAGGCGGCCCGGCAGGCAGCGGTCCTGGTACCCGTCGCCGCCTGGACCGCGAACGAGCGGGACGGCCTGCGCCCGCTCTCCGAACTGGAGCACGCCGCCCGCCGGCGCCTCGACGTCGCCTTCGACCAGGCTTACGGCGGCTACCCGTCCGGCCTGGTCATCCGCCCGCTGGTGGTCAACGCCGAACCCGGCCCGGCCCTGGTCGGCGCCGTCACCGGCCCCGAGGACCTGCTCGTGCTCGGCGTCGCCACCCGCCGCCGCCTGGACCGCCTGCGGCACGGCTCCGTCGCCCGCCACTGCCGCCACCGGGCCGGCTGCCGGGTGGTCGAGGTCTCGCCGTCGGCGCTGCTCACCCGCCTCGAACTCCCGGCCCGCACCGGCGCTCCGCTGCCCCTGCTGGCCCGCTGACGGCCTGCCGCCCCCGCCGGCCCCACTGCCGTACCGCTCCACACCCAGCGCCCGTCCGCGCGCCCCGGCCACCCTGCCGGGGCGCGGACGGGCGCTCTCCCATGTCACCGCGAGCCCGGGCTCCGCAACTTCGACAAGCCTGTCGAAGTTGGCATGCCCGGGCTATGCTGACTCGAAGCCCACCCGCAGTCGGGCTCCTCGCCCCGTCGATGGACGCACCGCCCCGGCGCGCCCGACCGGAAGGAGGTCACAGCCTCCTCAAGAAGGCCAATCGGCCACCCGCATCGCACATGTGACGGTCCGTCAATTCCGATCCGCGATTTCACCGCCTGAGCCGTGACGCGTGCCCCGGGCCGCCCACCGCCGTTGTACGGAAGGTGAATCGCCGCGCCCGCCCGAAACCCCCGGCCGCCCTGCCGAGGAAGAGGTTCCGCATGACGACGTCCCGGACCCACCCGCGCCCCGCCGAGGCCGCGGTGCTGCTCACCGCGCTCGGCCTGCTCGTCCTGGAGGAGATCGCCCTCGGCATGGCCGAGGAGGAGGACCGCCCCGTCATCGGCGGCATCCTGATCGGCGCCTCCGGCACCGGCCTGCTGGTCGTCGGCGCGGTGCTGCTCAGCCGCTGGATCGACCTCCGCCGCCCGCTCCCACTGCCCCCACCCGGCCCCCACGGCCGCGAGTACAGCGCCCGCGCCCTCGAAGGCTTCCCGATGGAGGCCGTCCGCCCCCTGCTGCTCGCCGAGAACGCCCCCCAGCTCGGCCACCTGTACTCCGCCTGGATGCTCGCCCGGGCCGGCCGCCCGGCCCCCTGGATCGCCCGCCGCCTGGCCATCCCCCCGGACGCCGCCCAGCTCCTGGTCGACGCCGCCCGCACGGCAAGACTCGACCGCGCCTGATCAGCGCCGCTGCCCGGGAGCCGCGTTCGCCTGCGCCACCAGGTACGGCACCAGCCCGCGCTCCGCCAGCGCCGCCCGCCAGGCACCCCGAGCCAGCGGCAACTCCCCCGGCCCGCCCGCCGCCTCCCCGGCCTCCGCACCCCTCGACCGGGCCGCCCCCAGCAGCCCCAGCCCGCCCACCAGCAGACTCACCGCGGCCGCCCCGGCCGACAACCCCCCGGCCTCCAGCAGCGCGTGCGCCAGCACCTCCAGGTCCTCGACCAGCCCCAGCACGAAGCCCAGCAGCAGGAAGATCACCGCCGCCGTCACCGCGATGATCGGCACGACCACCCCCAACACCCCCCACCACCCCGACGCCCGCTCCCGGGAAGGAACGTCCACCGGCAGCCGCGCCACCGCATCGGCATCCGCCCGCAGCGCCACATACCGCTCGTACTCCGGCGCCGCCGCGGCCAGCACGAACTCCGCATTCTCCCGCGCCGCCCGCCGCAACCGCTCCGCACCCCGGGCCTCGTCCCCGCCGGCCCGCAACGCGGCCCGCACCTGCGGAGCGGAGAGCGCCCGCCCCAGCTCCGTCTCGAAGTCCGCCCGATCCTGCTGCGGCAGCCGAAGCGGCCTGTCCATGCTCGTCCCCGTTCGTCACCCGTTTGGTTCTACGGAACTGTAGAACAAGGGGACGGGTAGCAGCATCCCTGTTCACGGGTGGATTCGGTGCTCAGGAGGGGTCGGCCATGGGGACCCGGGCGAGGGCGGCACGGATCAGCTCGGCAGGATCGGGGACCTTGATGCCCCACTCGCGGTACCACTCAGTGATCTGTGCCATCGGATGACCCGTCCTCAGTGACACGTTCAGCAGGTCGGCCAAGGTCATTTCCTCGATCCATAACAACCCGACGGCGCCTGACTTTCCGAGGTCGAGGAGATCACCCGCGTGCTCCACCGTAAGCCCGCGCGGCAGGTCGTCAGAGGACGGAACGATCCCGCGGGTCCTCAGGTGGCGAGCCAGTTCCCCAGGATGCAGGTGAAGCGTCCGAGCTGCATCGATCAAGCGCGCGAAGGGCACGGGGTCACCCAACGGCAGGTTGTCCCAATCCATCGCGCCATCGAGCACGAAGAGTTCCCTGTCCAGCCGGTCCGGGCGCTTCGGCAGAACGATCGGGATCTCCGCCCCACAGGCCCGGAGCCGCTCGATCACCTCACGGAACGAGTGCTTGCCAAGCTCCCCGAACATAAAGATCAAGTCGTAAGTCAGCTCGCCAGGATCGTGCCACCACAACTCTGCCAACTGGCTGATCTCCGGATCCCAGTCATCGGCATCCGTCGCTCCCGCGGCCACAGTTCCGGTCAGAGCCACCGCAGCCTGGCGAGGGATGACCACGGGCGGGCGGCCAGGCCCCAGCTCAAAGACGAAGTCACGAGCGGGAAGCACGCCGAGTCCAGCAGCCCGATCGCGGGCCTGCTTGAGCGTGATGCCGAGATCCCGCCCGAGATCCAAGACCCACTCTCCGTCCGGTCGCCCCAGAGTCCATGACCTGACCCCGAGGGACTGATGCCTTGGCGCCAGCACTGCTATATCGGATGGCATCGCTGTGCGCACATTCCGGGACACGAGGAGCTCCGGACAGAGAGCAGCCAGCTCCGGAACCGAGGAATCCACGTCATAGGCCATCATCCGCCAGAGCAGGACATGATCGGGCGGGTTACCGTTGACGTTCCCCGTCACGAACTCGACGGAGGACTTGAACCATGTGAGGATTCCGTCATCCGCCAGGAAGCAGCCGGTCCGGCAGACGTCGTATTCGGCGCCCAGGAAATCCAACCGGCGCCCCTGCCGAATGACTTCGGCAGCCACGACATCAGCTAGCTGGTAGTTCCCGTCCGTCACCTGGTGAATCCACCCCATGCTCAGCACGGCCGAGTCACGGCTCACGAACTCGCCCACGGCTGCCTCCAGCAGATCCCGGACGGGCTCCGACAGGTCGCTGATGACGCGGCGGCGATCAACGGACAGCTTTGCCGGTGACATCCGTCCGGTGAGGTTCACGACGGCGCCGGCCAATCCGCGCGGCGAGATGACGCCTCGGACGCCCTCCGGCTCGACCACCAGGCCGTCCACCAGCAGGGCCCCGCCATGCTCGCACCACGTCACCTGCACGCCCTCCGGGGCATCGTTCCAGGGCGTCGTGGCACCCCAGGCGTTGAGGCCGAAGGTCTCGCCCCGAGGTGCCTTCCGGGGCTTCAGGACTCCGGGATCCCAGCTGGTCTCCCGCTCGAAGTGCACCGCCGAGGTGGAGAACTCGGCGACGGCCAGGAGGCGTTCGAGGACGTCGACGCACGACCACGACTCCGCCAGCTCGATGTCGTCCCGCAGGTACAGCCTCACGGTGGTGCCCGGCTCGCGACCCTGCTCCGATCGTTTGGCGATGCGGAAGAGGTGGCTCGGGCCGTAGATGGAGACCTCCAGCTCCGGGCCCAACTGACCTGTGGCGTTCAGGCGGCAAGTGTTGACCCGGATCTCGTCGGCGAGCATGAAGTAGCTCAGCACGCCGATGCCGAAGCGGCTGTTGGGATACAGCTCGACGGGCGGATCCACCTTGCGCCACTCGGCGCGTTCGAGCTTGAAGTCCAACTGCTCCGCGAACCGTGCGCCGGCGTTGGAGAAGACTCCCCGCAACTCCTCCTCGCCCATGCCGACGCCGTTGTCCTGACACTCCAGGTAGGCGCGGCCGTCCTCGTCCACGCCTTGGCGGAACTCGATGCGGCCGTCGTAGGAAAGTGTGCCCAGACGGAAGGTCCGCGACCGGTCCAGGTACTGCACGCGGGCCCGGGCGTACCGGCAGGCGTCGAGGGCGTTCTGGTAGAGCTCGCGGACGGCCAGGTCCCGGTCGCGGTAGAGCTCGATGCCCATCAGCAGGCTGCGGACCCGGCGTTCGTCCATGCGGAAGCGTGCCCAGCCGGTGAACGCACCGGCGGCGGGGGCGGCCTCGTCCGAGGTGAGGCGGGTGGGGAGTGGGTGCGTCGGGAGGACGCGACGGACGGCGTGGAGGAGTTCGTCGGCGCGGGCGGTGTACTCGCGCAGGCCTTCGACCACTGCCTCGTGGTGGCACTCGGCGCGTAGCACCGGCAGGTCGTAGGAGCCGCCCCAGACCGCCAGTTCGAGTGTCCGGCGCAGGTCGGCGAGGTCGACCTCGTCCGGGATGCCGAGGTGTTCGGCCACGATCTCGGGGAGCGCCGTCATCTCGATGGCGGTCCCGTACGCCAGTGCCAGCAGGAGGGCCAACCTCGGCTCCCGGACGTGCTGTTCGCCCGGGGCCCGCAGGTGGTCGTCCGCACTGAGGCCGGCGAGGTAGTCGCGGTTGCCGACGTCCGGGCCTCGGCGCAGACCGTGGAGCAGTGCGCAGACGCGCTTGGGTGAGAAGGTCTCCTCAAGCTGCGCGAGCATCGGGAGTCGGTCCAGGATCTCGCCGACGCCCTCGGGGTCGGCGAGGTCCTCGTGCTGGTCGAGCCAGCGGTGGAACAGCCACCAGCCGAGCGGGCCAGCGGAGGCGGGGCGGGTTCGGGTGCGCCCCACGAGCAGGTCGTAGGACTCGATGAACTGCTCGTAGGCCGATCGGTGGGCGTCGGGCTCGGGTGAGGGTGCAAGGTCGGTCGGCCTGACGGCGGACCGTGCCGCCGCCAGGTTCAACGACCGGACGCGGTAGAGGAACGGGAGCACGGCCAGCAGCGCGGCCTCCGCCGGGTAGAGGTCCAGCTCGGCGTTGCCGAGCAACCAGCCGACCCGCTTGGCGAAGCGCTCCGCGATGCCCGGGTCCTGCCAGGGGTCGTCCGCCAGGTCGACCGAGTCCCGGAGCCGGGCCAGCTCACCGACGGCCTCCTGTACGACGCGCTGGTACTGCTCGGCGTTCGGGTCCTCGCGGACGTGCTGCCAGACGCGGGAGCCCGCGACGAGCTTCACCCACTCGTCGGCCCCGTCCGGCACCACCGGGGATCGGCTCCCGCCCACGTTGACCACGCCGATGCTCCCGGCCTGCACGACCGGCCCGGTTACCGGACCGTTCACCGTGTTCGACGTGTTGTCGACCATCCCTCGTGCCCTCCCCAAGTGCAGGGCACGAGCGTAGGGCAATCGCCCCTCAGGACACGGTCAGGATGCCGCGCATGAAGTGGTGGAACGAGCAGAGGTACGAGTACGCCCCCGGCTGCGTCGGCCCGGCCAGGGTGGCCGTCGCCCCCGGGGCGATCGGCCCGGTGTCGAAGGTGCCGTCCTGGGCGGTGAGGGAGTGGGTGGTGGTGCCGGTGTTGGTCACGGTCACCACCGCGCCCGGGCCGAGGGTGAAGTCGGCCGGCTCGAAGGAGAAGTCGCGGATCGTCACCGTCCCCGCGAAGGGGCTTGGGGACGGGGCCGGTGAGGACGGTGGGGGTGACGGTTCGGACGGCGTCACGACGGGGCTGGTGGTCTCCTCCGGGCCCGGCACCACGAACGAGCTGAGGCAGCCGGTCAGCGAGGGGCCGGCTGCGACCAGCAGCAGGAGGGCGGCGGCCCGGCGGGGCGCGCGCATCAGGCCGTGGTGGTGGCCAGTTTGACCCGCTTGGCGTCGGCGGCGGCGGGCGGGGTGGCGCCGAGGTTGGAGACAGTGGCGGTCAGGACGGCGTCGACGTCCGGGAGCCAGTTGGTGGTCTTGGACTGGACGACGACTTGCCGTGTCTGCGGTGTCCCGTCGCAGATCACGTCCGTCTCATCCGTCCGGCTGGAGCCGAAGGCGACCGACGAGGAGTCCTCCGGGTCCTTCTGCTCCGCCGAGACGGTGAGCGAGCGGGCTTCGGTCGTGACCGTGCAGAGGTATTCGACCTGCACCCGGATCCGGCCGGGGAGCCTGGGGTCGATCGTGGCGTCGCCGAGGGTGACGGTGGTGGCGGGGACCGGGTCGTCGGCCACTGCGGGGACGGCGGCGCCGGTGAGGCCGGTGAGGCCGGTGAGGGCCGAGGTGAGTACCGTCAGGACGATCCACCGCTGCACTGCAACCTCCCGGTCCGAGAACGTGTTGCGGCCGACGTTAATCGGCTGGGGTTCCGCCCGCGCGCCCAACCGTTCCGAGCGTCACGCCAACGGCCCAAGCGCCCCTGACGACGTCCCCGTCACTGCCGCCGGAGCCAGACCGCCCAGGTCAGCGCCGCGCACCCCGCGTACGCCGGCAATCGCCGTTCGGCTTCACCTCGTACGGGGGCGTGGTGGCATGGCTGCCGCTGTTCATGTTCGTGATCCTCTTCGGACTGAGCATGGGCCCGCCGCCATGGCCCTCCTCGGCGACCGCGCCTGGCCGACCCTCCGGAACCCGAGCCGTCACGCGGCACCCACCTCCGAGCCCTCCCTCGACCGGTAGCCGCGCGCGTGAGAAGTCGGCCAGGCCGACTTCTCACGTAGACAGGCGCCGGCCCGTGCCCCAGGACCCCTGGGGCACGGGCCGTACGTCACGTCGTCAGGTGGTCGAACTCTCCCGCCCTCACACCGCACAGGAACGCGCGCAGCGCGTCAGGCGTGGTGGTGAGAATGGTGTCGGGAGAATCGCTCTCACGAATCCTGACGACGGTGTCGGCAACTGCTGAGACGTAGATGCAGTTGGCAGTGTCGCCACTGAACGAGGACTTCTGCCAGCTCTGTACAGCCATGTTTGTTCCCGTCTCAAATTTCTTGGGCGGTACGGCGAATCAGGTCGCGAGAAGCACCGGGCTTGAGTGCGCTCGCCTCCAGCCGATCCAATACGGCTCGATACTTGATCAGCTGCGGCTCGGCGTCAATGAACTCGAATCGGTCCCCATCGACCTGGACTGTGTCCAGCCGCGCAACCTCTGCGGCGAAGTACACGATCCCGGCACCGGAGCTGGGGTAGCTACCGGTGCCGAACGGGATGACGCGCAGGTCGATGTGCGGGCGTTCGCTCATGGTCAGCAGGTAGTCGAGCTGGTCACTGGCAACCGCTGGGCCGCCGAAGGCCATTCGCAAAGCAGTCTCATGAACGACGGCCGACAGTTGTACCGGCTGCTCGCCGAAGAGCACCGCCTGCCGCTTGATGCGATGAGAAACCAGGTGTTCCACCTCTGGCGGCGACAAGGGTGGAACTACGTCCCGGAAGAGTGCGCGAGCGTGCTCAGGGGTCTGGAGAAGGCCGGGGATGTGAACCACAGTGGCGATCCGCATCGTATGCGAGTGGTGTTCGAGTTCGGCCAGGTCGAGTGCTCCGGCCGGAAGGATCTCGCGGTACTCCTCCCACCAGCCCCGGGTGCGGCCGCCGGTCATGTGGGTCAGCGCCTCGATCAGGGCCTCATCCGCACAGCCGTAGAGGCGTGCCAGCGTCCGTACCCGATCCGCGCTCACCGGGTATCCACCGGACTCGATGTTGCTGATCCGGGACTGAGTGGCACCGTGCAGTTCCCCGGCCCGGGTGACCGACAGTCCTGCCTGCTCACGCAACCGGCGCAACTCCGCGCCGAGGCGCCGCTGCCGGATGCTCGGCGGGGTCTTGCTGGGCGGCATCCGCTGTCTCCTCGCTTGTCGACCGCCTTCGTCGGTGCCGTCACCCTTTGGGGTGGTCGTGATACAGATTCCCCTGAGGCGGTGGACTACATACTACCGACTGTCTATTTTTGATCCTGCGTCAGAGGACAATCGCCGCCCTGTGATGACGGCAGAGCGGCGCCCACCTCCCATTCACGTAGGAGACTTCCATGACTGCTGCGCCCTCGCAAAACTCCCTCCCAGCCGACACCGACACGACGTTCGACCAGGAGTTGTGCGGGCTCGTGCTCGACACCGCGCCCCGGCTGTTCGCCGTCGTCCAGGTGTGCGGCGAGGGCGCTGACGGGTGGGTCGCGGCCTGGGGGCTCGCCGAATCCGACGGCCGGACCCACGTGTTCGGCGTCGACGGGCGGACGCGCATGACCCTTGGCTCGCCCGAGCGGGCCGTACGCCACTTCTCCCGACGGCCGGGCATCACCGCGCGGCTGATCTGGCTCGCGCAGCCAGAGGCGGCCACGGCGACCCAGGCCGCAGCCGCCTGACTCCGCCCCTCCAAATCTGTTCACAAGCGGAAGCGCGCGCAACCGTAGCGCCAACGGGGCGCCCGTGCCAGCCTGTTCGAGGCCTCGGGGGCCGGTGGTCCGCAAGGGACCCGACCCGCCCGGCCTTCCTGCACTGTCGACTGGGACGGGAGTACGGAATGCGCATCAAGATCGGACGGCGTGCGGCCGCGATCGCGGCGGTGGCCACGATGACGGCGGGCGCGGTGGCCATGGCCACCGGGAGCGCCTACGCCGCGGGGCCGGGCGGGGTGGAGGCGTGCCCCAGCGGCAGCGTCTGCCTCTACTACAACTCACCTGGTGTCGGCTGGGGATCGTTCGACAACTTCTCGCCGAACCAGAACCTCGACCTGCACAACTACACCTTCGCCCGCTACGCGAACGGCTCCGGCTACGGGGTGACGATGTACAACAACGCCGCCTCCATCGTGAACAACACCGACCACACGGTGTGGGTCAGCAGGATCAGCGACGGCCTCTGGGTGGGCTTCGGATCGGGGTACGCGGGCTCGCTCAACAGCGCCGCGAACAACGACGCCCGACTGCTCTCCTGACGCACCACGCAGAAACCCGAAGGGCCCTCCACCGCACGTGGGGGCCCTTCGGGCCTTCACGGGCTACCCGATGAATTCCAACAGCCGCTCGTTGACCAACTCGGGCCGTTCCAGGTTGAGTCCGTGCCCGGCACGCTTCACGATCTCCGCCCGCACCCCCGGAATCAGCGCCGTCACCCGCTCCACCGCCTGACGCGGCCGCAGCAGCGCGCTGCGCCGACCGACCAGGACGAACACCGGCAACGCGATCGACGCCAGCTCCTCGTCCGTGAACGGCCGGGCCGGCGGGCGGGAGGACGGCTTGTAGCTACGCATCGCGAGCATCAGCGGCGCGATCATCTCGCGCGGCGCGCTCAGCGCCGGGTTGGCCAGCAGCCGCCCGACCGCCGGGCGCAGCGGGCGCGGGGCGAGCATCCCGAACAGGCCGCCGACCATGTGGGCGTAGAACCGTGCCGGCACCTTCTCGATCCCGCCCGGATCCAGCGACGCGACCGAGGCGAGCCGCTCGGGCGCGTGGATCGCCTGGTTGAGCGCCAGCCAGCCGCCGTACGACACCCCGACCAGGTGCACCCGCTCCAGCCCGAGCCCGGCCAGCACCTCCCCCAGCCATACCGCGTTCTCCGCCGACCCGGCCGCGACGGCGCGCTGCACGCTGCGCCCGGGGTCGTCCAGGGTGGAGATCGCGTAGACGGGGTGGCGCTCCCCCAACTCCTCGATCTGCGGGTACCAGTTGGACGGGTGCCCGGCGTGGCCGTGCAGCAGCACGATCGGCTCGCCGGTCGCCGGGCCGTAGCGGTGGACGTGGACGCTCCCGTACGCCGTCTCGACGTCGAGCTCCTGGCGCGGGCTCGGCCACAGCTCCATCGCCCGGTCGTACGCCGCAAGGAACTTCGCCTTCGCCGCCTCGCTGACGAAGTGTCCGACGCTGGTCCTGGTCATGGCATCCTCCCCTTTTGATGGTATGGTTGTACCACAAAAATATCCGGAAGGAACCCGATGCCGAAGCTGGTGGACCACGAGGAACGGCGAGCCCACATCATCGACGCGCTGCTCCGCTCAGCGGCGAGCAGCGGACTGCACTCCGTCACCATGCGGTCCGTGGCGATCGAGGCGGGCGTCTCGGTGCGCCTCGTCCAGTACTACTTCGACACCAAGGAGCAGCTGCTCCTCGCCGCCATGGCCCGCCTGACGACCCGCATGGGCGAGCGGATCCAGCGGCGCGTCCGCGCCGACGGCGCCGCCACCGACCCGCGCGGCATCATCGAGGCCGTCCTACTGGAGGCCGTCCCCACCGACGAGGAGAGCCGGGCCTTCCACCTCATCCACACCGAGTACGCGGTGCTCTCCGTCACCGACCCGGCGCTCGGCGGGCAGCCCTTCCTCGCGGCGCCCGACGAGATGGAGGCCTTCCTCGCCGCCCAGCTGGCGGCAGCCCAGCAGACCGGAGGCGCCGATCCGCGACTGGACCCGCAGCAGGAGGCCGTCATCCTCCTCGCCGTCTCGGCCGGCCTCGGCCTGAGCGTCCTGCTCGGCCAGCGCACGGCCGAGGCGGCAACGGCCGTCCTGCGCTACCACCTCGGCCGCCTCCTCCCCGGTTAGACCAACACCGGCTCCCGCTCGGCCGGTTGGCGCGGCACACCGTGGAACACCTGGCGCACGTGCCACTCCCGGTGCCGATCCGCGACCGGCGGGCGACCGGGCTGCGGACCGATCACCGGCCGTCCGGCGAGTGCCAGCACGTGCCGCCGGCTGGCCTCGCTGCGGCCGACGAAGCGGTCCGAGACCAGGATGCGGTGGCCCTCCCCCAGGCCCAGCACGCCCTTGTCGAACAGCTTGTGGTGCAGCGAGCACAGGCACAGGCCGTTGTCGACCTCGTCCGGCCCCTCGTGCGACCACCAGCGCACGTGCGCGGCCTCCAGCCCGACCGCGCTCGCGCCGAGGGCGCCGTCGTAGCCGCAGAACGCGCACTGGAACTCATAGGCGGTGAGTATCAGTTCACGCATCCGCCGGTCCCGCTGCCGCCGGGCCGCGGCCTCCGCCCCGCGTACGATCCCCGCCTCGGCCCGCTCCAGGTCGAGGCCGACCGCCTCGCAGAGCTCGGCGTGCAGGGATGTCGGGAAGTGGGCGTCCAGCAGCACCCGGCCTATCCGCCCCAGCAGGGCCGGATCCTCGCCGAGCGCCGCCCGCAGCCCGGGCGCGAGCCGGCCGGTGGCCCCGCTCGACCGCAGGACCCCGATCCCGCTCCCGGGGCTGCCCGGCCCCTGATCGGTGCGGACCTCCCACACCCCGTCGCTGACCAGGTGGTGGAACGGGTAGGCGGGAGTCGTCGGACGCGGCGGCCCGTACTCGGCGAGCAGCCGCTTCAGTTCCGCCTCGACCGCGCTGTACCGCAGTTCGCCCGCCGCGTCCCGCTGGTAGCCGCCGAGCGCGTAGAGCAGCAGCAACGGCTTGTGCGGCGCGCGTTCGCCGTCCTTCGTCCAGCGCCTCAGCCGCGCCACCCGATCGAGCCAGTCCATGCCCGTCAGCGTAGTTCCCGGCGCGGCGAAGGGATCCCCGGGCCTGGCCACCGGGGCCGCTGCGTCCCGAACCTGTGTCAGCCGGCGCTCATCCGTGACGTGTCGCACGCACCCCCACGACCTCACCCCGCCCCTCGGCACCGCTGCTCCGCCGCGTGCCAGGCGGCGGTGACGGCGCGGTGGGCGGCGGCCGTGGCCTCGGCGACGTCGCCGGGCAGGTGGAGCGGGGTGCCGAGGTGGACGTGCAGGGCGGGGCGGCGCAGTGGGGCGGTGGCGAATCCGGCGAGCTGTTTGGCGGTGCCGCCGGAGCTCAGGCGGCGGGCGCCGCACTGGCCGAGCGGCACCACCGGGGCGCCGCCGGCCGCCGCGAGCCGGGCCAGGCCGGTGCGGAAGGCGCCCGGCGCCGTGTCGCGGGAGTCCCGGCGCTTCGGCAGGCCGCCCTCGCCGTAGATCAGGACGACCCGGCCGGCCGCGAGCGCCGTCGCGGCCGCGTCGAGGGCCGCGGCCGCCCGGGCCGTGCCGCGGTGGACGGGGATGTGCCCGCCGGCCCGCAGCGCCCCGCCGAGCAGCGGCACCCGCCACAGCCCGGCGGCCGCCATGACCACCGGTTCGGTGCCCAGCCGGCGCAGGGCGGCCAGGACGACGCCCGGGTCGGCGAGCGAGCTGTGGTTGGCCGCGACGATGCTGCCGGGGGCGACCGGGCCGGCCGTCTCGGACGTGACGGTCAGGCGGCCGAGGACGGGCACCAGGGTGCCGGCGATCCGGCTGAGCATGGACGTTCCTCCGAGGTCTTCGGCGGGATGGTCCCCCCATGCTCTCCGGGCGCCGCCGCCGAACGCCTGAGTAGGGGTACTCAGACCGGACCGGGTACGCGGGGCCGGGTCAGCCGCGCTGCACGGTGACCCGGTCCACGGCCGTGCCGTCCTCGGTGACGGAGCGCAGCTCCATCCGGGCCGGCTTGCCCGCGACGGCCGGGGTCACGTCGATCGCGACCAGGCAGTACCCGGCGTAGCGGACCCTGGACCAGGTGACCTTGACGGTCTGGCTGTGGCCGCTCCGGTCGGAGACCACCATCGGCACGGGCTTGTCGTTGGCGCTCTCGTGGCCGAGGTAGGTGTCGGAGGCGGGGAAGGAGTAGAGCCCGCCGCCTCCGCCGCCCGCGACCACGTAGGTGGTGCCGTCCTTCACCGGGTCGACGGTGTCGCCGGAGACGACCTTGCGGGTGGCCTTGCCGGCCCGGATGGGGTCGGTCCGCTCGTAGACGTGGTTGTGGCCGCTGAGCACCAGGTCCACCTTGTACTTGTCGAACAGCGGGGCCCAGTCCTGCTGCGCGCCGAGTTCGGCGCCGTTGTCGTGGCAGGTGGAGTACGTGCACTGGTGCAGGTAGACGACGATGAAGTCGATGCCGGTGGACTGGCTCCAGGCGTTGTCGGGCGTCGTGAACCGGGCGCGCATGCCGCCGTAGCCGTCGGCGCCGTCCCAGGGCTCCATCTCGTGGTTGCCGATCGCCGGCATCCACCGGGTCCGCGCGGCGACGGGTTCGTTCTGCACGAAGAAGGAGTCCCACAGCCGGGCGGTGGAAGGCGGGTCGGCGAGGCTCCGACCGAACCGCCGCTCACACCCCGGCCCGGCCCTTGATCAACCGTGGGCGTCCGCGAACACCCCGGCGAGCAGGGCGCCGGCCGCGTAGCCGATGTCGCGCCAGAAGCGTTGGGTGCCGGGCGCGTTGGCTCGTCGGCCGGGGTGGGCGTGGTCGTCGTTCGCACCCTTCTTCGAGGAACGTCCCGGGCCACTGTGGATCGGGGGCCGATGACGAGGGTGACGGCCGGTTGGCCGCGGGCCGACGAGGTGGTACCGGGCCGCCGTGCGGGTGACCTGCCGGACGTGTCGGCGCCGGAACACCCCGTCCGGCGTGCATGGGTGGAAGGGCGCCGTCCGCGGACGACGCAGGTTTTCTGTCCCCCAGTCTGAGAGCCGCCGATGCCTCCCACCGTCTGTCTGCGCCGTATCGTCCCGACCGCGCTCTGCGCCCTCACCGTGGCCTTCGCCGTCGCCCCCGCGGCCCACGCCGCGCCACCGGGCCGCGCCGGCGGGCCCGGCTCCGGAAGGGCCGACCGCGGCCCGTACGACTGGGACCGCGTGGCGGCCTGCGAGAGCACCGGCAACTGGCGCATCAACACCGGCAACGGCTACTACGGCGGCCTCCAGTTCGACCAGCCCACGTGGCGGGAGAACGGCGGCCTCGCCTACGCACCGCGTGCCGACCTCGCCACCCGCGAGGAGCAGATCGCCGTCGCCGAGCACCTCGCCGACCACCGCGGCCTCTCCCCCTGGCCCGTCTGCGGCGCCCGCGCCGTCCGCGGCCACGGCCGCGAGGGCGCCGTTCCGCCGCGGTCCGCCGTCCCGGCCAAGGCTGTCTCGGAGGACGGCACCTACACCGTCCGCGCGTACGACACCCTCGGCGAGATCGCCGAACGGCTGCGCGTCCGCGGCGGCTGGCCCGCGCTCTACGAGCTCAACCGCGACGCGGTCGGCGAGGACCCGGATCTCATCGAGCCGGGCCTCGTCCTCGACCTCCCGTCCTGAACCGGGACCCACCCGTCCTGTCCCCACCGCCCCTTCTCCCGTCCCACCGGCCCCGCCGTCCGCGCCCGCCCCGGCGCGGGCGGCGGTCCGTCGTTGCCCCCGGGGACGCCGACGGCCCGCCCGCTCCCTCGGAGCGGACGGGCCGGGTCGGACGAGCCAGGTCGGACGAGGCGGAGCCGACGGACCGCGGTCAGCCGACGTGGACGCGCGGGCGGCGCGAGCGGTCGGGCTCGGCCTCGCGCAGCACCTCGCGGGTGACCGGCGCGACCTCGCCCTGCCCGAACAGGAAGAACCGCAGGAACTGGGCGAAGGGGCTGCCCTCGGTCCACTCGAAGTAGAGGTGCGGCTGCTGCCCGGTGCGGTCCCGGATGTTCAGCGCCAGCGCGGCGAGCGCGTTCGGGATGCTGGAGCTCTCCAGGGTGAGCACCCGGTAGCGGCCGTGCAGCACCTCGCCGCGCACCGTGAGCTCGGCCTCGAAGTCGGAGGCGTCGCGGACGGTCACCTCGACGAAGACCAGGTCGTCCTCGCCGGGGATGTCGTTGTCGGCGCGGATCTGGCGGATCTTGTCGCGGTACTCGGCGATGTCGCGGTTGCTCGGCTCGTTGGCGATCAGCCGCAGCGGGCGGTGCGCGTAGTCCCTGATGAAACGTTCCGCCACGTCGTCCATCGCCACGTTGGTGACGCGCAGCTCGAAGGCGCGGCGCAGCCGGGAGAGCAGCGAGACCAGGATGATGCCGGCGATGAAGCAGGCACCGATCTTCAGACCGTCCGGCCGCTCCAGGCAGTTCAGCACGGTGGTGTAGAGGAAGATCGCCGAGATGACCGCGAAGGCGATGGTCCAGCCGCGCTCGCGCTTCTTGTACGCGGCGATGGTCACCGCGATGGCGGCGGAGCTGATCAGCACCAGCACACCGGTGGCGTACGCGCCGCCCTGGGCGTCCACGTCCGCGTCGAAGATCCAGGTGACCAGGAAGCCGATCAGGGTCAGCACGATCACCATCGGGCGCACCGCGCGGGCCCAGTGCGGGGCCATGCCGTAGCGCGGCAGGTAGCGGGGCAGCAGGTTGAGCATGCCCGCCATCGCGGAGGCCCCGGCGAACCAGAGGATCGCGATGGTGGAGAGGTCGTAGACGCTGCCGAAGGCGCCGCCCAGGTACTCGTGCGCCAGGTACGCCAGGGCACGGCCGTTGGCCTCGCCGCCGGCCTTGAACTGGTCGGCCGGGATGAGCAGCGTGGTGATGAAGCTGGTGGCGATCAGGAAGCAGCTCATGATCACAGCGGAGGTGGTCAGCAGCTTGCGGGCGCCGCGGATCCGGCCGGCCGGGTTCTCCTCGGTGTCCTCGGAGCCGCCCTTGATGTGCGGCATCACGGCGACGCCGGTCTCGAAGCCGGACAGGCCGAGCGCCAGCTTCGGGAAGGTCACCAGGGCCACGCCGACCATGATGATCGGATTGCCGTGCTGGGCGGTCAGCGCGTCCGTCCAGTCGGTGACCACGTGCGGCGCCTCGATGATCTTCCAGAGGCCGACGGCCACCACGACCACGTTCAGCACCAGGTACGCCCCGACCAGGAACACCGCCAGGCCGATCGCCTCGCTGAACCCCTTGAGGAACACCGCGCCGAGCAGCGCGATCATGATCATCGTGATCAGCACCTGCTTGTTGCCGAGGAGGCTGGTCAGGTGCGGGTTCTCCACCAGGTGCGCGCTCGCGTCGGCGGCGGACAGCGTGATGGTGATCAGGAAGTCCGTGGCCGCGAAGCCGAGCAACGCGAGGACGAAGAGCTTGCCCTTCCAGAACGACAGCAGCCGCTCCAGCATCGCGATCGAACCCTCGCCGTGCGGGCTCTCCTTGGCCACCCGCCGGTAGACCGGCAGCGCACCCAGCAGGGTGACGACCACCAGCACGATGGTGGCGATCGGCGACAGCACACCCGCGGCCAGGGCGGCGATGCCCGGCTGGTAGCCGAGCGTCGAGAAGTAGTCCAGGCCGGTCAGGCACATCACGCGCCACCAGCGCTGGCCGGCGTGCGCACCGTGCGCGGCGGAGTCCCCCGCCGCCGCGCCGGCGCCCTCGGGCGAATCCTCCGGGGCACCCTCCACGGCGGACCGCTGCGCGGGCTTCTCCGCGGTCACGTCCTCCAGCAACCAGCTGCGGAGGCGTATTCGCGCCGACGGCGCATCCGACTCCGCCGTCTCCGTCGAACCCGACGAAACCACCATGCACCTCTTGTTTAAAGACCCCGTAAAACGCCGTCGAACGACGGCGATGCGACAGGCTATGCGACGGGCGTTAAGGATCCGCTATCGGCCCGCGTTAAGAAAACGTCATGGCCGCGCGGGTGGGCGCGGGAGGGCGCGAGTGGGTGGGCGGTCCGGCACGGCACGGCAGGCCGGGGGGCACGGTTCGGCAGGCCAGGTGGCACGGCGCGGCGAGCCGGGTGCCGCGGAGGCGGGGACCCCGAACCGACCGACGGTTCGGGGTCCCCACGGTGTGAAACCCGGGGCCAATTCCCGCGCGGGGGGGAGCCCGGGGTCAGGCCCGGTAGCCGAGGACGGTCATCATGCCCGTCTCCGCGTGGTAGACGTTGTGGCAGTGCACCATCCACAGGCCCGGGTTGTCCGCGTCGAAGTCGACGGCCAGGGTCGTACCCGGCAGCACGATCGCGGTGTCCTTGCGGGGGCCGTCGCCGGGCAGCGCGAAGCTGTGGCCGTGCAGGTGGACGGGGTGCCACATGGTGGTGCTGTTGCGGAACTCCAGCCGCACCCGCTCGCCCGCCGCCACCGGGTAGCGCTGCGCCGGGTCGTACCTGCGGCCGTTGAACGCCCAGTCGGCCTTCGCCATCCCGCCGGTGAGCTCCAGCCTCACCGTGCGGTCCGGCGCCTTCGCGGGCAGCCGGACGCCCGGGGCCGCCTTGAGCTGCCCGGCGGTGAGCAGCCGGCCGTCCAGCTCGGCCGGGCGGACGGCGGCATCGGGCGCGGCGCCGCCGCCGGTGCGCAGCACGGCCAGGGCGGTGGCGTTCTTGCCCTCGGCCAGGGCGGTCAGCGGGAAGACGCCGTCCCCGGCGGTGACCAGCACGTCGTAGCGCTCGCCCATGCCGAGCAGCAGCGCCTGGGTGGCGGCCGGTTCCACCGGGAAGCCGTCGGTGTGGGTGACGGTCAGCTCGTGGCCGCCGAGGGCGACCCGGTAGGCGGTGTCGCCGCCCGCGTTGATCAGCCGGATCCGGATCCGGTCGCCGGGCTTGGCGGTGAAGGTCTCGGGCGCGGTGGCGAGCCTGCCGTTGACCAGGTGGAACGGGTACGCGACGTCGCCGGCGTCGCCGCCCAGCAGCGGGCTCCGGGCGCCCATCAGCATCCGGCCGGGGGCGGCGGCGCCGCTCGGGGTGCTCCCCGTGCCGGACGTCCCCGGCATCCCCGGCATCTCGTGGCCGGACATCCCCGACATCCCGGACATGTCGTGCCCGGAGCCGCCCGAGTGGTCCATCCCTCCCATGCCCTGGGCGAGTTCGGCGAGGACGGCGTCCGGAGTGCTGCCGTCGACGCCGTCCACCCAGTCGTCCAGGACGACCACCCACTCCTTGTCGTAGGCCAGCGGCTCCTTGGGGTCCTCGACGATCAGCGGGGCGTACAGGCCGCGGTCCTGCTGGACGCCGGAGTGCGGGTGGAACCAGTACGTGCCCGGGTGGGAGAGCGCGAAGCGGTACTCGAGCGAGGCGCCGGGCCGGATGTCGGCCTGGGTCACGCCCGGCACGCCGTCCATGTCGTTGCGCAGCGCGAGGCCGTGCCAGTGCAGCGAGGTGGACTGCGGGAGGTGGTTGGCCAGGGTGACGGCGAGGGTGTCGCCCAGGGTGGCGCGCACCTCCTGGCCGGGCAGGCGGTCGCCGTACGCCCAGCTGCGGACGGTACGGCCGCCGAGGTCGAGGGTGGTCCCGGTGGCGGTGAGCGCGACCTTCCGCTCCGGGCCGGGGTTGCGCCGGGCCTCGGCGGCGGCGACCTCGGGGCCGTTCGGGGAGAGGTAGCCGGCCGGGGCGGCGGACGCGCCGTGGTTCATGGACCCGTGGTCCATGCCCTCCATGCCCTCCATCGAGCCGGAGGAGCAGGCGGTGAGCAGGCCGGTCCCGGCGGCGGCGAGCGCGGCGCCGAGGACGGTACGACGGGTGGGTGTGCGCATGGCGGAGTACACCTCGTGCGGTGAGTGGGTGTGCAGGACGTCGCGTCGGCCGTTCCGTGCGCGGGCGCCGTGGGGCGCGAGCGGGCGCGCGGATGTGCGCGCGGGCGCCCCAGAGCGGGCGCGGGCACGGAACGGCGGGCGCGCGCCTACTGACGCAGCACCGAAAGCCGGGCGAGGAGTATCCGCCCGCCCCCGGGCGGGGGCAGCGCGCGGACGGCCCGCAGCAGTCGGGCCCGCACCTCGGCGGCGGCGTCGCCGCTGCGGCGCAGCAGTGCGCCGGAGAGGACCAGCACCAGGGTCCAGCCGGCCAGGACGGCGAGGCAGACCGCCATCGGGTCCATGCCATCGGGCGCGGCGGGGTCGGCCGCGGAGACGGCGGGGGCGAGGGCTGGGCCGAGGACGGAGGCGGCGTGGCCGGGCTCGGCGGCGTGGCCGGGCTCGGCGGCCGGTCCCTGGTGGACGGCGCCTGCCTCCCGCATCGCGGAGGCGTGCACCCCCGGGCCCTCGTGCGCGCCGGAACCGCCGGAGCCGCCGTGCGCACCGCCCGGATGGCCGAGCGTGTGCATGGTCACGATGCCGAGCAGCAGTGCGGCGAGCAGCAGCAGGCGCGGCGCCCAGGGCACCGGCGGTCCGGAGGGCCGCGACCGCGCCATCCCCGCCTCCCGTCCTCGCCGCCCGTTCGTACCCCGGCAGGGTATCCCGACCTCACGCCGAGCGCCGCCCCGGGGCGCCGCGTCGGCCCTCCCGCTTCCTGCCGCCTCGCCTTACCCCGTACCCGACTCCCCGCCCGTACCCGACTCCCCGTCCGTCCCCGCCCCCGCGCCCAGCACCGCGGCCGCCACGTGCTCGCGGAACCAGCGGTGCCCCGGATCGGCCGAGTGGCGCGGGTGCCAGGCCATCCCCAGCTCCAGCGGGGCGAGTTCGAGCGGGATCGGGAAGGTGCGCAGGCCCAGCGCGGCGATGGTGTCCGGCAGCCAGTCCGCGGGGACGAGGGTGATCAGATCGCTGTCCCGGGTCAGCAGCATCGCACCGGTGTGACTCGGCACGACGACCGCCACCCGGCGCCGCAGCCCGAGCCCGGCAAGCGCGGTGTCGATCGGGCCGAGGCGCTTGCCGCGCCGGGAGACGCCGATGTGGTCGGCGGCGGCGAAGCGCCGGGCGGTGATCCGGCGGCCGTCGAACAGCGGGTGGCCGCCGCGGGCGAGACCGACCAGCGGGGCGGTCAGCAGCCGGCGGGTGCGGACCTCCGGGTCCAGGTGTCCGAGCACCCCCAGCTCGACGTCCACCAGGCCCTGCCGCAGCGCCGGGCCGCCCTCCAGGGTCTCCGGCAGGAACACCACGTCCACCCGGGGCGCCTCGGCCCGCACCCGCTCGGCGAGCGCGCCGGCCACCCGCACCAGCATCAGCTCACCGGCCTGCACCGTGAAGGTGCGGTCCAGGTGCACGGGGTCGAACCCGGCGCCCGGCCGCAGCACGCTGTCACAGCCGCGCAGCAACGCGCCCACCTCCTCCCGCAGTTCGAGCGCCCGCGGGGTCGGGACGAGCCCCTGCCCGGCGCGCACCAGCAGCGGGTCCTCGACGGCGCGGCGCAGACGGGCCAGCATCCGGCTGACCGCCGCCGGCGAGGTGCCGAGCCGCTCGGCCGCACGGGTGACGCTGTTCTCCTGGAGCAGCGCGTCCAGGGCCCGCAGCAGATTGAGATCCATCGATCGAGCGCTCCTGAGCTGTGTCTTTGCATTTCCGGCAACTATCCGATGCCGATCCTTGCATTGTTCCGCCCCTTGCCGTCGAGGAACGATCGAGACGACCGCGAAGCCCTCCCCGAGGAGTCCTCACATGTCCCAGCCCTCCCCTGTCGACCGCGCCGACCGCGCCGGTGACGTCCTCGCCGTCGTCAGCCAGAGCGGCCCGACCGTCTCGTTCTTCGACGCCGCCACCGACCGCCACCTCGACACCGTCGAAATCCTCGCCGAGCCGCACGAGTTGTGCTTCGACCCGACCCAGCGGCTGCTCTGGTGCACCAGCGCGTACCACTCGGGCTACTACCACGCCAACAGCGGCCGCCGCACCGAGCTGACCGTCATCGACGCCGACACCCGCCGGATCGTCGAGGTGATCGACCTCGCCCCCGAACACGGCCCGCACGGGCTGGCGTTGGACACCACCCGGGGCCGCCTCTACGTCAGCGTCGAGGGCAACGAGGACCGCCCCGGCGGCGTCGTGGTGATCGACACCGAGACCCGCCGCCCGATCGGCCGGATCGACACCGACGCCCCCGGCCCGCACTGGTTCGCCATCTCCCCGGACGGCCGGACCGGCTTCGCCACCAACAAGGAGGCGCCCTTCGTCTCGGTCGTGGACCTCGAGAAGGGCGTGCTGACCGCCAAGGTGGAGGTCCCCGGCAGCGAGGGCCTGGCCGTCTCCCCCGACGGCACCCGGGTCTACGCCGCCGGCCCGTACCTCTCCACCACCACCGCCCCCGGCGCGACCCCCGGCATCCGCGTCATCGACGTCCCGACCGCCACCGTCACGGCCGTCCTCACGACGGACTCCCCCGCCCTGCCGGTCCACCTCACCTCGACCGGCCGGCTGCTGGCCGGCGAGGTCCGGCTGGCCCCCGACCCCGGCAACGCCCTGGGCCGCCAACTCCCCGGCCTGCTCACCGTGTTCGCCGCCGACGACCACCGCCGCCTCGGCTCCGTCGAGGTGGGCCTCTTCCCCCTCACCATCACCTCCTCCCCGGACGGCGCCCTCGCCTACGTCGCCAGCGTCGTCTCCTCCACCGTCGACATCATCGACCTGGCCACCCTCACCCCCGTCTCCCGCCTGACCATCCCCAAGCTCGCCGACCCGGGCGCCCACGGCCTGGCCTACCTCCCCCGCCCGGCCTGACCTCCACGCCACTCCGCGCAGCCGCCCACTCCGACTCGGCGCCGAGACCCGCCACTTAACCCACGCCGCCCATCCCGGGCCCCTCGCGCGAACCCTCCGCACGAGGGGCCCGGGCGCGTCCGCGCACAGGCGGGGGCGGTGATGCTCCCGACCCCCTCACGGCCGAAGTCACCACCGGCGCCTGGAGTGCAGGTCGCCCGCCAGAGGCCGGCGGCCTCCACGCGTCCTTCCGGAGGGGAGGAGGCCAGCGGCGTGGGGGGGGGCGGCCTCGCCCCCTCCACGCCTCCTGGTGCTCATTCGATGCCGGTCACCAGCGGTACTGGCCATCGCTCACGACGCCTTTTCGCCGTTCGGGTTCCGTGGTACCTGCACGGATTGATCCGGACGCTATCAGCGGGTACTCCCCGATCCGGTCTCCTGCCGGTAATCGCGCGCGGCCGTGCGGTGCCGCGCGCGATTACCGGGGAAAGACCGCCCGTGGGCGGCGGCCGGAACCCGGTGTTCGCGGTGACCGGTGTCGCCGCCTTCGACGGCGGCCGGATCGACCGGCTGTACGGATTCTTCAAGAACTGCTGACCCCGGCCCGAGGTGTCCAGCAGGCCGTGCACGAAGCCGTCCTCGTCGGCGGGTTCGTGCGGTGCGGGCCGGACACCCGCCGCGGCCACCACCGGATCGGCGGCAGCCCCGCCCGAAGCCGCGGCCCGGACCGATCCCTGAGGAACGACCCCTAAGGGCGTAGACACGCCCGCCGGCGGGCATGGCACGGTCGTAGTGCAACGCCATCAGCTATGAGAAGGTACCGAGCATGAGTGCAGTGAAGTTCATCCTCAATGTCATTTGGCTGCTTTTCTGTGGCATCTGGATGGCCATTGCCTATGTGATCGCGGGAATCATCTGCTGCATTCTCATCGTCACCATTCCGTTCGGCATCGCGTCGTTCCGGCTTGCCGGGTTCATCCTGTGGCCGTTCGGGCGGACGGCGGTGGAGCGGCCGGACGCGGGGCCGGCGTCCTGTGTGGGGAACGTCATCTGGCTGGTGTTCGCCGGCTGGTGGCTGGCTCTCGGGCACCTGATCACGAGCATCCCGCTGTTCCTGTCGATCATCGGCATCCCCTTCGGGTGGGCCAACCTGAAGATGATCCCGGTCTCGCTGATGCCGCTCGGCCGCGAGATCGTGCCGACCGACCAGGAGTGGGGCGCGCGGTAACCGTCACGAACACTGATGGCCGACGGGGGAAGAGGTCCCCGTCGGCCATCAGTGTTCGCACCGTTCGGGCCCGCGTCAGCTTCCGCCGGAAGCGGAGCGGCGAAAGCGCGCCATGCTGAGCGTCCGAACGCGATCCCGTTGGCGATCGCCTCCACGCCGGTGAGCGGCGACCGAGCAGCGGCGGCCACTCCGGCTTCCTCCCGGCGCGACCGGCCGGACAGGGCCTCGTGCGTCCACTCAGGCGTTGAGGTAGGCGAGGACCGCCAGGACGCGCCGGTTGCTGTCGCTGTCCGGGGGCAGCATGAGCTTGACGAAGATGCTCGAGATGTGCTTGGCCGCCGCACCCTCGGTGATGACGAGGCGTTGTGCGATGGCGGTGTTGGAGCAGCCCTCGGCCATCAGCTCCAGGACGCTGCGCTCTCGTACCGTGAGTGCGGCGAGCGGTTCGTCGCGTGCGTGGCTCACCATCAGTTGGGAGACCACGGAGGGGTCCATGGCGGTACCGCCGGCGGCGACCCGGCGGATCGCGTCGATGAACTGCTCGTTGTCGAAGACGCTGTCCTTGAGCAGGTAACCGATGCCGCCGGTGCCGTCGGCGAGCAGCTCCCTGGCGTACATCTGCTCGACGTGCTGGGAGAGCACGAGGATCGGGAGTTTGGGGATCTCACGCCTGGCCTGCAGGGCGGCCTTGAGGCCTTCGGTGGTGAAGGTCGGCGGCAGCCGGACGTCGACGATCAGGATGTCGGGACGATGCCTGGCGGCGGCCTCGAGCAGGTCGGGACCGTTGTCGACGGCCGCCACGGTCTCGAAGCCGTAGGCGTCCAGGAGTTGGATCAGCCCCTGCCTCAGGAGGAAGAGGTCTTCAGCGAGGACAACACGCACGGTATCTCCATCTTGATTGCGGTCGGACCACCCAGCGGGCTACTGATGTCGAGGGTTCCGTCGAAGGTGGCCAGCCGCCGGCGGATGCCGTGCAGACCGGTTCCCGCGGTGGCGTCGGCACCACCGCGGCCGTCGTCGATGACCCGGGCGTGCAGCACGGCGCCGTCCTGCCAGGCGCTGACCTCGACGTGCTCGGCGCCGGAGTACTTCAGGGCGTTGGTCAGCAGCTCGGACACCGCGAAGTACAGGGCGGATTCGAGTGGTGGCGGCACCTCGCCCGGGATGCTCACCGTCACCTCGACCCGGAGCGGGCTGGCCAGGCCGAGGGCGCGCAGCGCGTCGGCCAGGCCGCGTTCGGCGAGGATCGGCGGGTGGATGCCGTGCACCAGGTCGCGCAGCTCACGCAGGGCCGAGATGGAGGAGGTGCGGGCCTCGCGCAGCAGCCTGCGGGCCTCGTCCGACTCGCTGCCGAGATGGCGTTCGAGTGCCCCGAGGGTCATGCCGAGGCTGACCAGCCTGGCCTGGGCACCGTCGTGCAGGTCGCGTTCGATCCGGCGCAGTTCGGCGGCGGCCGCGTCCAGGGCACCGGATCGGGTCTCGGCCAGGTGCTGGACCCGGACGGCGAGTCGGGAGCGCTCGGTGGGGCCGAGCAGCAGGCGGGTGAAGTACGCGTGCGCGGTAAGGAAGGCCGGGCTGTACCACACCCAGACGACGAAGAGCGCCGCTGCCGCCAGCGCGCCCAGGGCGGCGGTGGGTTGGCTCTGGATCGGGACGAAGAAGTACTCGCGCCCGGTGCCCCGCGCCCGCAGGATGGGCCGCCACAGGCCGCAGGCCAGCGCAAACCCTTCGAGGACGTAGTAGAGCACCACGGCGGGCAGGAAACCGATCATGCCGACGACCGAGTTGAGCAGCAGCCAGAGCAGGTCCCGCCAGCTGGCCGGATCGGTCAGAATCCATTTGCAGCGGCGGATCCAGCCGACGATGTCCTTCTCGAACTCCTGGGGCTCCGGCCGGTAGGGAACGGCGATCTCGATTCCCGATCGGGCGGCCACCCGCCGGTTGGCGTTGCACAGCCAGCGGACCCACTTGGTCACGATCGGCAGCATCACCGCGCCGATACCGATGACGAAGAGGATCACGAAATAGGCGGTGATCAGGAACAGGCAGACCGAGAGCATGGCGCCCAGCGCGATCAGCACCCCTACCACCAGGTCGGTGCCGGCCCGGCGGAGTCGGGCGGGGAACTCGTGCAGACCGTTCCTGGTGTTCACCAGGTCTCGCTCGGGCCCGCGCAGGGGGATGTGGCCCGGCGGGATATGGGCAAGGCCTCCGGATCCGCGGCTCGGTCGATGGATGGGTCGAAGGAAGGGCGGTAAGCGAAGTACACCTGAGCGATCGTCCATCCGTGACAGCAGTGATCCCGCGAGCCCGTCCGACGAGTACGTACAGGACGTACCCACCGGTCGTGCTCGCGGGTTTTTTCGATCGGCGCCACGTTACTAAACCTCAACGAGCCGTGACGAGTTGACCGACCGGCGGTCGGCCGGGAAACGGCTGTGGGGCCGCTCCTCCGTCCGGGGGTGACGGAAGAGCGGCCCCGGCGTGCCGGTCAGGCGGACCTGGCCGTTTCGATCGGCGGCGTCCGCATGCCCCTCCAGGAGGGGAACAGGGTCGCGCCGAAGATCAGGACGAGCGCGCCGCCGATGATCGCGAGGTAGATGCCGATCGAGCCCTTCGGCAGGATCGAGTCGGCCTTCACCAGGCTGTACGGGACGATCGTGGTCGCCGAGGAGATGGTGCCCAGGATGGTCGCGATGACGGCGACCAGGGCGCCTTCGACGCTCAGCATGCCCAGCACCTGGGCCTTGGTGGAGCCGGTCAGACGCTGGAGACCGAACTCGCCCTGGCGCTTGCGGGTCACCGCCACCAGGCTGTTGATCACGGTGATCGCCGCGTAGCCGACGATCATGGCGACGATGGTGTAGTTCGAGGAGACCAGGATCTGCTGGATCTGGTTGTTGGAGCTGGTCAGCGTGGAACGGTCGGCGATCGCGGTGCCGGGCACCGTGGCCGCCACGCCGTCGAGGTGGGACTGGATCTGGGCGTGGTCGGCGCTGCCGTCCGCCTTGACGAGGATCTTGGTCGGCAGGCCGGTGCTGGTGTGCGGGGCCAGCACGTCGGAGGGCAGCAGCAGGTACTGCTCCTGGGGGTTGTCGGCGTAGGTGGCCACGACCTTGGGGTCGGCGGCGGTGCCGTCACCGAAGTGGATCTTCAGGTTGTCCCCGATGCGGACGCCGAAGTCCTTCGCCTGCTTGTCCGACAGGGCAACCGTGTTGCCCTTCAGGTCGCCGATCGATCCGTTCAGCGAGTCGAGCGCGATGGTCTGCTGGACACCGTTGGCCGAGACGCCACGCAGATCCATGGTGTTGCCGCTGCCTGCGGCGTCCACGAAGCCGATGGAGCTGACCAGTTCGGAGACGCCGGACACGCCCGGGATGGAGCGGACCGAGCCGATCACGCCCGGCGCGAAGCCGCCGGTCGAGGAGTCGAGCACGTAGTCGGCCAGCACGTTGCTCTCGTAGCTCTTGGCGGAGACGGTGTCCTCGGTGGCCTGCATGTACAGGGTGCCGTTGGCGATGCCGATCAGCAGGATGATCGGAGCCACCGCGCCCGCCATCCGGACGTTGTTGGTGGTGGCGTTGCGCAGCGCCATGTACCCGGACAGTCCGGAGAACGCGCGGACGGGCCAACGGAGCGCCACCACGATCGCCTTGGTGATCCCCGGGGCGAGCAGCGCCACGCCGATCGCGAACAGGACCGAGGCCGGTCCCGCGGTGCTCGCCAGGGTCGGACCGTCGGTCATCACCGTGACCGTGACGACCGACAGCGTGACGCCGTTGAGCATGAAGAACAGCGCCAGCAGCAGGCGGGTGGTGGTGAGCCACTTGGTCTGCAGGGTGCTCTCGGCCATCGCCGCGACCGGCTCGGTCTTCGCGGCCTTGCGCCCCGCGAACAGCGCCGCGCCCATGGCGGCCGCGATCGCCGCGAAGGCGCCGACCGTGATCGGGATCCAGCCCTCGCGGAAGATGATCTCCTTGGACACCACGCCGTTGCCGGTCAGCTGCCCGTACAGCAGCTTGCCGACGACGAGGCCGGGGGCGATCGCCAGGGCGGTGGCGATCACCGACAGCACGGCGGTCTCACCGAGGATCATCCGGCGCACCTGCCGGGAGGTGGTGCCGATCGCCCGCAGCAGGGCCATCTCGTGCGCCCGCTGCTGGAGCGAGAGCCCGAGCGTGGAGGCGACACCGAACATCACGATCAGGACCGCCCAGCTGCCGAAGATCGCCGCCAGGATGGTCACGGTCCGCTGGCTGGAGAGCGTGCCCGGCAGGTCGGCCAGGCCGCGCCGCTCGCCGGTGAGCACCATCGCCTTGCCGCTGACCGCCGAACTCACGGCCTGCTCCAGCGCAGCAACGTCGACACCGGCCGCCGGCTGCACCCCGATGGAGTCGAACTTGCCCTTGGAGTCGGCCAGTTGCTGCGCCTGGGCATCGGAGAAGAACAGGCTCGGCTGGATCGTCTCGCCGGTGGTCTGGTGGGCGATGCCGGAGACCGTGAAGGTCCGGGCAGCGCCGTGCACGGTCAGCTGCACGCTGGAGCCGACGCCGGCGCCCGAATCTGCCGACAGCTTCGCGTCGAGGACCACCTGGCCGTTGCCCGGGGCCACGCCCTGGGTCAGCGTGAACGGGGTCAGCCCGGCGCCGGACCAGTTGTGGCCCTTCGAGCCGGCGTCGACCGCCTTGCCGCCCACCACCACGGTCGCGGGGAAGGACAGGTCGGTGATCGCGCTGCCGACGCCGGGAACCGCCTTGACCGTGTCGAGCACACTCGGGTCGATCCGGTTGCGCTCGGTCAGCGCGGTGTCGTCGTAGGTCTGCTGACCGGTCACCACGATCGGCACCCCGGCCAGGCGCTGCGGCGGGGCCGCCATCCGGACGCCGGTCTCCATCAGGCCACCGCAGGCCATCACGATCGCGGCACCCAGGAACATCGCCACGAAGGTGGCGATGAACCCGGTCTTACGGAACTTCAGTGTGCGCAGGGCCAGTAGCAGCATCAGCGGCCACCCCCCGACAGGGCGGAGGAGGGCTCGAAGTTCTCGTCGTCCCAGGCGCCGAGCCGGGTCATCCGCGCGGCGACGGCCTCGGCGGTCGGCTGGTACAGCTCGCCGACGAAGCGGCCGTCCGCGAGGAAGACCACGCGGTCGGCGTAGGAGGCGGCCACCGGGTCGTGGGTGACCATGACCAGGGTCTGCCCGCCGGCGGTCACCGACTCGCGCAGCAGGCCGAGCACGGCCGCGGCGGTACGGGTGTCCAGGGCGCCGGTCGGCTCGTCGGCGAAGACCACGGCGGGCCGGGTCACCAGGGCTCGCGCGATCGCCACGCGCTGCTGCTGGCCGCCGGAGAGCTGGCCGGGCAGGTGGTCGAGCCGGTCGGCCAGACCGACCCGGTTGACCACCATCAGGATCTGGCTCTTGTTCGGACGCTTGCCGGCCAGCTGGAGCGGCAGCACGATGTTCTGCATCACCGTCAGGGCCGGAAGCAGGTTGAACGACTGGAAGATGAAGCCGATCCGGTCGCGGCGCAGCTTGGTGAGCCGCACCTCGTCCAGGTCCGCGAGGTTGGTGTCACCGACCAGCACCTTGCCCGAAGTGGGCTTGACCAGACCGGCGGCGCAGTGCAGGAAGGTGCTCTTGCCCGATCCCGAGGGGCCCATCACGGCCGTGAAGCTGCCGGTATCGAAGGTCATGCTCAGTCTCTTGAGCGCGGCCACCTCGTTGTCGCCTTTGCCGTAGATCTTCTCGACCGCTTCCAGCCGGACGGCCACTGCCTGCTGACCGCTCTCCTGAGTCTGCACTGGAACTCCCACCCGGTTAATCACGCACCTCACGCGAACTGGTATCAACGGTAGAAGCGGCGGCGGTTCGGCACATTGGCATTGCTTGGCGTATCCGAGGTAGAACTTTCTCCCCCTCGGTGGCGGATGTCCTACCACCACCGCAAGCCGCTTCCGGGAACACCAAGGGCGCGGAACCGATGGCCCGCGCCCCTGGTCACCGGGCCCCTGACGGCAGGGCCGGCGAGTAACGGTCAGCTTTCGAGGGTTCCGAGCGTCGAAAGCCAGTCGTCGACCGCCTCTGCCACCACCGGCGCCGACTCCTCCAGGATGGTGAAGTGGGTGCCGGGCACCTCCCGCAGCAGGTGCTCGCCGCTCCACGAGGCTCGCCAGTCCTCGGTGCCGGGCGCGTCGGTGAAGGACTGCGCCGGGCGGACGAAGAGCACCGGGGCCGACAGCGCTCCCGGCAGGCAGTCCACGATCAGGTCGCTGTAGCGGCTCATCGCGGCAAGCCTGGCGGCGCTGAACCGGCCGAAGGAGGACTCCCGGTCCAGCATGCCCCGGAACATCTGCGGCCAGAGTTCGTCCTGGCCCTCGCCGCCGGGCAGGTAGGTGTCCAGCAGGACGACCCCGGCCGCCGGGGTGCCCGCCTTCTCCAACACCTCGGCGGTGGCGTGCGCGAACTGGCCGCCGGACGAGTAGCCGACCAGGACGAAGGGCTCCCCCGCCGCCATGGCCGGCAGGCCTTCGAGGAAGACGTCGAGCACGGCGTCCACCGAGCACGGCAGCGCCTCCCCGGGGCCGAACCCCGGCACCGGCGGCACCACCACCTCGCGGCGGCCGCGGAAGTGCGAGGCGAACCGGGCGTACTGGTGGGCGCCGCCGAGCGCCATCGGGGAGGGGAAGCAGATCAGCTTGGGTCCCTGCTCCCCCTGGGCGAGGCGGACCGGCTCGGCCAGGCGCTCCAGTTCGGCCGCCGAGGAGAAGTCGGGCAGGATCTCGGCGACCGCGTCGAGCAGCGCCATCCCCTTCGTCATCCGGCCGTCGGCGGCGGCCCGGCGCAGCAGCCCGCTGATCGACTCCAGGTCCTCGGCAGCGTCCTCGGCGCCGCCGTCGACAGCGCCGTCGGCGCCGGCCCCGGCGAGCCCGGACCCGCCGTGGGCCAGCTCGGTTCGCAGGTGGGCGGCCAGGTCGGCCGGGGTGCGGTGGTAGAAGACCACGCCGGCGGACAGGGCCAGCCCGGTGGCCGCGGAGAGTGCGATGCGCAGTTCGGTGCCGGAGACCGAGTCCATCCCGGCCTCCAGGAAGCCGACCTCCGGCTCGATCGCCTCCACGGAGGAGTGGCCGAGGATGGCGGCGCTCTGCGAGCGGACCAACTCGACCAGCAGCTCCTGCTGTTCGGACTCGCCGACCCCGGCGAGGCGCGCGCGCAGCGGCGCCACCTCCCCCGCCCCGGCCTGCTGGTCGGGGGTGTCAAGCGCGCCGACGACCAGCGGGACGTCCGCCGCCAGCCAGTACCGCTGGTGCTGGAAGGCGTACGTCGGCAGCTCCGCCCGCCCGGCACCGGGGAAGACCGCCTGCCAGTCGGGAGCCAGGCCGTCCACGTAGAGCTGGGCCAGCCCCGTCAGCAGGGTGACGCTCTCCGAGCCGAGCCGGCGGCCGAGCGGGACGAACGCCGTGTCCGGCGCCTGGACGCTCTCGCGGGCCAGCCCGGTCAGCACCGCGTCGGGACCCAGCTCCACGAAACGGGTGACGCCCGCGGCCTCCAGCGCCCGGACACCGTCGTGGAAGC
>NZ_JBHXLL010000014.1:31140-185927 GCF_042721415.1 Kitasatospora sp. NPDC058444 | reverse complement strand
GGCCCGACCGTCAGCACCGTCACCTCGGCGCCCTCGTTCGCCTCCGCGATCCGCAGCGCCTGCTCCACGCCGTACTCGTCCAGCTCCGACAGGAGGCCGTCCACGCCCTCCCGGTCGGTGGTGTGGTCGTCCGCGAAACGACGGTCACCCGTCGCGTCCGGGACGTACTTCACACAGACGACGATCCTCAAGCTCATGAGCGGTTCTCCTGTCACGGGTGCACGGATGCACTGGATCCATGGCCTCAGGCATGCCGGGGGTACTGAGTGCCAAGTCCGGCCCGGGCGCGACCCGCGCACCGCAAGTGCCACCTGGACCGGCATACCGTGTCGGCTCTCTTCGACTGGCGTCAGAGGCTCCAGGGAGAGAATACGGCACTCAGTACCCCTGGTAAAGGAACTCAGTACCCTTCCCGGCTCCGACGGCCCGGCGGCGGCACGGCAAGCGGACACAAGGTTTCCGCAAGCACGGACCAGCTCACGTCATGGAATCCGCCAGACGCCCCGGGGAGCATCGACTCCGGGGCCCGCGGACGGCCCCGAACCTGGGATCAAGGAGGGGGAGAAGGATGACCTTGGTGCACGGGGAACAGGACATGCACGGGGAACGGGACACGCTCGGGGAACAGGACACGCTCGGGGAACGGGACATCACGACGGCCGACGGAACGCGCCGGACGACGGCGCCCTGGAGCAACAACGGCCCGTGGGAAACCCTGCGGGACCGCAAGGAAGTACTCGTGGTCGCGCAGACCATGGTCTACGCGAAGCGGCTGCACGACTTCTACTCGCTGCTCGCCCCGGACCTGCGGGTCCACGTGCAGTTCACGGTGGCACCGCACATGTTCAACGGGGGCGCCGCCGAGATCCTCCGGGCGCTGGGCGGCACCGTACTGCCGTGGGAGCAGGCCGTCCGGCGCGAGTTCGACCTCATCCTGGCCGCCGGTTCCCAGGGGATCGAGCAGTTGCGCGGCCCGGTCGTCCGGCTGCCGCACGGGGCCGGAAACATCAAGCTGGCCCGGCGCGGCGCCCCGGACGGCGAGCGGCCCGCCATCGGGCTCGGCCGGGACTACCTCTACTGGGAGGGACGGCTCGTCCCCACCTCCTTCGCGCTGGCCCACGAGGAGGAACTGCTCGAACTCCGGCGCAGCTGCCCGGAGGCCGTGCCGATCGCCGAGGTGGTCGGCGACCCGTGCTACGACCGCATCCGCGCGGCACTGCCGCACCGGGAGGCCTACCGGAGCGCGCTCGGGCTGCGGCCGGAGGAGAAGCTGGTGCTGGTCTCCTCCACCTGGGGCGACGGCTCGCTCTTCACCCGGCTCGACGCCGTGCTGCCCAGACTGACCGCCGAACTGCCCCGGCACGGCTACCGGACCGTCCTGCTGCCCCACCCCAACATCGCGGCCCAGCACTCGGCCTACGCGGTGCGCTCCTGGGCGAGGGCCACCGCCCGCGGGGCCGTCACGGTGATCCCGCCCGAGACGGACTGGCGGCCGCTGCTGGTCGCCGCCGACTTCGTCATCGGGGACCACGGCTCGGTCACCCTGTACGGCGCGATGACCGGCGCCCCCGTCCTGCTCGCCGAGTACCCGCACCGGCACGTCAACCCGCGCTCGCCGGCCGCGCAGCTCGCCCGGACCGCACCCGCGCTCGCCCCCGGCCACCCGCTCACCGACCAGCTCGCGTACGCCGCCGAGCAGTACCGCCCGGAGGACTACGCGGCGATCGCCGACCGGATCAGCTCCGAGCCGGGCCGCTTCGACCGGAACGCCCGTCGGCTGCTGTACCGGGTCCTCGGGCTGGGGCAGCCGGCGCACACCCCGGATCCGGAGCCGCTCCCGCTGCCCGAACCGCTGGGAACGACCGCGGCGGCAGGGGCGGCCGGGGCGCTGGACGTGACCGCGGCGGCCGGGGCGCTGGGGACGACTGCGGCGGCGGCCGGGCCGCGGTGGGCCGGGTGACCGCCGCGCTGCACACGGTGCGCCTGGTTCCGGTCGGCTCCGGCGCGGGCGGCCCCGGCGCGGGCGGCTCCGGCCCCGGCAGCCCCGGCGCGCGCGGCGGTTCGGCGGCCGCGCTGTTCGAGGCCCGGGTGACGTCCACCGCCGGTGTCCACCACGGACTGCTGGCCGCGGACCCGCCGGCCACGGCGGCGGCGGAGCGGCCGGGGCCCGGATTCGTGGACGAGCACCTCGTCCTCGACCTCACCGAGCCCGGAGGCCTGCGCTGGCGCCGGCACGCCGACGTGCTGCACCTCGGTCCGGTGCCGGCGGCGGACGCCGACGCGCGGCTCGCGGAACTGCTGGCCGCGCACCCCGGGTGCGCGGTGGCCACGGCCGAGCACCGTCCGGGGGCGGTGCTGGTGCTCGCCCAGTCCGGGGCGCGGCTCGTCCTGCGGGCCTCCGGTCCGGCCTCCGGTCCGGCCGGCGAGCCGGTCCCGCCGCCGGCCCTCGGCTCGCTGGCGCACGCCTGGCTGGCGGCCGGTCGGGCGCTGGGCGAACTCGACCGGGTCAGTGCCGCCGGGTGCCGTGCCCCGGGCTCCGGGTGGAGCCGGCTCAGGCCCGCGCTCGCACCTTCCGCCGCGTGTGCGCCCACGCCGGTGCTCGCGCCGGTGCTCACGCCTCCGGTTCGTCCGGACGGGGGGTGACGGCGGGATCCACACCGTACGCGGCGAGGCGGTCGGCCAGTCTGGCCGCCTCGGCCGCGGCACCGACCTCCAGGTACCGGGCCCTGGACCGCTCGTACCGGGCGCGCGCCGCGTCCGGTCGGCCGCGCAGTTCCTCGACCTGCCCGGCGAACTCCAGCGCCCGCGCCTCCCAGTGCGCGGACAGCCGGGCCCGGAAGCCCGCGAGTGCCTCCTCCAGGTGGGCCTCGGCACGCTCGTAGGCACCCAGCCGGCCGTGCGCCAGGCCCAGGAAGGCCATCGCGCGGGCCGCCTCGTAGTCGTCCCCGATCGAGGCCAGTTCGCGGCCCGCCCGCCCGATCGGCTCCACCGCCTCGGCCGCCCGGCCCGCCAGCAGCAGTACCTCGCCGTACGCCAGCCGGGCCAGCGCCGAACCGCGCAGGTAGTCCTCGGCCTCACGGAGCCGGACCACCTCGTGCAGGCACTCGGCGGCCTCGTCCAGCCGGCCGGCCATCCGGTGGGTCTGGCTGAGCCCGTACAGCGCGTCCGCCTGCACCAGCGGGCGGTCCGACTCCCGGGCGAGGACGAGGGCTTCGGTGAACCAACGCGCCGCCTCCGCCCCCTCCCCCGCGTTCCGCAGCCCGTTGCCGCCGTCGGTGAGCATCCGCAGCTCGCCGCTGCGGGAGCCGGCCGCCCGGGCCGCGTCCAGACCGATCCGGGTGGCCTCGACCCACAGCCGGGCCGGGCGCAGCCGCAGGAACAACGGCCACATGGCGTCGGCGAGTTGCCACGCGGCCGTGGGCCGCTCCAGCTCCTCGCACCAGCGCAGGACGCCCGCGAGCCGGTCGCGTTCCGCGTCGTACCACTCCAGCGCCGGCACGTCGCCCGTGAACTCGCGGGCCGGGTGGACGGAGCGGGTGCGGTAGTCACGGGCGAGGGTGCGGTGGGTCGGCGAGACGACCGCCTCGGCGGCCGTGGCCGAGGCGAGGTACCAGTCGACGAGCCGGTCGAGCGCGGCCCCGGTGGGCCCGTCGGCCCGGACCCGCGCCCCGTGCGCCCGGGCGTGCAGCTTCACCAGGTCGTGGAACCGGAACCGCTCCGGCCCGCGCTCCTCCAGCAGGTGCACGTCCATCAGGGCGTCCAGCAGCCGATCGGCCCCGGCCACGTCCACGTCCGCCAGCACGGCGGCGTTCTCCAGGGTGAACTCGGCGAAGGGCAGCAGGCCCAGCAGCCCGTAGAGCCGGGCGGCCTCCTCCTCCAGCACGCCGTAGGACGCGTCCAGCAGATCCCGCACCGTCTCCCCCTCCACGTTCAGCGCCGCCAGCCGGTCGGTACCGCGCCCGAGCATCTCGGCGGTCGCCGCGAGCGACTGGGCCGGGCGCGCCGCGATGCGGGCCGCCGCCAGGCAGATCGCCAACGGCAGCCCGGCACAGGCGTCCACCACCTCGGCCGCGGCGGCGCGCTCGTCGAGCACCCGGTGCCGGCCGACCCGCGCGGCGAGGATCTCGGTGGAGGCCTCCCGGGCGAGCGGTCCCAGCGGCCGGAACACCGCACCGTCGATGCCCAGCCCGGTGAGCCGACGGCGGCTGGTCACCACGACCACCGTGTGGTCCGAACCGGGCAGCAGCGGCCGCACCTGGGCGGCCGTCGAGGCGTTGTCCAGCAGCACCGCGATCCGCCGCTCCGCCGCCAGCGAGCGCCAGAGCGCGGCGCCCTCCTCCAGGCTCCCGGGCACCGGGGAGATCCCGAAGGCCCGCAGGAAGCCGCCGAGGGCCTCGGCCGGGTCGGCGGGGCCGCCGGGCGCGTAGCCGCGCAGATCGGCGTAGAGCTGGCCGTCCGGGAAGCGGGCGGCCTGGCCGCGCAGCCACTGCGCGGCCAGGGCCGTCTTGCCGACCCCGGCGGGGCCGGTCACCACGAGGGTGACGTCCGCCGCGCCGGCGTCGGCGGCCAGGGAGCCGTCCAGGGCGGCCAGGTCGGCCTCCCGCCCGATCAACCGCCGCGGACAGGGCGGGAGTTGCCTGGGCGTGGGCAGAGCGGAGCCCCCGTGCAGATGCAACCCGCCCTGGATCGTGCCGGCCTGCACCACCGGACCGGAGACCGTCGCGGCGCCGGCCAGCGAGTTCCGCACCACTCCGTACGGCGGGTTGACGCCGTTCACCGGCACCCGCCGACCACGGTCGATCCTGTCACTGGCTCCCCCGGCCTCGGACGAATTACCCCTGTGGCGCTATCACATGACGCATCGTCATGTCGAGACAATTCCCAAAGGCATGGACACCGAACCCTGCGGTGGTATGGCCGATCACCTCACGCGCATGCGATGCTCACCCGCGACACGGCGAGCCGGCGAGCCGGCAGCCAACCGGCGGGGGCGTCAGACGGGGTTCCATCTCCCGCTAGCCACGTAGGACGACGGCTGCCTCTCCCGTGTACACCCGGAACGTCAGGGTCTCCTGTAGGTACAGGCGAATCGTTTCTGCGTCGTGGGAGAGGTAGCCGACCGAGGCGTCCTGGCCGAGGAAGAGTTCGAAGTCCCCGCCGCGGGCGGAGAGCAGGTAGGCGCCTTCGATGGCCGGGGCCCAGATGATGTCGCCGTCGAGGAGGCGGGCGATGTGGTTGTGGATGGGGTAGCCGTGGTCGCTGGTCTCGTTGACGGCGGTGAAGGCGTCCGCGCCGAGCAGGAGTGAGTAGGGGCCGCCGACGCCGGCGAGGCGGAGGGCGGTGAGTCCGCGGCTGACGGCCTCCGGGTATTCCCTTACGTCGTCGGGGAGTTGGACCGGCGGGTTGGTGGAGGCGGCGCGGATGCCGTCGATGGAGGCGGCGCGGTAGCCCTCGAAGACGGCGCGGTCCTCGGCCAGGGCGAGCTTGCGGCCGGCGTCCTTGACGGGCTGCCAGTCCGAGTCCCGGGAGCCGCGTTCGACGTCGTCCACGGCGTCGCGGCGGAGGGTGAAGGGGACGCGCAACTCGACCACCGGCTGGGCGGCGCGGGCGCGGGCCTGGATGCCGTCCGTCGGGGGGTCGATGGCGGTCAGGTGGCCGGTGCCGACGGCGGCGAGGGTGGCGCCCGCGGGGCCGTTGAGGTCGACCACCCGGCGGCCGGCGATGTGGAGCTTGAAGGTCTGGCGGGCCTCCTCCTCGATCTCCTCCCACGCGGCGGCGGAGATCGGGGCGAGGTCCCGGTGGAGGTTGTTCATGTGCGAGGTCCTGTTCAGGTGGTCCGTCAGGTGGTCCTTCAGGTCGTCTGCTTGAGGCTGCCGATGCCGAGCGAGTCGCCCCCGGCGCCGGAGACCGGAATGGGAGCGGAGGCGGCGGTGGAGGCCTCCGACGGCGCCGGGGGCGGGGGCGGGGGCGGGGAGTCGAGGAAGTCGGCGGTCGGGACGAAGAACAGCCCGCCGGTGACGGCGGTGGAGAAGTCGAGCAGTCGGTCGGTGGTGCCGGGCGGGTTGCCGACGAACATGTTGCGCAGCATCTCCTCGGTCACCCCGGGGTCGGCCGCGTAGCCGATGAAGTAGGTGCCGACCTCGCCGCCGCGGCCGGCGGAGCCGAAGGTGCCGTACGGCATGTTGAAACGGACGATCTTCCGTTCCTCGCCGTCCGGTCCGGTGATCACGGTGAGTGCCACGTGCGAGTCGGCGGGTTTGACGTCGTCGGCCAGTTCGATGTCGTCGAGCTTGGTGCGGCCGACCGCCCCCTCCTGCTCCTCGACGCTCAGCGCGTTCCACTTGTCCATGGCGTGCACGTACCGCTGCACGACGACATAGCTGCCGCCGGCGAACTCCGGGTCCTCGGCGCCGATCAGGGCCGCCCGTTCGGCGGCCCGGCCCTCCGGGTTCTCGGTGCCGTCGACGAAGCCGAGCAGGTCCCGGTCCTCGAAGTACTTGAAGCCCTGGACGGAGTCGACGACAGTGGCGGCCCCGGCGAGCCGTTCGGTGAGCTTCGCGGCCAGCTCGAAACAGAGGTCCATCCGCTCCGCCCGCAGGTGCAGCAGCAGGTCGCCGGGGGTGGCCGGGGCCCGGTGGCGGGGGCCGGCCACCTCCTGGAAGGGGTGCAGGGAAGCCGGGCGGGGGCCGGCGAAGAGGCGGTCCCAGAGGTCGGATCCGATGCCGGTGACGCAGGTGAGAGCCCCTGCGGGGGCGCGGAAGCCGACGGCGCGGCGCAGTCCGGCGAGGTCGGGCAGCAGGTCCCGGACGGCGTCCTCGCGGCCGGGTTCGACGGTGAGGACCAGGAAGACGGCCGCACTGGTCAGCGGGGAGAGCACGGCTTGCGGCGCTGTTCTGATCATGGGAATGATTACACCGCAAAGCGGACAATCCGGCGCGGCTGACACGCATCCGAACGGCCCCGTCGGAAGCCGTTCCGACGGGGCCATTCGAGCGGGGCGGCCGGTCGGCCCTCCCGCGCGGGCGGCCCTCCCCCCGCAGGCGGCCCCGCCCTCCCGCGCCAGCCCTCAGGCGCGCCGCCGCCCGGCGCCGGTGGCGGCCACCGCGGCCCCCAGTGCCGCCGAGACGACCGGCACCACCAGCGCCGCCCGGAAGCCCTCCAGCGCGGTGGCCCCCGACCCCAGCGCGGCCAGGTTCACCGTGGTCACGACCGAGAGTCCGAGGGCCGCGCCGAACTGGAACGAGGTGTTGAGCAGCCCGCCGGCCAGCCCCTGCTCCTCCTCCGCGATCCCCTCGGTGGCCGCGATGGTCAGCGGCCCGTAGGCGAGGGCGAAGGCGAGGCCGGTCAGCAGCATGGTCGGGAACATCATCGGGTACGTCCAGTCGGCGCCCACCGGCAGGAACAGCCCGTACGAGAGCGCGGCCAGCAGGAAGCCGCCGAGGATCACCCAGGCGTTGCCGAAGCGCTCCACCAGCTTCGGGGTGAGGGTCGGCGCCAGCACCGAGTCCACCCCGATCGCGAGCAGCGCGAGGCCGGTCTGGAGCGGGGACCAGCCGCGCAGGTCCTGGAGGTAGAGGGTGGCGACGAACTGGAAGCCGAAGAACGAGCCGGCGAACAGCACCGCGCCCAGGTTGGCCCGCAGCAGCGGCCCGGAGCGCAGGATGCCCGGGCGCACCAGCGGCGCGGACGAGCGCCGTTCGACCACCGTGAACACCGCCAGCAGGACGAGTCCGCCGGCCAGCACGGCGGCGGTCGTGGCGGCCCCCGCGCCCGGCTCGCCGATCCGCACCACGCCGTACACCAGCAGCAGCATGGCCCCGGTCACGGTGGCGGCCCCGGCCAGGTCGAAGCGCCCGCCGGACGCCTTCGGCGAGGGCGCGGCCTCGCGCGGGATCAGCGGGACGGCCGCCGCCAGCAGCGCGCCGGCCAGCAGCACCGGGGCGAAGAACACCCAGCGCCAGCTGACCGCCGTCAGCAGGCCGCCGACCACCAGGCCGAGCGAGAAGCCCGCCGCGGCCGTCCCCGCGTACACCAGCAGCGCCCGGTTGCGCCGCGGGCCCTCGGGAAAGGCGGTGGTGATGATCGACAGGCCGGCCGGGGTCATGAAGGCCGCCGACAGGCCGGTGACAAACCGGGCCAGGATCAGCACCCAGCCCTCGGTGGCCAGCCCGCCGAGGCCGGAGAAGACGACGAAGACGGTCAGCCAGAGCAGGAACATCCGGCGCCGGCCCAGCAGGTCCGCCGTCCGGCCGCCGAGCAGCATGAACCCGCCGTAGCCGAGCACGTAGGCGCTCAGCACCCAGGACAGCGCGCCGGTGGACATCCCCAGGTCGGCGCGGATCGAGGGCAGCGCCACGTTGAGCATCGCGACGTCGATGCCCTCCAGGAAGATCGCGCCGCAGAGCACGGCCAGGACGGCGGCGGACCGGCCACCGAGGCCCGTCGGGGGCTCCTCGGGTGCCGGGGCGGTTTCCCGGCTGTTTTCGGGCAGGGCTGATGACACGGACACCTGAGGCTCCTCGGGAAGGGGGGTGGCGAGGGCCCCGGACGGTTCTCATCCGTCCGGTCGGTTCCCTCTTGTAACCACCCGTCATCCTGGGGCAGCATCGGGGATCGTGGAAGAAGGCACTTCGAAGGAACCGACGCACTGCGCGGGTACCGAGGACGGCTACGACGTCCTCCAGTGGGACGTCCGGGAGGACTGCGAGGTGCGGCAGATCCTGGACCGGATCGCCGACAAGTGGTCACTGCTGGTGATCGCCCTGCTGGACCGGCGGTCGCTGCGCTTCACCGAGCTGCGCCGGGCGATCGACGGGGTCAGCCAGCGGATGCTCACCGTCACCCTGCGCCAGCTGGAACGGGACGGCCTGGTCGAGCGGACGGTGCACCCGGTGGTGCCGCCCCGGGTGGACTACGCGCTGACCCCGCTCGGGCGGACGCTGCACGCCACCATCCAGTCACTGGTCACCTGGACCGAGGAGCACCAGCGGGAGATCGCGACCGCGCGGGCCGCGTACGACGCCCGGGAGGAGGTCCGGGAAGGGGCGTCCTGAACAGCGACGAGGGGCGGGTGCGCCGCCTCGCGCACCCGCCCCTCGCCTCCCGACACCCGCCCCCGGACACCCGCCCCTCACTTCGGACACCCGCTCCTCCTGCTCGCGCGCCCGCCCCTCCCGGCCGGGGTCGTTCAGACCCGCAGTGCCGCGAGCTGCTCGGCGAACGGCACCACCTGCTCGGGCAGCTCCGGCGTCGCCGGGGCCCGCCCGCCCAGCAGGGCCGCCAGCTCCCCGGCCGCCCGGTCGATCCGGCGCGGCAGGCCGTCGGTGAGCCCGTCCCCCGCCGTGCCCCAGTCGTCGGTGGCCGCGTAGACGGCGGTCGGCAGCACCACCGCGCGCAGGTAGCTGAACAGCGGGCGGACGGCGTGCTCCAGGGCGAGCGAGTGCCGGGGCGTGCCGCCGGTGGCGGCGATCAGCACCGGCTTGCCGGTGAGCGCGTCGTTGTCGATCACGTCGAAGAAGGACTTGAACAGGCCACTGTACGAGGCGGTGAAGATCGGTGTCACCGCGATCAGGGCGTCCGCCGCCGTCACCGCCTCGATCGCCGCGCGCAGCCCGGCGCCGGGGAAGCCGGTGACGAAGTTGTTGGCTATCTCCACCGCCAGGTCCCGCAGTTCGACCACGGTGACGTCCACCTCGCGCCCTTCCAGGGCGAGTCGGCGCACGGTCGAGTCGGTGAGCCGGTCCGCCAGCAGCCGCGTCGAGGACGGCTTGCTCAGTCCGGCACTCACCACCACCAGCTTGAACGCGGTCACTTGGCCACCTCCGTCTTCTCGTTCTCCCGCGCGTCCCGGGCCGCGACCAGCGCGGCGTGGGTCGGCCCGTCCGGCACCGCGTCCGGGCGGCCCTTGGCGAACTCCTCGCGCAGCACCGGCACGACCTCCTCGCCGAGCAGGTCCAGCTGCTCCAGCACCGTCTTCAGCGGCAGGCCGGCGTGGTCCATCAGGAACAGCTGGCGCTGGTAGTCGCCGAAGGTCTCGCGGAAGGTCAGGGTCTTCTCGATGACCTCCTGCGGGCTGCCCACGGTCAGCGGGGTCTGCTCGGTGAACTCCTCCAGCGAGGGCCCGTGCCCGTACACCGGCGCGTTGTCGAAGTACGGACGGAACTCGCGCACCGCGTCCTGGGAGTTCTTCCGCATGAACACCTGCCCGCCGAGGCCGACGATCGCCTGCTCGGGCGTGCCGTGGCCGTAATGGGCGTAGCGCTCGCGGTAGAGGTTGATCAGCTTCTGGAAGTGCTCCTTGGGCCAGAAGATGTTGTTCGCGAAGAAGCCGTCGCCGTAGTAGGCGGCCTGCTCGGCGATCTCGGGGCTGCGGATCGAGCCGTGCCAGACGAACGGCGGGACGTCGTCCAGCGGACGCGGGGTGGAGGTGAAGCCCTGCAGCGGGGTGCGGAAGCGGCCCTGCCAGTCCACGACCTCCTCGCGCCACAGCTCGTGCAGCAGCGCGTAGTTCTCGATCGCGAGCGGGATGCCCTGGCGGATGTCCTTCCCGAACCACGGGTAGACCGGGCCGGTGTTGCCGCGGCCCATCATGACGTCCACCCTGCCCTCGGCGAGGTGCTGGAGCATCGCGAAGTCCTCGGCGATCTTCACCGGGTCGTTGGTGGTGATCAGCGTGGTCGAGGTGGAGAGGATGATGCGGTCGGTCTGCGCGGCGATGTAGCCGAGCATGGTCGTCGGCGAGGACGGGACGAACGGCGGGTTGTGGTGCTCGCCGGTCGCGAAGACGTCCAGGCCGACCTCCTCGGCCTTGCGGGCGATGGCCACCATGGCCTTGATCCGCTCGTGCTCGGTGGGGGTGCGGCCGGTGGTGGGGTCGGTCGTCACGTCGCCGACGGAGAAGATTCCGAACTGCATGCTGCTCACCCGTCCCAGGTAGTCCAACTTTCAACCACTCTAGCACCTGGGTGCGGATCGTTATTCCCCCCGGTTCCTCACCAGTGCCGGCAGCCCGCGGCAGGCGGGCCGTGGCAGGCGGACCGTGGCAGGCGGACCGTGGAACGCGGACCCGCCCCGGGCGGGGCGCCGTAGCGCTCCGCCCGGGGCGGTCACCTGTCCAGTAGCCGTACTCGGCTCACATTTCGCTCGTGACGCTCACCCCGCTGAAGCCCTGCTGGGCGTAGAGGCTGAAGAAGACGTAGCCGGCCGGCGGGTCGGTGACGGTCAGCGTCTCGGAGTTGTCCGGGCCCGCCGAGCGCGCGGTGTTCGCGTTGGTGTACGCCCAGCCGGCCGGGTTGTAGTAGAGGTCGCCGTTGCCGGTGCCGCCGCTGGTGGTGATCTTCACCTGCTTGGTGCCGGCCGGCACGGTCAGGTAGAAGTGCGCGTAGTTGCCCGTGGTGGCCGCGACGTTGCTGCGGGCGCAGTTGGCGTCCAGCTGCCGGGTGTCGGCGGCGGTGCACTCGGGCACCTGGGGCACCGTCGGGGTGGTGGCGCAGGCGCCGGCGGCGCACCTGGTCAGCCAGCTGTCGAAGTCGGCGTCGTAGCGGGTGCCGATGGTGGTCTTCAGGATGGCGCGGGCGCCGTCCCAGTCACCCGCCCGGTACTTGGCCAGGACCGCGTCCACGTCGGAGCGGTGCTGCTCCAGCATGTAGCGCACGGCCAGGTAGCCCCAGCGGTACACCCGGTCCTGGTCGCCGTAGGCGGTGTCGAAGAGGTCGCTCAGCTTGTAGGTGTGCCGGCCCGCGGCGGCGATGGCGGCGTCGTTGGTGACCTTGCGGTACGAGTAGGAGACGTACTCGGCGAAGCCCTCCACCCACCAGATGGTCGGGGTCTTCATGCCGGCGTTGAAGTCGCCGTACATGTCGAAGCGGCCGTCGAGGTAGTGGGTGTACTCGTGGTTGAGGTTCCAGATCTCGAAGGACGGGCGGGCCCACTCGGCCTCGTAGCAGAGGAAGCGCGGCTGGTTGCCGGCCGCCGCCGGGTTGCCCTCCAGGTACATGCCGCCGTTGTTGGTGTCGATGCCGTAGATCGCGGCGGCGAGCACCTGGTAGTCGAGCGAGGAGTGGAAGACCACGACCTCGATCGTGCCGTTGTTGTCGTCCTTGACCGGGCCGCTGTCCTTGGCCACCGTGTGGAAGAACGCGTCCTGGCCGTTCAGGCTGGTGCAGGCGGTGCCGACCTGGGTGGCGTCCAGCGCCTGGGCGAGGACGGTGATGCTCGGGCTGCAGGTGTGCTTCACGGTCAGCACGCCGGCCTTGAGCTGGTCGGCCTTGTTGCAGGTGCCGTAGTACGAGCAGTTGCCGGCGTCGTAGTAGTCGACGCCCTCGGCGACCGCCGCCCACTGGTAGACGGTGCGGCCCTTCGGCTCCGAGGTGGCGGTCAGCCCCTTGGCGAGCGGGCGGACCTTGGCCTGGAGGGCGGTGTCCTTCAGGAAGCGGGTGAGCTCCTTGGTCGCGTTGTAGACCAGGACGCCGTAGGTGTCGCCGAGCAGGGCGTTGTTGCGGGTCGCGAAGTCGGACAGCGCGTCCAGCACGCTCGGGTCGGCCTCGACGGCGGCGTCGAAGCCGGGCACCTGGTGGCCGCGGAACAGCACGGTGAAGACCGGGTTGACCGCCCACGCCATGCCGGCCGGGTTCCAGGTGTCGGCCTTGTAGTCGCCCAGCAGCCGCTTGACGACCGGCAGGTAGCGGACGTTCTCCTGGGCGCTGTCGATCAGGGTGACGGCCTCGCCCAGGATGGGCCCGTTGCCCGCGGCGACGTCCCGCGAGTGCGCGCTGTTGAAGAAGGCGTCCAGTCCGGACTGGATCGCGGTCTTGAGGCCGGCGCCGTACTCGCCGACGTCCTGCTTGTGGTACCACTGCACGAAGTAGCCGGCGCGCAGGTAGAGCACCAGCTGCTCGACCGAAGTGCTGTTGTCACCGGGGTAGTTGGCCGCCGCGTCGCGCAGCGCGTAGGCCACCGTGCTCATCTGCTCCTCGCGGAACGCGCCGCGCGCGTCGCCGCCGGTGAGCTGGAACAGGCTGTTGACGCACTGGATGTCGGCGTCCTTGATGTGCTGGACCAGGTCGCTGCCGGTCCGGCCGGAGAAGTCGCCGACGGTACACGGCTTGTCGGCCGCCGCGCCGAGGCGCAGGGCCTTGGCGGCCGGCCTGACCTCGGCCGGCCGGGTGTCGACCGGGAGCGGGGCGCGCTGGTCGACCGAGGCCAACTGCTGCCCGCTGTCGGCTCGTTCGGGGGCGCCGGTGGCGGGCTGCGGGGCCGGCCCGGTGGGGACGGGCGCGGGCGTGCCGCCGGGGGTGGGGGTGGCGGGAGCGGCCTGGGACTGCGGGGCGAACAGGCCGACCGCCAGGAACAGGGACAGGACGAGCGTCAGCAATCGTGCCAGCTGCGGGATTCGCAGCGGACGTGAGGGACTCACGTGGGGGCCTCCGGGCCGTCGTCGGCCGCGACGTGGGGCGCGGCCGGTGGGGGTGGGCGAGGACCGCTGATGACGGCGCCGCGTGGGGGCGGTTCCGTCGGGCACGGTGGGGGGTGTGACATGTACCATGGCACATCTCACATGGCCTTGGGAACCCGGGGCGTTGTGCGCGGTTTGCGGGGATTTCCCGGAGGGCTCGTGGTGACGATCCGTCAAAAGACCTGCCCCGGGCGGGGCGCCGTAGCGCTCCGCCCGGGGCGGTCACCTGTCTGGGGTTCGCCGTACTCGGCTCACATCTCGCTCGTGACGCTCACCCCGCTGAAGCCCTGCTGGGCGTAGAGGCTGAAGAAGACGTAGCCGGCCGGCGGGTTGGTGACGGTCAGCGTCTCGGAGTTGTCCGGGTTGGTCGACCGGAAGACGTGGGCGTTGGTGTACGCCCAGCTGCCCGGGTTGTAGTAGAGGTCGCCGTTGCCGGTGCCGCCGCTGGTGGTGATCTTCACCTGCTTGGTGCCGGCCGGCACGGTCAGGTAGAAGTGCGCGTAGTTGCCGGTGCTCGCCGCGACGTTGCTGCGCACGCAGTTGGCGTCCAGCTTCCGGACGTCACCCCCGGCGCACTCCGGCAGCTGCGGCTGGCCCGGCGTGTCGGTGGCGCAGGCGCCGGCGGCGCACCTGGTCAGCCAGCTGTCGAAGTCGGCGTCGTAGCGGGTGCCGATGGTGGTCTTCAGGATGGCGCGGGCGCCGTCCCAGTCACCCGCCCGGTACTTGGCCAGGACCGCGTCCACGTCGGAACGGTGCTGCTCCAGCATGTAGCGCACGGCCAGGTAGCCCCAGCGGTACACCCGGTCCTGGCTGCTCCTCGCGTAGACCGTGTCGAAGAGCTCGCTCAGCTTGTAGGTGTGCCGCGAGGCCACCGCGATGGCGTCGGTGTTGACGGTCTTGCGGTACGACCAGGAGACGAACTCCGCGAAGCCCTCGACCCACCAGTCGATCGGCTGGACCTGGCCGGCGTCGTAGTCGCCGTACACGTTGAACCGGCCGTCGAGGTAGTGGGTGTACTCGTGGTTGAGGTTCCAGATCTCGAAGGACGAGGCCCACTTGTTCTCGAAGCAGACGAAGCGCGGCTGGTTGCCGGCCGCGGCCGGGTTGCCCTCCAGGTACATGCCGCCGTTGTTGGTGCCGATGTCGAAGATGACCGCCGCGAGCACCTTGTAATCGAAGTCGGTGTGGAAGACCACCACCTCGATCGTGCCGTTGTTGTCGTCCTTGACCGGGCCGCTGTCCTTGGCGACCGCGTGGAAGAACGCGTCCTGGCCGTTCAGGCTGGCGCAGGCGGTGCCGAGCTGGGTGGCGTCCAGCGCCTGGGCGACGATCGTGATGCTCGGGCTGCAGGCGTGCTTCACGGTCAGGTTGGCGGCCTTGAACTTCGCCGGGTCGTCACAGACGCCGTAGTACGCGCAGTTGCCCTTGTCGTAGTGGAGCGCCGCCCAGGTCAGGGCCCCGCGCTCGTACATGCTGGGACCGCTCGGCGAGGACTGCGCGATCAGGGCGCTCACGTACGGGCGCAGCTTGGGCAGGAACTCCGGGTAGTCCATGAACCGGCCCAGCTCGGTGGCCGCGTTGTAGACCATCGTCCCGAGGTTGGTGCCGATCAGGTCGCGGTTGCGGCTCGCGAAGGTGAACAGGGCGTCCATCACGCCCGGGTCGGCGTTGACGGCCTCGCGGTACCCGGCCTGGCCGGGGCCGCGGGAGAGCGAGAAGAAGACCGGGTTCACCGCCCAGGCCATGTCGGCCCTGCTCCAGGCGGCGCTGTCGTACTCGTTCAGCAGGCGCCGGAGGACGGGCAGGTAGTGGGCGGCGTCCTGGGTGCTGTCGATCAGCGTGGTCGCTCCGCTCAGCGGGCGCGCGTTGTCGGGAGTGACGTCCCGCGAACGGGGGTTGGCGTAGAACGCGTCCAGGGCGGCACGGCCGGCGGTGAGCAGGGCGTCACCGTAGGGGCCGACGACGTCCTCGTTGTAGAACTGGACGTAGTAGCCGGCCTGCAGGTAGTACATCAGCTCGGTGATCGCGCCGCTGTCGTTGCCCTGGTAGGCGTTCGCGGCATCGCGCGCCGCGTACGCGACGGTGACCATCTGGGACTCGCGGAACGCGTTGGCGGCGTCGCCGCGGCCGATCCGGAACAGCGTGTCGATGCACGAGTAGTCGCTCGCCTTGATCTGCTGGACCAGGGCGCTGCCGGTGCGGCTGGTGAAGTCGCCGACATTGCAGGGCTTCGCGGCCGCCTCCGCGCCCTGGCCGAGGGTCTTGGCCTCCGGCCGGCGCGTCTGCGGCAGGCCGGTCACCTGGGGCGGCAGCGGCTCGGGCAGCGGCTGCGAGGAGGCGGACTCCCGCCCTCCGTCGGCCTTCGCCGGGGCCTTGTCGGCCGGACTCTCGAGCGAGGACGACGGCGGCGCCAGCCGGGTGGGTGCCGTGCCGGTGGGGGTGCCGCCGCCGGTGACGGGGGTGGCGGGGGCGGCGGCCTGGGACTGCGGGGCGAACAGGCCGACCGCCAGGAACAGGGACAGGACGAACGTCAACAGTCTTGCCGACTGCGGGACTCGCAGTAAGCGCTGGCCATTCACGTGGGGGCCTCCGGGCCGTCGTAGGCCGCGGTTTGGGGCGCGGCCTGCGGTGGAGCGAGGTCCGTCGACGCCGGAACCGCGTGGGGCGGGTCCGGCGTGGAAACGGTGGGGATGTGACATGTACCATTGCACACATCACACAACATTGTGAAGACCTTTACGTGGGATCCACCCATCCGAAACACCGCGAAGGGCATGGCGACGGGTCGTCGCCATGCCCTTCACGCCGTTGGCGCCGTTACTTGCGGAGCAGCAGGATCACGCCCGCCGTCACCAGACCGACCACGACGGCGGCCACGCCGTACGCCAGGCGGTGCGCCCGCAGCACCGGCAGGAAGCGGTCCACGGCGTAGCGGCCGGGGCCGGTCAGGGCCAGCGCCGCGGCACCGGCCGTCAGCAGCAGCTCGTACTCGCTGCCCTTCGGGGCGAAGAAGCCACCGCCCCAGGTGACGGCGATCGCGTTGACCATCGTGCCGACGATCGCGGCACCCGCCAGCGGGGTCAGCAGGCCGACGGCCAGGGCGAGTCCGCCCAGCGTCTCGGTGAGGCCGGCCACCACCGCCATGGCGTCGCCGGCCGGGTAGCCGCTCATGGTGAAGAACTGACCGGTGCCGTCGATCCCGCCGCCGCCGAACCAGCCGAACAGCTTCTGGCTGCCGTGCGCGGCCATGGTCAGGCCGAGGGCGAGGCGCAGGAGCAGGAGGCCGGCGTCGTAGGCGTGCGGAGAGGTCGTCGCGGACCCGGCGGTGTCCCGGGCCGGGCTGACGGTGGTGGTGGCGGCGGTCGTGCTCGGGCTGCTGCTCGGCATGCGCGTCTCCATCGATCGGGGTTCGGTCGTCGTCCGGCGTGGCCGGACACGGTCATGGGTCGTGGTGATGCGGCAGGCAGGGGTCGTCACCGGCTGCCATTGTTCAAATTTGAACCGCCGCTCTTCGACCGTACCCCGAAGTTCGAATTTGAACAACTGACGGGCCGTCGGCGACTCGCGGGGCCCGTCCGGGCCGGAGAGGGTGGAGGCATGGCCCAACACAGGCGACACCGACGGGAGGCGCGCACCGGCACCCCGTACCCCGAGGCGCTGGACGCCTTCGGCGAGCGCGTCCGACTGATCACCCCCGACCAGTGGGACTCCCCCACCCCGTGCAGCGACTGGTCCGTCCGCGACCTGGTCAACCACCTCACCGGCGAGCAGCTCTGGGTGCCCGAGCTGCTGATGGGCGCCACCACCGGCGAGATCGGCGGGCGCTTCGACGGCGACGTGCTCGGCACCGACCCGGTCGCCGCCTGGAGCGACGCCGCCCAGGCCGCCCGGGAGGCCTGGGCCGTCCCGGGCGCCACCGAGCTGACCGTCCACCTCTCCTTCGGGGACACCTCCGGCCAGTACTACCTGGACCAGCTCACCACCGACCTGGTGATCCACTCCTGGGACCTCGCCGAGGGCATCGGACGGCTCACCCGGCTCCCGGAGGCGCTCGTCGAGTTCGCGCTCGGCGAGTTCGCCGGGTACGGGGACCTCTCCGGCAGCGGGTTCTTCGACCCGCCCGTACCGGTGGCGGAGGACGCCCCACCGCAGACCCGGCTGCTCGCCCTCACGGGGCGGCGGGACGCGGGGTGAGCGGGCGGCCGCGGATCCGAAGGGCGGGCGGAGGGTGATCGGGCGGCGGCCGTTCCGAGGAGTGGACGGAGGGTGAGCGGGCGCGCCCCCGGGTGAACGGGCCCGGCGCCGGATACTGGAAGGCGACGGGGGAAGTCTTCCGTGCGAGAGGCGGGCGGGCCCATGAGCCGCAGGCCTGACATCCTCGGCGAGTTCACCGCCGACCACCGGGCGGCCACCGGGCTGCTCGACCGGATCGAGGCCGCACCGGCCGACGACCCCGGACGCGGCGAGCTGGTCGCCCGGCTGACCGACCTGCTGTTCACCCACTGCGCCGCCGAGGAGGAACACCTCTTCCCGGCGGTGCAGCACGACGTGCCCGACGGCGGGGCGCTGGTCTTCCGCAGCATCCACGACCACCTGGCGATCGGGCAGTACCTCGCCGACCTCCAGGGGCTCGGACCGGCCGACCCGGCCTTCGACACCCTGCTGCGCGGCCTCGCCGAAACCCTGCGACGCCACCTGCGCGGCGAGGAGGAGCAGCTCTTCCCGGCCGCCCGCAAGGCCCTGCCGGCAGCCGCCCGCACCGCACTGGGCGACCGGCTGCGGGCGGAGCGGGCCGAGCTGGAAGCCCCGGGCTGATCAGGCCTTCCGGCCGGTCAGGCCTTCGGGCCGGTCAGCCCTTCCGGCCGGTCAGGCCTTCGGGCCGATCACCGCGAACCGGGCGCCCTCGCGGTCCCGCAGCCGGGCCACCCGCCCGTACGGGGAGTCGAAGGTCGGCCCGAGCGCCCCGCCGCCCAGCTCCACGGCCCGGGCCAGCGCCCCGTCGGTGTCCGGGACGGCGAACGAGACCTCCCAGTGCGGCGGCGTCCCCGCCGGGCCGCCCGCCTGCTCCTTGGCCAGCGCCGCGACGCTGTGGCCCTCGGCGCGCAGCACCACCCGGTCGTGCTCCCAGCGGACGTCGAAGCGCTCCGGGTCGCGGCCGTCCCAGCGGAACACCTCGCCGTAGAACAGGGCCGCCGCGAACGGGTCCGGGGTGCGCAGCTCGATCCAGACCGGCGCGCCGGGCAGGTCCAGCTTCCGGGCCCGGCCCAGCGGGCCCTCCCAGATGCCGAACACCGCGCCCGCCGGGTCCGCCGCGAAGGCCACCCGTCCGGCGTCGAAGGCCAGCGGGCCGACCGCCAGGGTCGCGCCGCGCTCGCGCACCGCGTCGGCGGCGGCGTCGGCGCTCTCCGTCCCGAAGTAGCTGGTCCACGCGAGCGGGACCGCCCCGACGCCGGCGACGCCCAGCCCGGCCACCGCCTCCCCGCCGGTCACCGCGTGCACGTAGGGGCCGAAGCGGTCCGGCCCCCGCTCGAACTCCCAGCCGAGCAGGGGCCCGTAGAACTCCTCGGCGTCATCCAGGTCCCGGGCCATCAGGCTCACCCAGCACGGCACGGCCGCCACACAGCGCACCCTGGCGACCGTCTCACCGCTGCCCATCGCGAACCTCCTCCACCCGCCCGACCGCCGGGGCCCTCCCGACTCCGACGGCCCACCGGCCGCCCGGGACGCCCACAGCCTAGGCCGCCACCCGCACCGCCCCGGGGAAGCCATGCCCGGGATCAGCGCACCCAGTTCTTGAGCGGCTCGGTGTCCAGCGCGATGCCCACCGGATCGGGGAGGTGGACGGCCTTGCCGAAGGGAAGGGTCCGGACGGTCTCGTAGCGGACCCCGTCGGGCCGGCTGAACACCGACAACTCGGCACCGTCCCGATCGATCAGCAGGTAGACCGGGATGCCGCTCTCGGCGTAGGCGCGGGGCTTCTCGACCCGGGCGCGGCGGTCGGCATCGGCTTCGGCCCGGGAACGGGAACGGGAACGGGAACGGGAACGGGAAACATCATGTGACTCAGGTCACACCCGAGGGGGAAATTCCGGGGAGGGATTCCCCGTTTCCGAGTACGTTGGAAGAAGCGGGGAGAATTTCCCCGGTATCCTGATGAGGAGCAGTCGTCGTGACCACCACCGCCGAGTCGGTCCGTCCCGCCGGGAGCGCGCGTACGCCGAAGTTGCGTGCGGACGCGAGCCGGAACCGGGAGCGGATCGTGCTGGCGGCCCGGGACGCGTTCGTCGAGCACGGTGCGGACGCGCCGCTGGACGAGATCGCGAAGCGGGCGGGGGTCGGCAATGCCACGCTGTACCGGAACTTCCCGGACCGGGTGGCGCTGATCCACGAGGTGGCGTTGCTCGTCAAGAACCGCATCCTGGCCCTCGCCGAGACGGCGACGGCGGAGGCGGACGCTCCTGACGGCAACGGCCCGTTCGACGCCCTCCAGCGGTTCGCGCACGCGTCCGTCGGGGAGAAGATCGGCGGCCTGTGCACCCTGTTCAGCAACCATGTCGACCCGTTCGACCCGGAGTTGACCGAGATCCGGGAACGCCTGCAGGCCGCCGTGGGCGGTCTGATGGAGCGCGCCCGGACCGCGGGCGAGCTGCGGTCGGACGTCGACCCCGGTGATCTGTTCATCGCGATGAGCCAGTTGACCCGGCCGCTGCCGAACACCTCCTGCCGACTGCTCGACGAGTTCGTCCACCGGCACCTGCAGATCTTCCTGGACGGCCTGCGCGCGCCGGCCGCTTCGGTCCTGCCCGGCCGGGCCGCGACCTTCGAGGACTTCCAGCCCCAGAACTGACCGACCCACCGTACCGACCGCCCTCCGGCGCCCTGCCGCGCCTCCGCACGCCCTTTCACCGCACGCCCTTCCGCCGTACGTTTCCCGTGCGGCGAACCACCCTTTCCCGTACGGCAGTTGACCGTTGCCGTCCGGCGCTCGACCGTTCACGCACACCACACGCACCGTGAAGTGAGTACCCCCATGCCTCAAACCGACGCCCACCCGGCGACGCTTCCCGATCCCCGGCGCTGGAAGGCGCTGATATTCATCGGCCTCGCCCAGCTGATGGTCGTCCTCGACGCGACCATCGTGAACATCGCCCTGCCGTCCGCGCAGCACGACCTGGGCATCTCCGACGGCAACCGCCAGTGGGTGATCACCGCCTACGCGCTGGCCTTCGGCGGCCTGCTGCTGTTCGGCGGCCGGATCGCGGACCTCTGGGGACGCAAGCGGACCTTCATCGTCGGCCTGACCGGCTTCGCCCTCGCCTCGGCACTCGGCGGCGCCGCGGCCAACACGGCGATGCTGCTCGGCGCCCGCGCGCTCCAGGGCGTGTTCGGCGCGCTGCTCGCGCCGGCCGCGCTGTCGCTGCTCGCCGTGACCTTCACCGAGGCGCGCGAGCGGGCCAAGGCCTTCGGCATCTTCGGTGCGATCGCCGGTGGCGGTGGCGCCATCGGTCTGATCCTCGGCGGCCTGCTCACCGAGTACATGAACTGGCGCTGGACCTTCTTCGTCAACATCCCGTTCGCCATCGCGGCCGCCGTCGGCGCCGTGCTGGTGATCCGCGAGCCCGCCGAGGGCCGCAACCGCAACCGGCTGGACGTCCCGGGCGTGCTGCTGGTGACCACCGGCCTGGTCGCGCTGGTCTACGGCTTCACCCGCGCCGAGTCGGACGGCTGGTCGTCCGGCACCACCGTGGGGCTGTTCGTCGCGGCCGCCGTGCTGCTGGCCGCCTTCGTGCTGGTGGAGCGCCGGGTCAAGGCCCCGCTGCTGCCGCTGCGCGTGGTGCTGGACCGCAACCGCGGCGGGGTGTACCTGTCGCTGGGCATGGCCGTGATCGGCATGTTCGGCCTGTTCCTCTTCCTGACCTACTACATGCAGATCGTGCTCGGCTACAGCCCGGTGCTGACCGGCGTGGCCTTCCTGCCGATGGTGGCGGGCATGATCACCGGCTCGACCCAGATCGGCGCCCGGCTGATGACCAGGGTCCCGGCCCGCTACCTGATGGCGCCCGGCTTCCTGGTCGCCTCGGCCGGCATGTTCCTGCTGACCCACATCGACCTGGACACCTCGTACCCGGCGCTGATCCTGCCCGGCCTGGTCCTGATGGGCCTCGGCATGGGCACCGCGTTCATGCCGGCCATGAGCCTCGCCACGCACGGCGTCCAGCCGCGCGACGCGGGCGTGGCCTCGGCGATGGTCAACACCTCGCAGCAGGTCGGCGGCGCCATCGGCACCGCGCTGCTGAACACCATCGCGGCCAGCGCGACCACCGGGTGGCTGGCCTCGCACGCCACCGCGGCGGCGGCCGTCTCGCCGGAGGCCGCCAAGGCGCTCCAGTTCCAGGGCATGGTGCACGGCTTCTCGACCGCGATCTGGGTGTCCTTCGGGATCCTGGTGGCGGCCGCCGCGGTCGCCTTCACCTTCATCAACGCCGGCCGGCCGGGTGCCGCGGCGGGCTCCGGCCAGGGCGCGGCGAAGGAGAACGACGTGCCGGTGCTGGTGCACTGACGGCCAGGGGTCGCTCGGGTGCGTACGCGGCCCGTCCGGTGTCTTCCACGACACCGGGCGGGCCGCTCGCCGTTTCCGGGACCGCGGGGACCGCCCGGGCTTCCCGGACAGCGGAACCCGGGTTCCCGGGTTTACCGGGCCACGGGGACCCCCCGGGGTAGAAGTGGGGATCACTCCCCGATTATGGTGGCCCTCAGTGCGAATCGGGGACTCCTCCCCGTTTCCTTCGGACCGAGGTGCGTGCACATGACCCGGAATCAGAGCCCTGGGCGGGGGCAGCGGGCCGCCGACTGGGCGGACGGCCGGCTGGGGATCTACTCCCTGGCCAGGGCGAACCTGCGGAAGATCTTCCCGGACCACTGGTCCTTCATGCTGGGCGAGATCTGCCTCTACACCTTCCTGATCATCATCCTGACCGGTGTCTGGCTGACGCTGTTCTTCAAGCCCAGCATGGGCGAGGTGGTCTACGCCGGCTCGTACGTGCCGCTCAAGGGCGTCCCGATGTCGGAGGCCTACGCCTCCACGGTCGACATCAGCTTCGAGGTGCGCGGCGGACTGCTGATCCGGCAGATCCACCACTGGGCGGCGATCGTCTTCGTCGCCGCCATGTTCGTCCACATGATGCGGGTGTTCTTCACCGGCGCCTTCCGCAAGCCGCGCGAGATCAACTGGGTCTTCGGCTTCCTGCTGCTCTTCCTCGGCATGCTGGACGGCTTCTTCGGCTACTCCCTGCCGGACGACCTGCTCTCCGGCACCGGCATCCGGTTCATCGAGGGCTCGATCCTCGCCGTGCCGCTGGTCGGCACGTACATCCAGATGTTCCTCTTCGGCGGGGAGTTCCCCGGCCACGACATCGTGCCGCGGTTCTTCACCATCCACGTACTGCTGATCCCGGGCATCATGCTCGGTCTGCTGGTGGCCCACCTGATCCTGGTCTTCTACCACAAGCACACCCAGTGGGCCGGGCCCGGACGGACCGAGAAGAACGTCGTCGGCATGCCGCTGATGCCGGTCTACATGGCCAAGGCCGGCGGGTTCTTCTTCCTCGTCTTCGGCATCATCGCGCTGGTCTCGGCGATCGCGACCGTCAACCCGATCTGGGCGTACGGCCCGTACCGGCCGGACCAGGTCTCCACCGACGCCCAGCCGGACTGGTACATGGGCTTCGCCGAGGGCCTGATCCGGATCATGCCCGGCTGGGAGATCGGCCTGTGGGGCCACACCCTCAACCTCGGGGTGCTCATCCCGTTCGCGCTGTTCCCGCTGGTCCTGGGCGCCATCGCGGTCTACCCGTTCATCGAGGGCTGGGTGATCGACGACAAGCGGGAGCACCACCTGCTCGACCGGCCGCGCAACGCGCCCGTCCGCACCGCGCTCGGCGCGGCCTGGATCAGCGTGTACCTGGTCGCCCTGGCGGCCGGCGGCAACGACCTGATCGCCACCCACCTGCACCTGTCGCTCAACAGCATCACGTACGCCGCCCGCGTCGGCGTCTTCGTCGTCCCGGTGGTCGTCTTCGTCGTCACCAAGCGCTGGTGCCTGGGCCTCCAGCGCCGGGACCGCGACAAGGTGCTGCACGGGCGCGAGACCGGTGTGATCAAGCGCCTGCCGCACGGCGAGTTCACCGAGGCGCACGCCCCGCTCCCGCAGCGGGAACTGCACCGGCTCACGGCGCACGAACAGCCCCGCCCCCTCGAACTGCCCGCCCCGCTGGACGAGAATGGAGTGGCCCGCCCGGCGGGGGCGCTCACCCGCACCCGGACCCGGCTCTCCCGCGGATTCCACGGCGAGGGCGGCCGGATCCCCAAGCCCACCGCCGAGGAGTACCGCGAGATCACCGAGGGCCACGGGCACTGACCCGCACCCCCCGACGGCACAGGGAGGACAGGTGCACGACCCAACCGACCGGCTCGCCGACAGCAGGTACCTCCTGCTCACCACCTTCGGCGAGGACGGCAGCCGGATGGAATCGCAGCTCTGGGTGGTGCAGGACGGCACCGCCCTCGGGGTCTGGACCCCGGCCCACTCCGGCGAGGCCGAACGGATCCGCCGCCACCCCCGGGTACTGATCGGCCCCTGCGACGCCCACGGGCGCCCCACCGGCCGCCAGGTCCCGGCCCGGGCGCGGCTCTGCGACGCCGACGACACCGCCCGCTACCGCACCTCGCTGATCAACAAGTACGGCCTGACGGCGCTGGTCGCGCTGGCCCGCAGCCGGTTCCGGGTGGGGCTGGCCGGGACGGTCGGCATCCGGATCACGCCGAACGAACTGGAGCAGCGGCTGGTCGGACCGGAGTGGCAGCCGCCGGGCAGCTACTGCGTCAACTGACGGACCGTGTCAACCGGCGGACCCGTGCCATCCGGCGGGTCCGCGCGGGTCCGTGCCATCCGGCGGGTCCGCGCGGGTCCGTGCCATCCGGCGGACCGTCGATCCCCACGGAGTGCCGGGGCCCCGGAGAGGGTCGCCCCGGCACTCGGCGCTTCCGAAGCCGCCCACGACGAGGGACGGTCAGGACAGCGGGTGGGTCGGGACCGGACTGACCTCCTGGATCTCGCCGTGGGCCTTGGTGAGCAGCTGTGAGGCGAGCTCGTTGAGCGCGCGGGCGCCGGCGATCTCCTCGCCGACCCGAAGCTGTTCCGGGTCGGAGGGGTGACGGCTGCTGTAGCCGTGGGCGCGCAGTTCGGTCCCGTCGGCGAGCCGCACCATCGCGGCGGCGCTGGTCCGCGGCCCCTCTTCGCGAAACTCCATCTCGATGTGCCAACCGACCAGAGTCTGCATGGCGGATCACCTCCATCGGTTACCCCTCCAGAGTGCGCCGCGCCCACCGTGAACACCAGGCCAGCCCGGCCGGGGCGGCTCCGGGGGCGGCGCCGCGGCGATTCCCGAGGGCAAGTTGAACACGTTCAACTTGCCACGTAGAGTCGGCGGCGCAAGCTATTTGAACGCGTTCAAGGGGGTGTGCCGGCGATGGGAAGAGGCACCACGGAACTGGTCGACCTGCTGATCCTGCTCGGCATGGGCGCCGTCGTCCCGCTCGGCCTCGCCCTGGTCGACGAGCCCGGGCTCGCCCGGATCCGCCGGCTCTGGCCGCTCGCCGCCGTACCCGGCGCACTCTCGCTCTGGCTGCCACGCGGCGGCCCGGCCACCGGCTGCGCCCTGCTCTACGCCCTCGGCACCCTGGCCGTCGCCCTGCACGCGCCACTGCGGCTGACCCGCACCCGCTCACTCGCGCCCGCCGAGATCGCGGTGCTCACCGCGCTCGCCGCGCCCTCGGTGGCCGGGGTCGCCCTCGTCGCCGAACGCTCCGGCTACCCGTTGTTCGGCTTCGAGCCGCACATCCTGGCGCTCACCGTCCCGCACTTCCACTACGCCGGGTTCACCGCCGCCCTGGTCGCCGGACTGGTCTGCCGCGCCGCCCGCCCGGACTCGACCGCGGCCCGCTGCGCGGCGCTCAGCGTCCCGGCGGGCACCCTGCTGGTGCTGGCCGGGTACTTCCTCGGCGACTGGTGGCAGTTCGCCGGAGCCGCCGTACTGACCACCGGCATGTGGCTGGTCGGCCTGGTCACCTGGCGCGAACTGCGGCCCCGCAGCGGCGATCCCGTCACCGCGCGACTGCTCGCCGCCTCCTCGGCCGTCCTCGCGCTCACCATGCTGCTCGCCCTGTGGTGGGCGCTCGGCCGGGCCGCCGGACTCCCCCACCCCACCCTGACCTGGATGGCCGCCACCCACGGCGTCGGCAACGCCCTCGGCTTCGCGCTCTGCGCCCTGCTCGCCTGGCGCCGGATCGCCGCGGACCGGGCCGTCGTCGGCCGGGCCGCCAGGGACCGAACCGCCAGGGGCCGGACCACCACGGACCGGACCTCCCCTACCCGGATCGACCCGTCGGAGACCGCTCGATGAACGACTACAGCTACCCCGAGTTGGGCGCCAGCCGCACCGGCGAGCTGCCCGCCGGCTACAACCACCTGCGGCACAGCGCACTCATCGGCCACGGCCGCCCCGCCCTGGAGGCCGCCGGTGCCGCCCTGCTCGACTGGCGGATGCACCGGCTCGCCGGCGTCCGGATCGACGCGGCGGCCGACCGCGCCGCCCCCGGCGTCGCCGTACGGTGCGCCATCGGCCTCGGCCCGCTCCGGGCCGAGGCCCCCAACCGGGTGCTGGCCGCGCTCGACGGCCCCGACCGGTACGGCTTCACCTACGGCACCAGGACCGGGCACCTGGCCCGGGCGAGGAGACCTTCCCGGTCGAGCTGACCCCGGACGGCCGGGTCCGGTTCTCCGTCACCGCGTTCAGCCGGCCGGTCGCCTGGTACGCCCGCCTCGCCGGCCCGCTGCTCCCCCTCGCCCAGCGCGCCTTCGCCCGCCACTGCGGACGCGTGCTGGCCCGGATCGCAGCCCAGGCCGGTTGAGCCGAAGGAGGCCGACGCTCCGCCATCGCCATCACCCCGTCACCCCGCCACCCCGTCACCCGGACCGCCCGGACCGCCCGGACCGCCACTTCCGCTCGTCCAACGGCACCTCGCCCCCAGGGCCGGCCCGCCCTGGTGCGGATCGCGGCGCAGGCCGGTCGGACGAGCCGGGCGGCGACGGGGTCGGCTCCCCGTCGCCGTCGCCGACCGGCCCGGAACGCGGCACGGGGCGGTCGACGGCGGGCGGGCGTGGGGCGTCAATCCGCTGGTCACGATGGTGGGGCGTTCGGGATGATCGGCGGATGATGTCGATGCGAGCGGTCCTGGAGATCTCCACCCCCGAGGGCTTCGCGCTCTGGCCGACGGGCAGCCACGGGCCGTACGGGAGCCTTGCGCTGAGCGGGCGGCTGACGGCGGCCGAGGTCGGGACGGCGGTGTGGCTGCTGGCCGATCGCAACGACGTCGAGCCCGACCCCGGTCAGGCCGAGGAGCGCGGTCCCCGGCCGGCGGATCCGGTGGGCGCCTTCCTGCACGGGCTGCTCACCGAGTCGCACCCGTACGCCCCCGGCGGGCTGGTGGTGACCGACCCGGCCACCGGCGCCGTCTTCGAGCCGGGCTGCTGCAACGGCCTGGAGGACTGGCGCGAGTGGCTGGACGTCACGGACGGCTCCGGCACCGCCTGGTTCGGGCACGATCCCGACGCCCGGGCCGAGTGCGTCGGCCGGGTCGTCCGGCTGACCCGGAACGCCGAGAGCGGCGGGGGCGCCGAGAGCGGCGAGGGCCCGGTGATCGAGCTGCCGGTGGACGAGCTGCGCCGGCTGCTCGCCGGAGTCGAGCGGGACCTGCGGGACTTCCTCGACCTGGCCGCGGGCTGGGCCCGGCGGCAGCTGCCCGAGCATGCCACCGCCGTCACCGCCGCGCTCGCCCGGGCACTGGACCTGGAGCCGGCCCAGGAGTCTCCGGCATGACCAGCTTCCACACCCACCGGGCCCTGGTCCACGACTCCTCGCTCCCGGTGTACCGGCGGCACGCCGCGCTGCGCACGTGCCTGACCCGCTTCGCGCCGTACGGCCTGCGGGCGACCTACCACCACCTCACCGTCAGCGCCCGGATGCCGCGCCTCCTGGAGGCCGACCCGGAGGCGCTGGTCCGCGCGGTGGACGAGCTGCACGAGGCGCGCGAGCTGTGGCGGGCCCGGGCCGAGGAGTACGCGGCGCGGCGCCGGGCGCAGAAGCGGGCCGGGCTGCGGAAAGCGCCGGAGACGGCGTGGTGGCACCGGCTCTGGTGGGGCTCGCCGAACGCGGCCTGGGAGCACGACCCGTTCCTGCACCCTTCGTTGCGGCTGCCCGACTACGTCCGGCGGCAGATCGCGCTGCTGGACGGCGCCGAGTTGCCCGGCTGCCCGGCCTGCGGGGAGCAGGGCCCGCCGGTGGAGCTACCGACCGGACACGGCCGCGCCGAGCTGTGCCGGAGCTGCGCCCGGGTGCTGACGCCCTGCGACTGCGAGGGGTGGCACAGCTTCGAGCCCGCGCTGCGGGTCGGCTGGAGCCGGACCTGGCAGCGGGAGCACATGACCGGTACCGGTGAGCCGAGCCCGCACTGGCCTGGTGTACGGGGGACGGCCCGGGTGGAGCGGCTGGAGTCCTACACGGTCCTGCGGGAGTCAGGAGTGGTGCGCCGGGACCGTGACCAGTAGCGCGCCGCTGTCCTGGACGAGGACCTCGAAGTGGTCGATGTCCCCGGGCTGGAGGGCCGCGCCGCCGGTGGTGCGCACGGTGCCGCCCCCGCCCCCGGCCCCGTAGCCGGTCGCGGGGACGGACCAGCTGGTGACGGTCTGCTGCTCGCCGGTGTGCGAGACGGCGACCAGCCGGCAGGTCAACGGGCCCTGGACGCCGGAGAGTTGCAGGCTGACCTGGGTGCCCCAGGTGGTGCCGTTCAGGCCGACGGTGGCGTGGGCGCCGGTGCTCGGGTCGGTGGCGCTGAACTGCTCGGCCACCGCGACCACGGCGGGCGTCTGCTCGGCGGTGAGCACGGCGGCGGTGACGGCGGGGCCGGCCGCCACCATCGCGGTCGCGGCCAGGGCCAGCACCAGCCGCCGGATCCGGCCCCGCCGCCGGGTGGTGCCGACCTCGGCGACGAGGCGGTCCAGCAGCCGCGGGTCCGGTTGCGGGGCGGGGCCGGCCGGGTCCGTTCCGGCGGCCCGCGCGGTCGCCGCGTACTCGGCCAACAGCGGTTCCACGGTGGCGAGTTCGGCCACCTGCTCGGCACACTGCGGGCAGTCGGCGAGGTGCTGCTCGAAGGCGGCCTGCTCGGCGGGCTCCAGCAGGCCGAGGACGTACGCGCCGGCGTCCACGTGCTCCGGGCCGGCGGCGGCTTCGCGAGGCACTCCGGAGGTGCCGTCCGGCAGGCCGGGCGTCCGGTCGCGGCCAGGGTCGGGGTCGGGGTGTCCGGTCACGATGTCACTCCCCGTTCCTCCAGCGCGAGCCTGAGCGAGCGCAGCGCGTAGAACACCCGCGAGCGCACCGTCCCGGCCGGGATGCCGAGTTCGGCGGCCGCCTCGACGGCCGTGCGGCCCTTCAGATAGGTCTCGACGATGATCTCGCGGTGCGCGGGCGAGAGGTCTCCGAGCGCGTCCGCGACGGTCATCATCCGCAGGGCCCGGTCGATCTCGTCCTCGGCGGGCAGCTGCTCCAGCACCGCGGCGTCCACTTCGCGCGGCCGGGCCAGGGCGCTGCGGTGGCCGTCGATCACGATCCGCCGGGCGACCGTGACCAGCCAGGGCCGCAGCGAGCCGGCCTCCGGGTCGAGCCGGTGGATGTTGCGCCAGGCGCGGACCAGCGTCTCCTGCACGACGTCCTCGGCCCGCTGCCGGTCCCCGGCGACCAGGTGGAGCACGAACCCGAACAGCGGACCGGCGTGCTCCCGGTACAGGGCGCGCATCAGGTCCTCGTCCGGCGTCGCCCCCGTGCCGTGGCCGCCGGTGCGGCCGACGGGGTGCTCCTCGGTCACCACTTCATCGTTGCGCACCCGGGCCTCCTGGTCGAGGGCGGTCGGGACCGGTCAGTAGCCCGGGGTGCTGGGCATCGGGTTGCTGGGCGCCGGGGTGCTCGGAGCGGGGGTGCCGGGCATCGGCATGGAACCGCCGGTGGCGCCCGCCCTGCCGCCGCTCGGGGTCAGCGCGAACCAGGTGCCGCCGACGCCCTGGCCCTTGGTGTCGCCGGGCTTGGTGTCCGGCGAGTAGCGGTAGGCCGGCCAGCCGTTCAGGGTGACCTGCTTGGTGCCGTCGGCGCGGGTGACGGTGCCGACCAGCTTGCTGTCGATGCCCTTGACCGTGACGTCGCCGTTGGCGTGCTCGGGCGGCCAGATGACGGCGCAGCTGCCGTTGCAGGAGGACTCCGGCGGGCTGTTGCGGTCCTGGTCGAAGCGGTAGAGCGTGAAGCCGGCGCTGTCGGTGACGATCGTGCCCAGCTTCGGGTCCTGGGCGGTCTGCATGGTGACGCTCGCCGGGGCGCTCGGGCTGCTCGACGGGTGCGAGGAGCCGCCGGACGAACCGCAGCCGGCGATCAGGGCGGCCGCCGCGATGCCGGAGGCGGTCAGCGCCACGGTCCGGCGGCGGGTGCGGAGTGTGCTGGGCATGGGGTGCCTCCCGCGGGGGACGGGTTCGGGACGGACCGGACACCCTTCCGTACGGGCGGTGGCCGCCGAGTGCTCAACCCGGGTGCCGAAGGCTCCGGAATACCCCGCCGACCGGGACCGTTGTGGCGGGCAACGGTCTGAACCGCCACCTCCGGAAGGGAAGGAATCGCGAGATGAGCAGCACGGTCGAGCTGACCAAGGAGAACTTCGACGACATCGTCCCGGGCCCGGAGGGCAAGGACTTCGTCTTCATCGACTTCTGGGCCGGGTGGTGCGGGCCGTGCCGCCAGTTCGCCCCGGTGTTCGAGAAGGCGGCCGAGCGCCACCCGGACCTGGTCTTCGCCAAGGTGGACACCGAGGCGCAGCACGAGCTGGCTGCCGCGTTCGAGGTCCAGTCGATCCCGACGCTGGCGATCATCCGCGAGGGCGTGCTCGTCTTCTCGCAGCCCGGCGCCCTGCCGGAGACGGTGTTCGAGGACCTGATCAACCAGGCCCGCAGCCTGGACATGGCCGATGTGAAGCGCAAGGTCGCCGAGGAGCAGGCGGCCGGCGGCCAGGCCTGATCAGGACGCGTGGCCGGGCCCGGTCCGGACGCCCGAGGGCCCGGGGAGCACCGTCTCCCCGGGCCCTCGCCGTACCCCGGCCGCGGCCGGTCAGGCGGGCTCGGCGCCCCAGGCGGCGAGCCGGGCCGCGAGCGCCCGCACCTCGGCGCGCAGTGCGGCGGGCTCGCGGACGGTGAACGGCCGGCCCAGACCGGCCAGCAGCACCGCGACGCCGTCGAGGTTCTGCGCCCGGGCCCGCAGCAGCACGCGGTCCTCGGCGAGTTCGGTGAGCGTGCCGACGGCGGGCGGCAGCCGGCGGCGGGCCTCGGCGAGGCCGAGCTCCAGCTCCACCTCCACCCGGTGCCGCCAGGGCGCGGCGGCCAGTGACTCCACCACCCGCTGGACCGGGTCGAAGTCCTCGGGCGGCTCGAAGCCGGCCTCGCCCTGCTCCACCCGGGTGATCCGGTCCAGCCGGAAGGTGCGCGGCTCGCCGCTGCGGTGGTCGAGTCCGGTGGTGTACCAGCGCCCGGAGTGGAAGACCAGCCCGTACGGGTCGAACTCGCGCTCGCTGGGCCGGTCCTCGCGGTCCCGGTAGGCGAGCCGCACCCGGCGCCGTCGGCGGGCCGCCTCGGCCAGGGTGAACAGCGCGGCGGCGGCCGGGCCCGGGCCGGTGGCCGGGACGGCGGTGAGGCCCAGGGTCTGTTCGACGGCGCGGACGCGGTCGCGCAGCGGTGGGGGCAGCACTCGCTGGATCTTGGCGAGGGCGGTCTCGGTGGCCTCCTCCCCCACCGCCAGGCCGGAGCTGCGGCCGGCCAGCAGGCCGAGCACGACGGAGGCGGCCTCCTCCGGGTTGAGCATCAGCGGGGGCAGCCGGTAGCCGGGCCGCAGGCGGTAGCCGCCGTAGCGGCCGCGGTCGGCCTGGACGGGGATGCCGAGTTCGGCGAGCCGGGCGGCGTAGCGGCGGACGGTGCGCTCGTCCACGTCGAGCCGGGCGGCCAGTTCGGCGCCGGTCAGGCCGGGGCGGTCCTGGAGCAGCTCCAGCAGGGTGAGGATTCGGCTGACCGGGTGCTCCACCGTGCGCTCCTCCCCTCTCCTGGCCGCCGCTCTCCTGGCCTCCGCCGTACGGCCTCCGTGTCGCCCTTCCGGAGGCGCGACGGCGACGCGGAGGAAATCCGGGCGACTTCTGTCCGGATCCGATCCTAGAGTCGGCGGTGGAGGAGGCCCCACCTCGGCGCGGTCCTTCCACGGGCCCGTCGACGCCTCCGCGGCCCGTCGAGGCCTCCCCAGCCATCCCACCGACGAAGGAGTGATCCGCCATGAGCACGTTCGTACTGGTCCCCGGATTCTGGATCGGCGCCTGGGCCTGGGACGAGGTGGCCGCGCCGCTGCGTGCGGCCGGGCACCGCGTGTACGCCGTCAGCCTGCCCGGGGTGGCCGAACGCGCGGTCGAGGCGGGTGAGTTCGGGCTGGAGGACCACATCGCGGACCTCGCCGGGCTGCTGGTCCGGGAGGACCTGTCGGACGTCGTCCTGGTCGGGCACAGCGGCGCCTGCGCCCCGGTGGGCGGGCTCGCCGACCGGATGCCGGAGCGGATCCGCCGGGTGGTCTACCTGGACAGCGGCCCGCTGATCGACGGCTCCGCGGTCCAGGACGTCTGGCAGCCCGACTACCGGGAGACGGCCGAGGCCTCGGTGGTCGACGGCCGCCTCCCGATGCCGTCCTGGGAGTACCTGGCCGAGCACGGCGCGAGCGTGGCGGGGCTGGACGAGGCCACCCTCGCGCGCATCCGCTCCCACGCCACCCCGCACCCGGCCGGGGCGTTCCGGGACCGGCTGCGGCTGACCGGCGCCGGGGCCGCGCTGCCGCAGGCGCTGGTCTCCTGCTCCTTCCCGCTCTCCCAGGTGCGCGAGCTGATCGCCGCCGGGCACCCGTACTTCGCCGGGATGTCCGGGCCGAACTGGGAGCTGCGCGAACTGCCCACCGGGCACTGGCCGATGTTCTCCCGCCCGGCCGACACGGCGGCGCTGCTGGCGGAGCTCGCCGCGCTCTGAGCCGCCCCTTCGCCGGCCCCGGGCCCCGGCCTGTCCCGTCCGTGCCCAACGGTGTGCCCGACGGCGCCCTCCGCGTGTCCGTCCGTCGCGCAACCGCGCCCGGACCGGCAGGATGGGGCCCACGCCGTACCCGAGCGAAGAGCGAGCACCCGTGCGCGAGCAGCCCAGCCGTACCGAACCACCGGACACCGTGCCGGAGTTCCGGACGGGCCGCGGCGCGGGGCGGTCCGCCCCGCCGCGCGTCGTGCCCGGCTCCCGCACCGCGGGCACCCCGCGGACGCGCGACGGGCACGAGCGGTGGCCGCCGCGGGCGCTCCCGGTCGGGCTCGGGTACGGAACCGAAGGCGGCCGCGGCCCGCTCTCCCGCAGGGCCGCCCCGACCGGCGGCCGGGACCGGCGCGCCCGGCCGCTCGACATCTGCGACCGCACGCCGGTCACCCCCGCCGCGCGGGCCGGGGTGGCCATCGAGACGACGGAGGACAGGGCATGACCAGCACCGCCGAGGAGTACGACGTCATCGTCCTGGGGGCCGGCCCGACCGGCGAGAACGTGGCGGACCGGACGGTCGCCGCCGGGCTGCGCACCGTGATCGTGGAGGCCGAGCTGGTCGGTGGCGAGTGCTCGTACTGGGCCTGCATGCCCAGCAAGGCGCTGCTGCGGCCGGTGGCCGCGCTGGCCGAGGCCCGCGCGGTGGCCGGCTCCCGGGAGGCGGTCGGCGACGGGCGGCTGGACCCGGCCGCGGTGCTGGCCCGGCGGAACTCCTTCACCTCCGGTTGGAAGGACGACGGCCAGGTGAAGTGGCTGCGGGACACCGGCATCGAGCTGGTCCGCGGCCACGGCCGGCTGGCCGGGGTCCGGACGGTGACGGTGGAGGCCGAGGACGGCAGCGAGCGGGTGCTCACCGCCCGGCACGCCGTCGCGGTGTGCACCGGCAGCCGCCCGGTGCTGCCCGCGCACGTCCCGGGGCTCGCCGAGGCCCACCCGTGGACCAACCGGGAGGCGACCGGCTCGCAGACCGTCCCCGGGCGGCTGGCCGTGATCGGCGGCGGCGTGGTCGGGGTGGAGATGGCCGCCGCCTGGCGGGCGCTCGGCTCCGAGGTGGTGCTGCTGGTGCGCGGCGAGCGGCTGCTGCCGCGGATGGAGCCGTTCGCGGGCGAGCTGGTCGCGGAGGGCCTGCGCGCCACCGGGGTGGACCTCCGCTTCGGCACCGAGGTCACCGCGCTGAAGCGGGCGGACGGCTCCGGGCCGGTGACCCTCACGCTCGACGGCGGCGGGACGCTGACCGCCGACGAGGTGCTGTACGCGACCGGCCGGGCCCCGCGCACCGCCGACGTCGGGCTGGAGCAGGTCGGCCTGAAGCCGGGCGACTGGCTGGAGGTGGACGACAGCTGCACGGTGCTCGGCGTGGACGGCGAGTGGCTCTACGCCGCCGGGGACGTCAACCACCGGGCGCTGCTCACCCATCAGGGGAAGTACCAGGCCCGGATCACCGGCGCCGCGATCGCCGCCCGCGCCCAGGGGCGCCCGCTGGACACCTCGCGCTGGGGCGCGCACGCCGCGTCCGCCGACCTCGCGGGCGCGCCCCAGGTGGTGTTCACCCAGCCCGAGGTCGCCGCCGTCGGCCTCACCCGGGCCGCCGCCGAGGCGGCCGGGCTGCGGGTGAAGACCGTCGACCACGAGATCGGCTCCGTCGCCGGGGCCTCGCTCTACGGCGACGACTACCGGGGCCGGGCCCGGGTGATCTTCGACCTGGACCGGAAGGTGCTCGTCGGCGCCTGCCTCGTCGGCCCCGGGGTGGCCGAACTGCTGCACTCGGCGACCGTCGCGGTGGTCGGCGAGGTGCCGATCGACCGGCTCTGGCACGCGGTGCCCTCGTACCCGACGATCAGCGAGGTCTGGCTGCGGCTGCTGGAGGACTGCCGGGGGTAGCCCGTCAGCACGTGGCCGCCCGGGAGGCCGACGTTCCCGTCGGCCTCCCGGGTGACCGGCGCGGCGAGATGTGACCACCGGTGGTCGGCGGGACACTGGCAGTCGGGGGCCGTCCCGGGGGGCCGTGCACGTGACCAGGTGGTGTGAGGCATGACCGAGGTGCTGTTGGCCGTCGGAACCGAGAAGGGCCTCTTTCTCGGCCGTAGCCGCGACCGGCTGACGTGGGAGTTCAGCGGGCCGCACTTCCCGATGAACGCGATCTACTCCGTCTCCGTCGACCGCCGCGACGGCCGGACCAGGATCCTGGTCGGCGCCGACAGCAGCCACTGGGGGCCGTCGGTCTGGCGCTCCGACGACCTCGGCGCCACCTGGTACGAGCCGCCGCAGCCGGCCATCCGCTTCCCCGAGTCCACCGGCGCCTCGCTCACCCGGGTCTGGCAGCTCCATCCCGCCGGAGCGGAGGCCCCCGGCGTCGTCTACGCGGGCACCGAACCGGCCGCGCTGTTCCGCTCCACCGACGGCGGCGAGAGCTTCGCGCTGGTCGAACCGCTCTGGAACCACCCACAGCGGCCGCAGTGGGGCGCCGGCTACGGCGGCCAGGGCCTGCACACCATCCTGACCGACCCGCGCGACCCGCAACGGCTGCTGGTCGCCGTCTCCAGCGGCGGCGTCTACCGCAGCAAGGACGGCGGCGACAGCTGGCAGCCCTCCAACACCGGCCTGCGCGCCGAGTTCTTCCCGGAGGAGGGCCAGTACCCGGAGTTCGGCCAGTGCGTGCACAAGATCGCCCCGGACCCCGTCCACCCGGACCGGCTCTACCTCCAGAACCACGGCGGCGTCTACCGCAGCGACGACTGGGGCGGCAGCTGGCGCTCGATCGTGGACGGGCTGCCCGCCGAGTTCGGGTTCGCGGTGGCCGCCCACCCGCGCCGGGCCGACACCGCCTACCTCTTCCCGCTCGGCGGCGCGGACGACCGCATCCCGCCCGGCCGCCGCTGCCGGGTCTTCCGCACCACCGACGGCGGCACCAGCTGGCAGCAGCTCGCCGAGGGCCTGCCCGGCGAGGACCACTACGGCATCGTGCTGCGTGACGCCCTGCGCACCGATGACGCCGACCCGGCGGGCATCTACTTCGGCAACCGGACCGGCGACGTGTACGGCAGCCGGGACGAAGGCGAGAGCTGGTCGCTGCTGCTCTCCCACCTGCCGGACGTGCTCTGCGTCCGGGCCGCGGTGGTGGCCTGAAATAACCGGTTGCCCGGCCGCGACGCCTCGGTGAGCATGGGCCGCCGTACGAACGATCGCGGGATCGTGAACGGGATCGTGGGCGGGATCGTGGGCGGGATCGTGGGCGAGACCCACGGGCGAGATTGTGGGGTGGGCCATGGCCGAGGACTGGGTGGTCAGGCGGGGTGCCGACGGCGAGCCGGTGCTGCGCTACCTGCTGGACGAGCGGGAGGGGCGGCCCTGGGCCGACCTGTTGGAGGTCCTGGACGAGTCGGCGGACGCCGTCGGCTTCATCCGGGCCGAGCTGGCCGGGTGGGTGGTCTCCGGACCGCCCGCGCTCGGGCGGGAACTGGTGGCGCACGGCGCGCGGGTGCTGCGGCACGCCCACACCTTCCGCCGCGACCTGCGCGCCGACCCCCCGCCCGCCGACTGGGCCGGAACGCCGCTGCGCGAGGGCCTGCGCGCGGTGCCCTGCGACCGTGCGCCCGAGGAGCTGTACGAGGCCTGGCGGGCCGCCTTCGCCCCCGGCCACGTCGACTTCTACCCGGGCGAGGACGCCCAGGTGCTGGCCGAGCGGATCGCCCCGCTGCTCGCGGGGAAGACCATCGGCCCGGTGCTGCCGTCCAGCCTGCTCGCGGTGGACGCCGAGGACCGCGTGGTCGGCGGGCTGGTGCTCACCGACCGGGACGGCCTGCCCTGGGTCGCCGACGTCTTCCGCCACCCGGAGCGCGGCTACCGCGGCCTCGGCGCCGACCTGCTCCGCCGCACCCTCGGGGACGCCGCGGCGCGCGGACACGCCGACGTGACGCTGGTGGTGTCCGAGGGCAACCCGGCCCGCCGGCTCTACGAGTCGCTCGACTTCCTGCTCCGGGAGACCTCGCTCACGGTGGTCGTGCCCGACGCGGCCCAGGCGGTCTGACCGCGGAGCTGTCGGCTGCGGGGCCTGTCGGCCGACGTCACCGCGGCGTACGCGTACTGAGGCGTGTCTGACACACCACGCCTCCCGGTGGCGGACGGCGCCCGCTAGGGCCTGTGGCCGCCCTCGACGCGGGCGCCGCGCACCACGACCATGGTCAGGCCGACCGCGACCAGCAGTTCCGCCCAGAAGAACGCCGCGTAGTCCAGCAGCGAGCCGATCGGCGGGTTGCCGGGTGCGGCGTTGCGCATGCCGACCAGGGCGAACAGCGTGGCCGCCATCCAGCCGAGGGCGGGCCAGACGATGCCGCGCCGCTGCCGGACGATCAGCCCGGCCGCCACCAGCACGGACAGCGCCAGCGCCCACATCGCGGCCATCATGAACCAGGCCAGGATGAAGGTGCTGCGCGAGCGGCTGATCCGCTCGGTCACCACGATGCCGCTGTCCTCGCTCGCCTCCCGGGTCCGCCGGAAGACGAAGGAGGGGTCGGCCTCGATCAGGCCGATCACCACCGGGACCGGCCGCCCGCCGACGGTGGCCTGGAACCCGACGAACGCGTTGTAGTGGTCGAACGGGTAGTCCGAGACCCGCCCGTCGAAGAGGTTGAAGGCCACCGCGCTGGAGCCGATCGGCTGGCCGGCCGGGTACCTGAGCGTGGTCTGTTCCAGCGAGGTGGTCTCCAGCACCACGTCCCCGGCCGGGACCAGCAGGCTGTCCGCCTGCCCCAGGGCGCCGTGCGGCTGGACCAGGACCTTCGCGGTGAGCGTCTGCGCGGCCGCGTCCACCCGCTGCAGCGTCACGTCGACCTCCAGGAAGTCCGGCCCGGGCGCGGCGCCCACCACCTGGGCGTGGCCGCGGCTGGAGCGCTCGTCGAGGTAGAGCAGCAACCCGGCCGCGCAGAACAGCAGGATCGCCGCCAGCACCGCGTACGGGCGCCAGGGGGCGACCCTGGGCACCGGCGCCGAGCCCCGCGCGGCCCGCACCCGGGCGTGGATGCGGACCCGTGGCCGGGCCGCCGGGCGCGTGCTCCGGACGGCCCGCCGGTGCGGCGGCGCGCTCATCGGCCTGCTCCCACGGTCGGCGGTGGCGGCTCCGGGCGCCACCTGTCCCGCCACCCTCCGGGCGGCCGGGGCCGGGGCGCAACCGCACGGGGCCGATCGGGGCGGCCGGGGCCTCGGCCGGGAATCCGGCGGGGAACCACGGCCGGGGCCTCGGCCGGGTACCCGGCCGCGGAGTCCGCCGGAGACTCGGCAAAGAGGCCGCTCGGAGGGGCTGTGTAGGCTCAACGGTCATGGCGAGGGTGACACGGGACGATGTGGCGCGGGTGGCGGGGACGTCCACGGCAGTCGTGAGTTATGTGATCAACGACGGGCCGCGGCCGGTGGCGGCGGCGACCCGGGCGCGGGTGCTCGCGGCGGTCGAGGAGCTCGGCTACCGGCCGAACCGGGTCGCCCAGGCGATGGCCCGGCAGCGGACCGACCTGCTCGGGATGGTGGTGCCGGACGCCCGCCAGCCCTTCTTCGCCGGGCTCGCTCACGCCGTCGAGCAGGCCGCCGCCGAGCACGGCCGGCTGCTGCTGATCGGCAACTCCGACTACGCCGACGAGCGCGAGGCCCACTACATCCGCGCGTTCCTCGGGATGCAGGTGGACGGTCTGATCCTGGTCACCCAGGACCCGGCCACCCCCGGACTGACCGGCTTCGACGTGGCCGACGGCACCCCGGTCGTGCTGCTGCACCACCGGACCGAGAGCGCCGGCGGCGTCGCCGTGGTCGCGGACGACGAGGGCGGCGCCCGCGAGGTGGTCCGCCACCTGCTCGGGCACGGCCACGCCGAGGTGCACTGCTTCGGCGGCACCCTCGCGCTCAGCCCGCACGACCCGGTCACCGGGCGGACGGCCGGCTGGGCCGCCGCGCTGAGGGAGGCCGGGCTGCCCACCGAGGGGCGGCTCTTCCCGGCGCCGTTCGACCGGGTCCGGGCGCACGCCGAGGCGCTCGTCCTGCTCGCCCGGCCCGACCGGCCGTCCGCCGTGTTCTGTGCGACGGACGACCAGGCGATCGGCCTGCTGCGGGCCGCCGACGACCTCGGCATCCGGGTGCCGGAGGACCTCGCGGTGGTCGGCTTCGACGACATCGCGGAGGCGGTGATCGCCGGGCCCGCGCTGACCACCGTCACCACGGCGCAGGACGAGATGGCCCGCGCCGCGCTGGAACTCGTCCTCGGCGGGCCGGAGCGCCGCGCCCAGGGCACCCGCACCTTCCCGACCGAGCTGGTGGTCCGGCGCTCCTGCGGCTGCCCGCCGGCCACGGCCCGGGCCTGACGCGGGGGCCTGACGCGGGGGACCTGACGCCGGAGGCAAGGGGGCCCGGGGCAAGGAGTCGGGGCAAGGAGTCGGGGCAAGGAGTCGGGGGGCGAAGGCCCGGCCGGGCCCCTCAGCCTTCGAGCAGCTCGTCCGCGAGCAGATCCATCAGCAGGTTGTCGTGCCAGGTGCCGTCCGGGCCGCGCTCGTACTGGCGCATGGTGCCGACGGTACGGAAGCCGACCTTGGTGTAGCAGCGGATCGCGGCGAGGTTGTCCGCGGCCGGGTCGATCACCAGCCGGTGGTAGTGGTGGTCGTGCACCAGGTGCCGGGCCATGGTGCGCACGGCGTCGGTGCCCAGGCCCAGGCCGTGCACCGTCGGGTCGAGGTAGAGGTCCATCCCGGCGTGCCGGTACTCGTCGTCGTTGTTGGCGTACCACTGGATGGCGCCGACCACCTTGCCGCCGAGGTCGATCGCGAAGGTCTCGGTGCCGGGCGATTCCAGGTCGTTGGCGACCTCGCCGGCCAGGTCCTCGCCGCCCCGCCAGCGGGAGAACACCTCGGGCGTGCCGCGGATGGCCGCCAGCGCCGGGATGTCGTCGCCGGTGGCCGGGCGGAGCGTGACCAAGGTGCCGTGCAGAATCGTCCCCATATGGGGCATGTTGGCACGGAAACCCGGCTCCGGCGAGTGTTTTCGGACCGCCGTCCGGCCCTTCCGGCGTGCGGCCGCCGGGCCTGGACGGCAGGGTCCGTGAGGTGGGCGGCCGGGCGGCCGGGCGTCAGACGGCGGGGCGCGCCGGGTCGCCGAGGGGGCCGAGCCAGACGGCGGTGACGGAGCTGACGTAGCGGGCGCCGCAGCGGTCGTCGGGGACGACGAGCTGCGGGCCGGCCGCGTCCAGCGGGGCGCCGTCCATGCTGGTGGCGAGCAGGATCTCCTGGCCGCCGAAGTCCGGGTCGATCTCGGCCCAGGAGACCACCACCCGGTGGCCGTCGGCGCCGGCCACGGAGAGCAGGAAGCTCAGCCGCTGCTTGCGGCCGGAGAAGTCGATCCGGTGACGGGCGGCGCGCAGCACGTCCAGCAGCGCCGGGCCCTCGTAGCCGTGGCGCCGCTCGCCCGCGGTCCGGCAGTCGAAGCTGACCTCGACGCGGCGGGCGGGGAGGGCGCGCAGTTGCGCCACCGTCAGCTCGGCGGGGCGGTCGAGGTGGCCGTGGAGTCGGACGGTGGCTCTCGGCGGGGTCATGGGTGCTCCCTCCTCGCGGGCCGCGGCGCCGCGGCCCGCGAGGAGGACTACCCGAGCGGCGGGCCCGGCATTCGCAGATGCGATGGATCGGATGGACTTCAGCTCGCAGGTGCGGGGCCCCGTCGTGGATCAGTCGCAGACCGGTCGCGGAGCGATCCCGGACCGGTCGCGAACCGGGCGCGGAGCGGGCATGGAGCGGCCGGAGCCGGAAGAATTCTCCGCAGCGGGTGTCGATCACACGTCGGCCCGTTCGACGCAGGGGTGAGGGGCGGGGAGAGGCCCCGCCCGCACGACCGAGGAGTCACCATGCCGCGCTTCATGACGCTGATCCGCATCGACGAGCAGGCCCGCGACGGATGGGAACCGGATCCGGGCTTCGAGCAGCGGATGGGGGCCCTGTTCGAGGAGATCACCAAGGCCGGCGTGATGCTGGAGACCGCCGGCCTCACCCCGACCTCCCAGGGCACCCGGCTGACCTGGAACGACGGGAAGATCGGCTGTACCGACGGGCCGTTCACCGAGACCAAGGAGGTCGTCGGCGGCTACGCCATCCTCCAGTGCAAGGACCACGCCGAGGCCCTGGAGTGGACCCGGCGCTTCCTCCAGGCCCACCCCGTGCACTGGCCGGTCGAGGCGGAGGTCCGGCGGATCGACGAGATGCCCGAGCCACCGAAGTAACCCCGCGGCGGTGATTGCCTCCCTCTCCGTCGGCTGCTCTGATGGGTGGCCGTGACGGAGAGGGCTGTTACCCGAAGAACCGTGGCGGTGGCCGTGGAGACGGTGTTCCGGATCGAGTCCGGGCGGATCATCGCCGGGGTCGCCCGGATCGTACGGGACGTGGGCATCGCCGAGGAGCTGGCGCAGGACGCGGTGGTGGCCGCGCTGGAGCAGTGGCCGCGGGAGGGCGTCCCCGACAATCCGGGCGCCTGGCTGACGGTCGCCGCCAGGCACCGGGCGATCGACCTGGTCCGCCGCCGGGAGGTCTACGCCCGCAAGCTCACCGAGGTGGGGCGGTCGGCTCAGGACGTGCCGCCCCCGGAGCCGGCCGAGCCCGACGACATCGACGACGACCTTCTGCGGCTGATCTTCACCGCCTGCCACCCGGTGCTCCCGGCGGACTCGCGGATCGCCCTCACCCTCCGACTGCTCGGCGGCCTCACCACGCCGGAGATCGCCCGCGCCTTCCTGGTGCCCGAGTCGACGGTGGCGCAGCGGATCGTCCGGGCGAAGCGGACGCTGGCGAAGGCGGAGGTGCCGTTCGAGGTGCCGTACGGGGAGGACCGGGCGCAGCGGCTCTCCTCGGTGCTGGAGGTCATCTACCTGATCTTCAACGAGGGCTACTCGGCGACCGCGGGGGACGACCTGGTCCGCCCCCAGCTGTGCGAGGACGCGCTGCGGCTGGCCCGGGTGCTGGCCGCGCTGATGCCGGCCGAACCGGAGGCGCACGGACTGGCCGCGCTGCTGGAGTTCCAGGCCTCGCGCACGGCCGCCCGGACCGGGCCGGACGGGCGGCCCCTGCTGCTGGCCGAGCAGAACCGGGCCCACTGGGACGGGCTGCTGATCCGCCGCGGCTTCGACGCCCTGCAGCGGGCGGGCATCGGACCGTACTCGGTGCAGGCCGCGATCGCCGCCTGCCACGCCAAGGCGCGGCGCTACGCGGACACCGACTGGGCGACCATCGCCGCGCTGTACGAGCGGCTGCTGGTGCTGTCGCCCTCCCCGGTGGTGGCGCTGAACCGGGCGGTGGCGGTCTCGATGTCCCAGGGCCCGGCGGCGGCGCTGGAGCTGGTCGACGAGCTGGCGCCGGAACCGGCGCTGCGCGGCTACCACCTGCTGCCGAGCGTGCGGGGCGATCTGCTGGCCCGGCTGGGGCGGGTGGCGGAGGCCCGGGCGGAGTTCGAGCGGGCGGCGGGGCTGACCCGCAACGAGCGGGAGCGGAAGCTGCTGCTGGAGCGGGCGGCGGCGCTCGGCTGAACCGGAGCGGAGCGAGGGCGGGATTCGGGGGGCGGGGCAGGGGGGCAGAGGGGACAGGCTAGGCGTCCTCCGGGCGCAGCCGGGCGCTGACCGCGCCGAGGCCCTCGGCGAGCACCGTGAGCTGCTCGCGGGTGAGCACGTCGATCAGCAGCTCGCGCACCAGGGCGACGTGCCCGGGCGCGGCCTGGCGCAGCGCCTCCCGCCCCTGCTCGGTGAGTTCGGCGATGACGCCGCGCACGTCGCTGGGGCAGGAGCGGCGGGCGACCAGACCCGCCCGCTCCAGTTGGGTGACCTGGTAGGTGAGGCCGCTCTTGGAGGTGACCAGCTTGTCGGCGAGTTCGGTCATCCGCAGCGAGCCGCCGGGGGCGGCGGACAGGTGCACCAGGATCTCGTACTGCTGGTGGGAGAGCCCGGAGTCCTCCTTGAGCTGGCGTTCCAGCCGCCGGTTGAGCAGGTTGCTCGCGGTGACGAAGCCCCGCCAGGCGGCGGCCTCGTCCGGGTCCAGCCAGCGGGGTTCGTTCAGTGGGGACATGGGACGAAGCCTACTCCTGTTGTTCAAATTCGAACGAAGGTGTACCGTCGGTCCAGTAGACGTTCAAATTTGAACTATCTGCATCACCCATCGGTCGAACGGTCCCGAGGAGGACGCCATGAGCACCGCGGCCCCCGAGCGCATGCCCGCCCTGTACCTGTCGCACGGCGCGCCGCCGCTGGCCGACGACCCGATCTGGCCGGGCGAGCTGGCCGCCTGGTCGGCCGACCTGCCCCGGCCCAAGGCCGTCCTCATGGTCTCCGCCCACTGGGAGGAGGCCCCGCTCGCCCTCGGCGCCGTCACCACCATCCCGCTGGTGTACGACTTCTGGGGCTTCCCCGAGCACTACTACCGGGTCCAGTACGCCGCCCCCGGAGCACCGGAGCTCGCCGAGCGCGTGCGCAAGCTGCTGCGCGCCCCCGGCACGCCCGTCCAGGACATCCCCGACCGCGGGCTCGACCACGGCGCGTACGTCCCCCTGGTGGAGATGTACCCGGACGCCGACGTCCCGGTGCTCCAGGTCTCGCTGCCCACCCTCGACCCGCAACGGCTGATGGAGATCGGCCGCAAGCTCGCCCCGCTCCGCGACGAAGGCGTGCTGATCGTCGGCAGCGGCTTCTTCACCCACAACCTGCGGGCGCTCAGCAGCGACGGCCGGATCACCTCGGTGATGGCCGAGTTCGACGACTGGGGCCGGCGCGCCCTGGAGGCCCACGACCTGGACGCGCTGCTCGACTTCGAGCACAAGGCCCCGGCCGGGCGCCTCGCCCACCCGCGCACCGAGCACTTCGCCCCGCTGTTCGTCACCCTCGGCGCCGGCGAGGCCGACCTGGACAGCCAGCGCAGCGTCATCGACGGATTCTGGATGGGACTGGCCAAGCGCTCGATCCAGCTGGGATGAACACCGTTGAGGCGACTACCATGTGACGCTCCGTCGAAGGAGTGAGCATGCGCAACGGCGACGCCGTACGAGCCGCCCTGGACGCCTCACTCGCGGTCCTCGCCCCGCACGCCGAGGACCGCGACTGGGGCGCGCCCGCCGGACTCCTGGAGTGGAGCTGCCGCGACACCGCCGCCCACGTCGCGCTCGCCGCCCGCCCCCGGGACCGCTACCTGCCGCTGGACCTCACCGTCCGGCCCGAGGCCGGCCCGGCCCAGGTGCTCACCGTGGTCACCGCCGCCGGGCAGCTCCTCGCCACCGCCCTGGACGCCGCCCCGCCCGAGCTGCGCGCCTACCACCACGGGCCCTGCGAGCCGTTCGGCTTCGCCGCCATGGGCGTCGCCGAAACCCTGCTGCACACCCACGACATCACCAGCGGCCTCGGCCTGCCCTGGCGGCCGCCCGCCGAGCTGTGCCGCCTCGTGCTCGACCGGCTCTTCCCGGACGCGCCGCGGGAGCCGGCCGCCCACCCGGCGGAGGTCCTGCTCTGGTGCACCGGGCGCGGGGAACTGAACGGCCGCCCGCGCAGGTCCTCGTGGACCTGGCGGGCGGCCATGGGCGAGTGGCCCGACTGACCCCTCGACTGCTCCTGGGCTGCTTCGGAGCGATCAGGACCGGTCTGGGCTGATCCCGGCCGATCTCGGCCGATCCGATCCGTCAGGCGTTCTCGGTGGCGGCGCGCTCGGCCCGGCTGCGCTCGACGCAGAACTCGTTGCCCTCCGGGTCGGCCAGGGTGACCCAGCCCGTGCCGTCCGGGCGGCGGTGGTCCGCCAGCACGGCGGCGCCCAGGGCGACCAGGCGCTCCACCTCCTCGTCCCGGCCGCGGTCCTGCGGCTGGAGGTCGAGGTGGGTCCGGTTCTTCGCCGACTTGCCCTCGGGCACCCGGATGAAGAGCAGCGAGGCGCCCGCGGAGCTCACCTCCACCTCCTCGTCGCCCGGCTTGTCCTCCTCGCCCAGGGCGCCGTCCAGCGCCTGCGCCCAGAAGGAGGCCAGGGCGTACGCGTCGGCGCAATCGATCGTCACATGCCGTACCAGAGAAGCCATGCGCCTACTCTGAACTGCCCGGTTCGGGCCCGTCCAGCCATTTCCGGGAATGCCGGTGGCCGTCCAGCGGGTACGGCGGGAAGGCCGGGACGATCTCCGTGAGCGGGTAGCCGCTCTTCTCCGCGACCCGGCAGGAGGCGTGGTTGTCGCCCTCGTGCAGCAGGTCGAGCCTGACGAGCCCCTCCTCGGCGAAGGTGGCGAAGGCCCAGGCGGTGAGGGCCTCCAGCGCGCGCGGGGCCACCCCCCGGCCGCGGGCCGGGCCGGCCGTCCAGTACCCCACTTCGGCCCTCTCCCCGCCCGGGGCGCCGCGCTTGAGCACCACGTTGCCGACCAGCTCGCCGGCGTCCAGGACGGCGAAGGCGTACCGGGTGCCGGCCGCCCGGCCCTCGTACTGGAGGCGCAGCCAGTGCGCGGCCTGCTCGGCGTCGTCCACCGGCGTGCGGGTGAAGCGGCGCAGGGTCTCGTCCCGGTAGGCCTCGATCAGGGCGGGCGCGTCGGCGTCCTCGAACGGACGCAGCAGCAGGCCATCGGCCACCAGGGGTGCGGTGACGGTCACTTGAGGCCCTCCCAGCCCCAGCGCGGGGTCGGGCCGGGCTCGCCGAGGTCGGTACCGGCCGGGGAGGCGGAGACGTCGAGGACGCCCCGGTAGAAGGTGCGGCTGAGCCGGCGCAGGACGTCGATGCCGCCGACGGCCTCGTGGAGCGTGCCGGGCCGTTGGTCGTTCATGAGTGTGCTCCCCGTTGGCTGGACCGTGCGTTGCGACCTTCTTAGCAGGCGCACGGCACGCACGGCGTTCCCCGCGGTCAGGGACGCGATGCCCACGAACGCCGACGCGGCGCCCACAAACGCTGACGCGGCGCCCACGGACGGGTGACACCCCCGATCGGGGGTGTGCAGGGCGCGGGCGGGGGAGGACAGTGGGCGCATGCAGATTCCACTCTCCGTGATGGACTTCCTCGACCGGGCCGAGCTGGTCTACGGCGACCGGGTCGGCATCGTCGACGAGCCGGTGCAGCCGGCCGAATCCTGGGGCGAGCTGAGCTACCGCAGGGTCGCCGAGCTGGCCCGGGCCCAGGCCGCCGGGCTGGATCGGCTCGGCGTCGGGCCGGGTGAGCGGGTCGCGGTCGTCTCGCACAACTCGGCCCGGCTGCTGACCTCCTTCTTCGGGGTGAGCGGCTACGGCCGGGTGCTGGTGCCGGTGAACTTCCGACTGAAGGCCGAGGAGGTGTCGTACATCGTCGAGCAGAGCGGCGCCTCGGTGCTGCTGGTCGACCCCGAGGTCGCCGACTCCCTGAGCGGGGTGGTGGCCAAGCACAAGTTCGTGCTCGGCGCGGACAGCGACGCCGTGCTGTACGACTTCGACGGCACCCCGCGGCGGTACGCGGTGGACGAGAACGACACCGCCACCATCAACTACACCAGCGGAACCACCGCGCGCCCCAAGGGCGTTCAGCTCACCCACCGCAACGTCTGGCTGAACGCGACACTGATGGGCCTGCACTTCGGCGCGAACGACCGGGACGTCTACCTGCACACCCTGCCGATGTTCCACGCCAACGGCTGGGGCCTGCCGTTCTCCCTCACCGGGCTCGGCGCCCGGCACATCGTGCTGCGCAAGGTGGACGGCGCGGAGATCCTGCGCCGGGTCGAACGGCACGGGGTGACCTTCCTGTGCGGCGCACCGGCCGTGGTCCAGATGGTGCTGGACGCGGCCGCCGACTGGGACGGCCCGGTGCCCGGCCGGGACCGGGTGCGGATGATCGTGGCCGGCGCCCCGCCGCCGACCTCGGTGGTGCAGCAGGTCGAGGAGCAGCTGGGCTGGGAGTTCATGCAGATCTACGGCCTGACCGAGACGTCCCCGGTCGTCACGGTCAACCGCTCACGGTCCGAGTGGGACGCGCTGCCGGCCGCCGAGCGGGCCGAGAAGCTGGTGCAGGCGGGCGCCCCGGCACTCGGCACCCGGCTGCGGGTGGACGCCTCCGGGGAGGTGCTGGTGCGCTCCAACACCGTGCTGGACGGCTACTGGCAGCAGCCGGAGGCCTCGGCCGAGGCGCTGGCGGACGGCTGGTTCCACACCGGTGACGGCGGCACCCTCACGGAGGGGCACCTGACCATCTCCGACCGCAAGAAGGACGTCATCATCAGCGGCGGGGAGAACGTCTCCTCGATCGAGGTGGAGGACTGCCTGTACGACCACCCGGCGGTCGCCGAGACGGCGGTGATCGGCGTGCCGCACGAGAAGTGGGGCGAGACGGTGAAGGCGCTGGTGGTGCTCCGGGAGGGCCACCAGGCGGTCACCGAGGCCGAGTTGATCGCACACTGCAAGCAGCGGCTGGCCGGCTACAAGTCGCCCACCACAGTGGAGTTCCGGGACGCCCTCCCGCGTACCGCCACCGGGAAGCTGCAGAAGTTCCGGCTGCGCGAGCCGTACTGGTCCGGGCGGGACCGCCAGGTCAACTGACGAGCCCCGACTCCCGTGCCGCGACGGCGAGTTCGGTCCGGTTGCGGACACCGAGCTTGTGCATCGCGGACTTGAGGTAGCCCGTCACCGTGTTGCAGGTCAGGCCCAGTCGGGCGGCGATCTCCGGGTTGGTCCGGCCGGTCGCCGCCCAGCGCAGCACCTCGTGCTCGCGCGGGGTCAACGGCGGTACGGGGACGGCCTTCCGGGGCCGCTCGCGGCTCCAGGCGGCGGCCCCGGCCAGCGCCCGGGCCGCCGCCTTGGCCAGCGCGCCGACCGCGGAGATCCGCACGTCCCCGAACGGGACGACGCTGCGCAGCGAGGCGTACACCACGCCGCGCACGGCGCCGCCGTCCATCAGCGGGACGGTGAGCATCGCGTACAGGCCCTCGGCGGCCACGGCCTCGTCGTAGTGGTGCGAAATCGTCGTCGCCGCACGGTAGTCGGGCACCCAGGTGGGCGCGCGTTCGGCGAGCGCCCGGCCGCCGAGGCCGACTCCGGCCGGGACGGGCGCGTCGTGCAGCAGGTCGGCCCGGGTGCCGGCCCAGTGCCGCAGCACCATGCCCTCGCTGCCGGGGCGGCTCCCGGGCAGCGGCTCGGGCACGCCGACCAGGCCGACGTCGACCCCGCACTCGGCCACCACCCGGCGGGCGAGATCGCCGAGCACGGCGTCCCGCACCAGCTCGGCGGCGCGCGCGGCGAGTTCGGGGCCGCCGGGGCCGCCGGGGTCCTCGGGCCCGTCGGGGCCGCCGGATCGCACAGCGTCGGCGAGGGGTTGCGCAAGGTGGGGGTCCGCAGCCCTGGTCATCGCGGAATTGTCACACGCGATGGGGCCGGTGGCGAGAGTAGTGACATGCGTGTTTCGTGGAGTCGTGGACGCCGGTGAGCGGGCGGGCGGAGGGTGCGCCCGTGGCTACCGGCGGGTAGTAACCATCAGGTGGTCACTGCCGGGTGGCCGCTGTCGGGCGGCCGGCACCGAGCGGCGACCGCCTCGACCGGAAGGGAAGCCGATGCCGGAGGGAAAACCGATGACCGACCCGAACACCCCGGGCGATGTCCTGGGCGGACTGCTGGCGGACCTGCGGGCCGAGAGCGCGGTGCTGGACGGCCTGGTCGCCGGACTGCCCGCCGAGGACTGGGCCCGCCCGACACCCGCCGAGGGATGGACGGTGGCACACCAGATCGCCCACCTGACCTGGACCGACGACTGGACCGCACTGGCCGCGCGCGACCCGGAGGCCTTCGGCACCTCGCTCGGCGGGCGCTTCCACGAGCTGGTGACGGCCGGCGCCGACCCCGTGGAGGAAGGCGCCCGCGCGGGTGCGGCCGCCGAGCCCGAGGCACTGCTCGCCCGCTGGCGGGCCGGGCGGGCCGAAGCGCTGGCCGCGCTCGCCGCCGCCCCCGCCGACGTCCGGCTGCCCTGGTTCGGCCCGCCGATGAAGCCCGCCTCGATGGCGACCGCCCGGCTGATGGAGACCTGGGCACACGGCCAGGACGTCGCGGACGCACTCGGCGCCACCCGCGAGCCCACCGACCGACTGCGGCACATCGCCCACCTGGGACTGCGCACCCTGGGCTTCGCCTTCACCCTGCACGGGCTGCCCGCGCCCGAACAGCCGGTCCGGCTCGACCTGACCGCGCCCGGCGGCGGCGCCTGGTCCATCGGCCCGGCCGGGGCGCAGGACGTGGTGTCCGGCCCGGCCCTGGACTTCTGCCTGCTGGTGACCCAGCGCCGCCACCGGGACGACCTCGCCCTCACCGCCACCGGGCCGGTCGCCACCGCCTGGCTCCCGATCGCCCAGGCCTTCGCCGGGGCGCCGGGCAAGGGGCGGCAGCCCGGGGCGCGGGCGTAGGGCGCGCGGGCGCAGGGTGCGCCCCGGGAGGCTCGCGGCCGGCCCCTCGGGGCGGGTCGCCGCCAGGGCCCGGGGCGCGGCGCCGTCGAGGCCCGGGGCGCGGCGCTGTCGGCGGCCCGGGGTTGAATGGCGGCATGAACGACCTGCTCAGCCGCCTGCCCGCCGTCCCCGACCTGCGCGACCGCTGCCGCGCGCTGGCCGCGCTCGACGCGATCCTCTGCCCGGACGACTGGGAGTCGCGGTACCACTCCTTCGACGCCGCCTGGGACGAGGGCGAGGAGATGGCCTCGATGCGCAACGGCCAGGGCGACGACTGGTTCGTGGTCTTCTCCCCCGCCGGCGCCTACGGACGCGGCTTCGACCACGAAGCGCCCAACGCCCCGGAGCTGCTCGCGGCCGTGCCGGAGGAGTTCCGCCGCTTCGCCGAGGAGCCCGCCTTCCAGCACGAGGACGGGCCGGTCGTGACGGTCTGCTTCTGGCGCGCGCCGGAGGACAGCGCCTGGCACGGCATGCCCGCCGAGTGCGGCACGCCCGCCGAGCACGGCGCGGAGGGCCTCTTCGGGCTGCTGCTGGACGGTTCGGCGGAGGCCTACCTGGCGTGGGCCGAGGAGTACTTCGAGCCGGAGCAGGAGCTGGACCTCGCCGCGATCGAGCACGTCCTGGCGCTGCGCCCGCTCACCCCCGCCGTGGTGGCGGCGCTCAACCCGGAGACCGACCCGGAGGAGCTCGCCGAGGACCTGGCGGGGATCGGGTACCCGAACTGATTCCTCCCGCGCTCAGGGGCCACGGAGCGGCCAGGACGTCTGGTGGCACCGTCCGCCCCGCTCAGAGGCCGATCCGGAGCGGGGTGAGCCGGGTGGCGATCAGATTGGTGGCGCCCCGGTCGCGCTCGATGTGGCCGTGGACCAGCAGCCCGGCCCGGTCCAGGGCGGTGCGGCGCTGGGACTCCCAGACCGGGCGGTTGCAGATCACGTTGATCAGCCCGGTCTCGTCCTCCAGGCTGAGGAAGAGCACCCCGCCGGCCGTCGGCGGCCGCTGCCGGTGGGTGACCAGGCCGCCGACCACCACCGCCGTCCCCGGTGGCACGTCCGGGAGCCGGTCGGCGGGGAGGGCGCCGCCGCGCTCCAGCCGGGCGCGCAGGTGCTGGAGCGGGTGGCTGGTGGCGGAGGTGCCGGTGGCCCACAGGTCGGCGATGGTCTCCTCGACCGGGCTCATACCGGGCAGCTCCGGAGCCTCGGCGCCGGGAGTGGTGCCGGGGATCAGGCCGGCCGACATCCCGGCGAACGCCCCTGCCGCCCACAGCGCCTGACGTCTCGTCAGACCGAAGCAGTCGAAGGCCCCGGCCGTCGCCAGCGCCTCCAGGGCATGCCCGGGCAGGCCGGTGCGGCGGGCGAAGTCCTCCAGGCCGGCGTACGGCTGCCCGGCCACGATCGCCTCGGCCTGCGGGGTGCCGATGCCGCGCACCGTCTCCAGGCCGAGCCGGATCGCCGGCTGCGGGCGCCCGGCGGTCAGCGGCGGCTCGGGGGTCGGCCCCCGGTACGGCTCCAGGGTGGGCCGCGCCCCGCTGGCGTTGACGTCCACCCCGCGCACCCGCACGCCGTGCCGGCGGACGTCCGCGACCAGGCTGAGCGGCGAGTAGAAGCCCATCGGCTGGTTGGCCAGCAGGGCACAGGTGAAAGCCGCCGGGAAGTGGTGCTTCAGCCAGGCGCTGGCGTACACCAGGTAGGCGAAGCTGATCGCGTGGCTCTCCGGGAAGCCGTAGTTGGAGAAGGCCTCGATCTTGCCGTAGACGTCCTCGGCCACCTCGGGCGGGATGCCGCGCTCGGCCATCCCGCCGAGCAGCCGGTCGCGCAGCCGGGCGACCCGCTCGTGCGAGCGCTTGGCGCCCATCGCCTGCCGCAGCCGGTCGGCCTCGGCCGGGGTGAACCCGGCGCAGTCGATGGCGAGTTGCATCATCTGCTCCTGGAACAGCGGCACCCCCAGGGTCTTGCCGAGCGCGTTCTCCATCAGCGGGTGCGGGCAGCCGGCCGGCTCCACCCCGGCACGACGGCGCAGGTACGGGTGGACGGAACCGCCCTGGATCGGCCCGGGGCGGATCAGCGCGACCTCGACCACCAGGTCGTAGAAGTGGTCCGGCTTGAGCCGGGGCAGGGTCGCCATCTGCGCCCGGGACTCGACCTGGAACACGCCGACGGTGTCGGCCCGGCGCAGCATCGCGTACACGCCCTTGTCGTCGTCCGGGATGCCGGCCAGGTCGTAGCGCAGGCCGTGGTGCTCCGCGACCAGGTCGCAGGCGTCGTGCAGGGCGGCGAGCATGCCGAGACCGAGCAGGTCGATCTTCACCAGTCCGGCGCCGGCGGTGGACTCCTTGTCCCACTGGAGCACGGAACGCCCGGGCATCCGGGCCCACTCGGTGGGGCAGATCTCGCCGATCGGCTCCCGGGTGAGCACCATGCCGCCCGAGTGGATGCCCAAGTGGCGGGGCAGACCGTGGAGTTGGCCGGCGAGCGAGAGCACGTCGGCCGGGATGACGGCGTCCGCGCCCGGGGCGGAGCGGAAGTCGGTCTGCCGGCTGAACGCGTCCACCTGCCCCTGCGGGTAGCCGAGCACCCGGGCGGCGTCGCGGATCGCCAGCCGGGGCCGGTAGGTGATCACGTTGGCGACCTGGGCGGCGTGCTCGCGCCCGTACCGGCCGTAGACGTACTGGATGACCTCCTCGCGGCGGCGGTTCTCGATGTCCAGGTCGATGTCGGGCGGCCCGTCCCGGGCGGTGGAGAGGAAGCGTTCGAACAGCAGCTTGTAGTGGATCGGGTCGACGGCGGTGATCCCGAGGGCGTAGCAGACCGCCGAGTTGGCGGCCGAGCCGCGGCCCTGGCACCAGATGTCCCGGCTGCGGCAGAAGTCCACGATGTCGTGCACGATCAGGAAGTAGCCGGCCAGGTCGAGGTCCTCGATCACGTCCAGCTCCTTGCCGAGCTGACGGCGGGCGGCGGCGTTGCCGGGGCCGAAGCGGGCCGGGCCGCCGGCCGCGACCAGGGCACGCAGATGGCTGATCTCGGTCCCGCCCTCGGGGACGGGGAAACCGGGCAGCTCCGGGTCCAGCCGGGCGAAGTCGAAGGCGCAGGCCCGGCCGAGTTCGACGGTGGCCCGCTGCACCCCGGGGAAGCGGGCCAGTCGGCCGGCCATCTCGCGGCCCGAGCGGAGGTGCGCGGTGCCGGCCGCCCGGGTCCAGCCGACCGCGTCCTGGAGGGTGCGGCGTTCGTGCAGCGCGGCCAGGCTCTGCGCGAGGCGCCCCTGGGCGGGGCCGGCGTGGTGGGCGTTGGTGGAGGCCACCACGGGGAGCCGCACTTTCGCGGCGAGGGCGGCGAGGGCGTCGTTGCGCCGGTCGTCGCCGGGCAGCCACTGGTCGATCAGCTCGACGTGGACGTTCTCGGGGCCGAACGCCTCGGCGAGGGTACGGAGCCGGCGCTCGGCCTCGGCCTGGTCGGGCAGCGCGGCGGGGACCCGGCCGAGCCGGCAGCCGGTGAGCACCGCCCAGTGGCCGCCGTGCGCCCCGGCGAGCGCCGCGAGGTCGTACACCGGGTTGCCCTTGGCGCCGCCGGCCAGCTGGGCGGCGGCGATCGCGGCGGAGAGGCGGCGGTAGCCGGCCGGGTCGCGGGCGAGGACCAGCAGGTGTTCCTCCGTTCCGCTGCCCGGTTTGCCGTTCGACTTGCCGCTCGGTTTGCCGTTCGACTTGCTGCTCGGCTTGCCGTTCGACCCACGGTCTGCCCCGCCGCCCGTCCCGCTGCCCGTCCCGCCGTCGCGGATGGTCAGCTCGGCGCCGAACACGGTGGCCAGGCCCGTGCCCCGGGCCGCCTCGGCGAGCCGGACGGCTCCGTACAGGCCGTCGTGGTCGGTGATCGCGAGGGTCTCCACGCCCAGCCGGACCGCCTCGGCGACCAGGTCCTCCGGGTCGCTGGCGCCGTCCAAGAAACTGAAGGCGGAGTGGACGTGCAGTTCGGCCCAGGGCTCGGCGGCCTTCCCGGAGGATGCCCCGAACTCGACTTCCGGGGGTGGGAGTTCGACCGGACCGGAGCGGCGCAGCGGGACGACCGTACGGTCCGGCGCCGCGCCGGTCAGCCGGCGGTGCAGTTCGCTCCAGGGGAGGGTGGGGTGGCTGGTGAAGCCCATCGGGGGTTGCCTTCGTCGTTCTCGTGCTCGTGCTGCTCCCCCCTCGTGCTTGCGCTGCTTCCTCTCGTGCTTGTGCTGCTTCCCCTCGTGCTCGTCCTGCTCCTCTTCGTTGCGGGCTCTGCTTCCGGGTGCCGGGCCGCTAGTCGTAGCCGGCCTCCAGGTACCAGGCACCCCCCTCCACGGTGAGCAGCAGCGCCCGGCCGCCGCCCACCACGACCTGGAACCGCGCCCGGCGCCGGGCCAGCGACTGGTCCCACCAGTACTCGACCGCCGGCCAGGGCCCGGTCCAGCCGTCCACCCGCTCCTCCCGGCCCCGGACCACGACCAGAGCCGGACGGGCCGACACCCCCGCCCGGCCGTCCACCGTGACCGGCTGCCCGGCCCCGTCCAGCACCCGCACCGGCGCGGGCTCCCGCAGCACCACGGCGGGCCACACCTCCGGCAGCCGCCCCGGCCAGGGAGCGTCGGCCGGCACCGCCGCCTCGTACGGCTCGCCCCACGGCACCTTGACCGCCTGCTCGCCCGGGCCGCGTCCGCCGGCCGGCTCGATCCGGCGCAGTCCCGCGTGGCCGAGCACCGCCTGCACCCGGGCGACCGCCCGCTCCACCCGGTCGTCCGCGACGGCCTGGCCCCATAGCGCGAGCTGGCGGCCCTGGTCCGGGGAGAGGCCGTCGGGGGCCAGCCGCAGCAGGGTGAAGCCCGTGTCCTCGCCGCCTTCCCCGTCGCCGGTGAAGGTGCCCGCGCCCTGCCAGGCCTGGAGCTGCCAGCGGACCCGCTCGGCCAGCGCCGTCGCGGACAGCCGGCCCTCGTGCCGCCACAACCGGGAGGCCGTCCGACCGTCCGCGCAGGCCACCTCGACGGCCACCCGGCGGCAGGTCAGCCCCGCCCCGGCCAGCCGCTCGTGCAGCTGCTCGGCCAGTGTGCGGGCGACGAACACCAGCGGCTCGGCCAGCGGCTCCGGCGGGTCGAAGCGCTGCTCGACGGAGAGGTCCGGCTCCTCGTCGCGCGGCACCAGCGGGCGCGGCTGCAGGCCACGGGCCAGCCGGTGCGCGACCGTCCCGGACGGGCCGAAGCGGTCCGCGACCGACTCGGCCGGCAGGGCGGCGAAGGCCCCGACGGTGGGCAGGCCGAGCCGCCCGAGCAGTTCGGCCAGCGCCTCGTCGCCCAGCGCGCCCACCGGGTACGGGGCGAGGAACTCCGCCGTCCGGCCGGCCGGGACCAGCACCCCGGCCCGGGCGGCGAGCACGGCGGCGAACAGGCCGTCGGCGACGCCGACCTGGGCCTGGGGGGCGGCTGGGGCCTGGGTCTGCGGGACAGCTGGGGCTTGGGCCTGCGGGGCGGCTGGAGCCTGGACGGTCTGGGCCTGCGGGGCGGATTCGGCTCGGGAGCCGGTTGCCGGTCGGGCCTCGACGGCCACCGCGCCCGGGACGGCGTCCGGGACGAGGGGCTGCCCGAGGGCGTCCGCCACCGCTCTGCCGACCTTGCCGGCCAGCGCCTCCTCGCCGCCGAAGTAGCGGCCCGGTCCCTTCACCGGGATCGCGCACAGGCCCGGGCGGATCACCTCCACCCGGGGTGTGAACGCCTCCACCGCCGCGACCACCGGCTCGAAGCGGCGGGTCTCCGCCTCCGGGTCGCGGTCGCGCAGCTCCAGCTCCGGGCAGAGCCGCTGGGCCAGCTTGAGCCGCTGCCCCTGCCGCACCCCGGCCGCCCGGGCGCCCGCCGAGCAGGCGAGGATCCGCCCGCCCTCGGTCACCGCGACCGGGTCGTCGCCGGTGACGGCCACCACCGGCCAGTCCGGGCACCAGACCACCAGCACCCGGGGAGTTCTGTCGTCCGCCATCTCAGACCACCGCCGCCACGCGGGGTGCCCTCGGCTCCGCCGCCGGTAGTGCCGGCATCACCGGTAGTGCCGGTATCGCCGGTATCGCCGGTATCGCCGGCAGTACCTGCACCTCCGGTACCTCCGGTTCCGCCGCCGGCTGCGGCCGCCCCTGTCGCGGCTGCTCCCGGAGCGGGCGCACCGCGCCGTGCTCGTCGGGCAGCCAGAGCCGGACCGTCCGGCCGCGTGCCGCCGAGCCACGGCCCTCGGCCACCACCTCCACCTGCCGGCCGGCGAGCTGCCCGTGGCCGTCGCCCAGCCCGAACCAGCGCCCGGAACGCACCCCCAGCCGCAGTGCCGCGCCCGGCCACGGTCCGGCGACCAGCAGCACGCAGCCGCTGCGCCGCAGCACCGCCGCCAGCCGGGCGGCCGGCTTCGGCGGCACCGGCCCGTCCGGGCGCAGCATGATCAGCTCGACCGCGCCGGCCAGCACCGAGACCACTTCGGCCCAGTGCGGCCCCGGATCGTCCGCGACCAGCAGCCGCCGCAGGTCCAGCCCGTACCCCTCGGCGGCGGCCAGCCCCAGGTCCGGCAGTCCGACCGCCGCGGCCCAGCCGCCCTCGGTCTCCTTCACCCCGGCGGCGAGCGCCAGCAGCAGCCCGGTGTCCCCGCCCGCCACCGACACCGCCGTCCCCCGGCGCAGCCCGCCGTCGGGCAGCACCTCCCGCAGCGCGGACGGCACCGGCAGCAGCCCCCGGGGCTCCGCCGCCCGCCCGGCGTCCGACGTCGCCCACCCCTCTCGCTCCCCCCGCTCCCCCGGCACGGCAGCCGGAGACGCCACCGGGCGGAGCACGGGACGTGCGAGCTGCTCGGCGGTGGATTCGAAAACAGATTCGAAAACGGGCACAACCCCAGGATCGAACATTCGTTCGCAAAGATTCAAGTCCGACCCGTCCACCCCATCCGTCACTCTCCGTATAGCGAAGCGCGAAGTTCGGCGAGTCCCAGCGAAGTTTGACCGCGGCCTCCCCGACTCCCCCGATGAAACCGCGCAGCCACGGTTGCCGCCCGGGTCGCAACCGGCGCCGAGGCCCTGGTTACGGTTGCGGGGTGAACGGATCGACTGCCACGGCCGGCGGCACCGGCGACCTGCCCCGGCCCGACGCGCTGCTGCCCCTGCTCGCCGGCGATGAGGATGTGGTCGCGTTCTTCGCCGGGGTCGCCGACCTCGATGCGACGAGCCCGGCGGACCACGAGCTGGAGGACGGAGTCCGTCTCGCTTCCGGGGCCCGATTGGAGCAGTTCGCGCGGGCGGGCACAGGAGACGCCTTCTGCTTCGTCGGCGAGGGCGGCGAGGAACGCCCGGTGGTGTACGTGAGCCTCGACGGCGAGGCCGGCCCGCTCGCCCTCGGACTGCCCGAATTGCTGCGGCTGTGCCTCGTGGCGCCGTGGTGGCGGGACGCTCCCGGACGGACGGCCGAAGAGCTTCGAGCCGTCGCCGACGGCTACCGGGAGGACGTCCCCGACCTCGACGAGCGGCGCCACCGCGCGGCCCGGGCACTCGGCCTCGACCCCGCCGCGCTTCCCTCCGAGGCAACGGCCCTCGCACGACTCGCAGAGCTCTCCCAGGGGCCGGTCGCCACGGAGTGCCTCGTCCTCGGGTACGAGGACGAACCGCTCGACCCCCTGTTCGGCACCGACCGGATCTGACCGCCCGCCCAGGCCTGCCAGACCTGGCCGCGGGCGGATTTTCCGCGCCGCGAGCCGAATCCTTTGGAGCCACCCACGCCTCTTATAAACGTTCCGACAACCGTCGGACACGGAATCCGGAGGTAGTGATGATCATCGGAATCGGCATCGCCGTCGCCCTGGTGCTGCTCTGCACCTGCATGCTGGTCGTGAAGCGCAAGCGAGCCGGGCGTGGCTGAATCGACCTGGCCCGGCGAGCAGTTGATCGCCGCCGCGCAGGGCGGGGACGTCGACTCGATCGCCGCACTCGTGTCGGGCTCGCACCCCAACGTGCAGCGATTCGCCCACTCCCTCTGCGCCACCCCGGAGGACGCGGAGGACGCGGCACAGGAAGCCCTGATCATCCTGTACCGCAAGATCGGGATGCTGCGGGCCTCCGGCGCCCTGGCGTCCTGGATGTTCCGCATCGTCCGCAACGAGTGCCTCCGGCGCGCGCGGACCCGACTGCGGGACCACAGCATGCCGCTGCAGCGGGACGCCTCTGACTCCACCTTCGCCTCCGCCTCCGCCTCCACCCCCGCCTACGCGGACTCGGCCGAGGAGGCGGTCCTGCGACGGCTGGAAGCGGACCGGGTGGCGGCCGCGGTCGCCGCCCTGCCACCCGACCAGCGCCGCGTGCTGATCATGCGGGACGTCCAGGGCCACAGCGGCCGAATGGTCGCCGACGCCCTGGGCCTCAGCACGGCCGCGATGAAGTCCCGCCTGCACCGGGCCCGTTCGGCGGTCCAACGGACGCTGCGGGCCCCTCTCGAACCAGTCCCCGGAGGGAACGATGACCGCAACGACGACCGAACCGAAGCCTGAGGTCGGCGCCGGCCCCGAGGGCCCCGACTTCGCCAGCAAGTCCCTGCCCGAGCACATCGCGCGCGGCGTGGTGGGCTTCGGCTCGCTGATCGGCTCGGTCGCCCTCATCCCGCTGGTCGGACCGGTCAGCCTGGTCCTGCTGCCGGTCGGCCTGTTCGCCCTGCGCGGCTGCCCGATGTGCTGGGCGATCGGATTGGCGCAGACCGTCTCGCGGGGCCGCCTCCAGCGCTCCTGCGAGGACGGCCAGTGCAGGCTGACCGTCGCCGGGCACGACAAGCGTGGCGAGCGGAGCCACTTCTGACGATGGGTCGGCCGGACGGGCGGCGGGGCGACTGGGGCCCTGGTCGTGGAGCGCCGGTGTCGGCGCTCCCGGTGCCGACGGCGCCCGTGCCCCGCGCGGGGGGCGGGGCACGGGCGCCGTCCGGGGGACCGGGTTCGTCCGGCCGGGCTACCGACAGGTGTTTTTTCCTTGACAAATTTTTTTGTCGGTTGGATGCTGGAACGGTGCTGGAAGTCGCCGTGATCGAAGAACCCGCTGCGGCCGAGGCCTCGCTGGACCCCATGCGGTCACGCCTCCTCGCCGCCCTGGCCGAGCCCGGTTCGGCCGCCATGCTGGCCGCCCGGCTGGGACTGCCCCGGCAGAAGATCAACTACCACCTGAAGGAACTGGAGCGGCACGGCCTCGTCGAACTCGCCGAGGAGCGCCGCAAGGGCAACGTCACCGAACGGGTGTACCGCGCCACCGCGGCCTCCTACGTGATCTCCCCCGGCGTCCTGGCCGCCGTGAGCCCGGACCCCGCCCGCTCCCCCGACCAGCTCTCCGCCCGCTGGCTGCTGGCGCTCGGCTCCCGGCTGGTGCAGGAGGTCGGGTCCCTGCTGACCGGCGCCTCCCGCGCCCGGCGGCGGGTCGCCACCTTCGGCATCGACGCGCAGGTGCGGTTCGCCTCCGCGGCCGACCGGGCCGCCTTCGCCGAGGAACTGGCCCAGTCCGTGGCCACCCTCGTCAGCCGCTACCACGACGAATCCGCTCCCGGGGGGCGCGACCACCGGGTGGTCGTCGGGCTCCACCAGATCCCCGCCGTACAGCCCGGAGCCGAGGCGGGGGCGCCGGCTGACGCCGAGGCCGGGGCGGGGGCCGCGGCGGGGGCGGGGGCGGAACCGGCCGGGGCCGGGCCGGAGGCCGACGCCACCGGCAGCGCGGCGGAGGGGGCCGCAACCGCACCGAACCAGGAGAAACCGCGATGACCCACCCCTTCGAGATCGAGCTGGAGACCTCCCTCCCGGCGAGCCCGGAACAGGTCTGGGAGGCGATCGCCACCGGACCGGGGATCGACTCCTGGTTCATGGGCCGCAACGAGCTGGACCCGCGCGAGGGCGGCACCGCCGTCATGGAGACCGGAGGCCACCGCGCGGAGGCGGTCGTCACCGCCTACGAGCCCGGCAAGCGCCTGGCCACCCGTACGGCCACCGGCGAGGACGGCCGGTTCATGGCCTTCGAGTACCTGATCGAGGGTCGGGACGGCGGCGCCACCGTGCTCCGCGTCGTCCACAGCGGCCTGCTCGGCGACGACTGGCAGGACGAGTACGACGCGCTGCGCCGCGGCTGGCCCTTCCACCTCCACACGCTCCGCGAGTACCTCACCCACTTCCCCGGACGCACCGCCGCCCCCGTCTTCGCCGCCGCGCCGTCGGCCGGCCGACCGGAGCCGGAGGTCCGGGCCCTCCTCGCCCACGCCCTGTCGCTGCCGCTCCCGGTCGCCGCGGGCACACCGGTCCACGGCGAACCGACGGGCCTGCCCCCGCTGGACGGCGAGGTGGTCTGGGCGGACGACGAACGCTTCGAGGTCCGCACCGCCGACGGGCTCTACACCTTCCACCACGGCTCCGGCCTGGTGCTGATGTTCCACCACCTCTTCGGCCCGGCTCCGGACGGGGCCGAGGCCGAGGCCGCCTGGCAGCAGTGGCTGGCCGGGGTGCTCACCTGATCCACCTGGCCTTCCTGGCTCTCCTGGCCTTCCTGAACCGCCCGACCCGACCGACCCTGACAGCCCCAGATCCGCACGAGAAACCGCACGAGAACCGAGGAACCACCCATGCGCACCCTGATCAGCACCGCGTTCGTCTCGCTCGACGGCGTCGTCGAGGGCCCCGGCGGCGAACCCGGCTACCGCAACTCCGGCTGGACCTTCAAGGACATCGAGTTCCTCCCCGAGGCGTTCGAGATCAAGGGGCGGGAGCAGGAGGAGGCCACCGCGATGCTGCTCGGCCGGGTCAGCTACCAGGCGTTCAGCCCGGTGTGGCCGGACATGCCGGAGTTCGCCCGCTACAAGGCGCTGCCGAAGTACGTCGTCTCCACCACCCTCGCCGAGGACGACCTGGTGCCGAACTGGGGCGAGACCACCATCCTGCGTTCGCTCGACGAGGTCGCCGCGCTGAAGGAGACCGAGGGCGGCCCGATCATCGTCCACGGCAGCGCCACCCTGAACCACGCCCTCTCGGACGCCGGTCTGATCGACCGCTACCACCTGCTCGTCTTCCCGCTGCTGCTCGGCGCCGGCAAGCGCCTGTTCAGCACGACGGACAAGGACACCCAGAAGCTGAAGCTGGTCGAGCACGAGGTGTACGGGAACGGCCTCCAGAAGCAGGTCTTCGACGTGGTCCGCTGACCGCTCCCGGCTGCTCCCCCACCTCCCCCGTCGTCAACGCTCCTCCGCGGTGCGCCAGATGAACACCTCGCTGCTCGGTTGCCGCTCCGAGAAGAGCCCCCACGGCGAGGTCCGGGCGAGGAGGCCCCGCAGATCCGACTCGAAGGCCGGGCGGCGTTCGGCGAAGAGGTGCGGGGCCGAGGAGGAGAGCGCGAAGACGCCCGCGACCGCGTCGTCGGCCGTACGTTCCAGCGGTCGCCCGCCCAGGACGACGATCCGCTGCGGGCCGGTGAAGCCCGCCCGGGCGAGGACGGCGGCCTCGCCGTCCGGCGTACCGTGCGGCAGCAGCCCCTGCCCGGCGCGGCGGACCGGGCCGAGGTAGCGCCGGACCAGCTCGCCGATCGCGGCGCACGGGACCGGCGGGTGCGGCAGTCCCTCGGTGGGCCGGGGTTCGCCCTTCAGGTCCGAGATGTGCGCCAGGGCGCCGCCGGGCCTCAGCATGTGCCGGACGCTCGTCGCCACCAGGTCGCGGTCCATCCAGTGGAAGGACTGGCCGAAGGCGCCAGCGTGAAGGTGCCGAGGCCCGGCGGCAGTTCCTCGGCCCGGGCCCGCACCCAGGTGGCCTTGGGCTCCGCGGCGCCGGCCCGGCGCGCCTCGGCGATCATCCCGGCATCCGGGTCCACCCCGACGACCTCGCCGAACAGGTGCGCCAGGGCCAGCGCCAGCGTGCCCGGCCCGCACCCGACGTCGAGCAGCCGCCCGCGTCCGTCGAGCCCCAGCCCCTCGGGCCCCTGGCCGTCGAGCCCCAGCGCCTCGGCCAGCCCCTCCGCCAGGCCGGGTGCGTACGGGAGCCTGCCGCGGGTGTAGTGGGCGGCCGTTCCGGCGAACAGTGTCTCGTCCCAGGTCCAGGCGCCGTCGGCCATGACCGCTCCTTCGGGGGCCGTTCTCGGGTGAACGGACCTGATCATGGCACGAGTTGACTTCCGGCCTGGGGGCGAGCGGGAGGGGAAATCGCGGGAGGGGAAATCGATGGACAGGGATTCCGTGATCACCAGACTGATCCCATGACCGTGACAGACGACAAGACCGACCTCCGGATCTACATCCAGGACGCCCGCGACGCCCTGCTCTGGAAGCTCGAAGGCCTCTCCGAGTACGACCTGCGCCGCCCGCTCACCCCCACCGGAACCAACCTGCTGGGCCTGGTCAAGCACGTCACCGGCGCCGAGGCCCTGTACTTCGGCGACACCTTCGGCCGCCCCTTCCCCGAACCGGCCCCCGTGTGGATCATCGGCCAGACCGAGCCGAACGGCGACATGTGGGCGCGGGCGGACGAGAGCACCGAGGAGGTCATCGGGCGCTACCGGCGGGTCTGGGCGCACTCCGACGCCACCATCGAGGCCCTGCCGCTGGACGCCGTCGGCAAGGTCCCGTTCGGCGCCCGCCACGAACAGACCCTGCACCGCGTACTCGTCCACATGATCGCCGAGACCCACCGCCACGTCGGACACGCCGACCTGGTCCGCGAACTCGTGGACGGCGCCACCGGCCAGCGCTCCGACGGCGCCAACACCGCCCCCGGCGACGCCGACTGGTGGCGGGCCCACCACGACCGCGTGGAGCAGGCGGCCCGGCAGGCCGGCGGGCTGGCCTGAACCGGGAGGGAGTGGAGGCGGGTGGGGCCGACGGCGGCGCAGGGTTCCGTAGGGTGTCGGGCATGGGGGCAGCCGGTGCGACGGACGAGGGGCAGGGCGCTCGGGTGGCCGTCCGGTGCACGGACTGTGGAGGCGCCGCCGTCCGCAGCCTCGGGCAGTTCCTCATGCACGGGCGGGAGTTGTGGTGGGACGCCGAGCGCCACTGCCCCCAGTGCGGAGCCGCCTGCTGCGAGAACTCGGGCCCGGAGGCCGCGCCGCAGGACGTCCGCGAGGCACTGCTGACCACGCACGGCCCGGCCCGGCTCCGGCTCGCCGGGCCGCTCACCGATCCGGTGGCCGCGCTCCGGGCGCTCCGCGAGAGCTCGGGGATCCCGATCAGCCAGGCACGGGAGCTCCTCGACGGGCTACGGGACTTCGGTCTGAGCGGGACGGCCGTCGAGATGGCGCGCTGGCGGACACTGCTGGCCGAACGGGGAGTCACGGCGGAGGTGACGGACGGCTTCGGGCGGGCGTACCGGTACGTGGGTCCGCCGGAACTGCGGGCGGGAGTCGACGGCCCGGGTGGCCAACCGGCGCGGACCCCGGGCGAGTTCGCCACCTGGGTGGCGGACCGGACGGCGGAGGAGCTCGCGGAACCGTTCACCTTCGTGGTCGACCTGGGCGGCGCACTGCGGCTCGCCCCGCGCCGTAGCGAGCATGTGGCGTGCGCGGGCGGGGAGTTGGTGATGAGCGCCGGGGAGATCGGGTTCCACCGGTCGCGGGACGGCTGGGAGGTCGAGACGGTCAGCAACCACTCCACCGGCTACTGCCCCGACACCGCCTCCTGGCCCGCCGTCACCGCCGCCCTCACCCGCATCGGGCTCCCGCACCCCGGCGCCTTCACTCACGCGATGGTCTTCCGCCGCTGCCCACGGTGCGACCGCTGCAACCTCGTCCGCGAGGAGCACTACGCCTGCGCCTTCTGCGACACGGACCTGCCCGAGCGCTGGAACATCGACGGCGCCGCACAGTTGTAAGCCACGCGGCCGCCCGGTGCCACGCGGCACCGGGCGGCACCGGGCTGGCTCCTGCCGGAGCCGCCACACCCCACCTGTCGACCTGTCACCCGGCTGCTTGCCGCACCCCGGCGCCTTCACCCACGCGGTGGCCTTCCGCCGCTGCCCACGATGTGCCCCGCTGCAACCTCGTCCGCGAGAAGCACCACACCTGCGCCTCCGGCGACACGGACCTGCCCGAGCACTGGAACATCGACGGCGCCGCCACACCACTTCCCCGCGCGGGGTGCCTCGGTGTTGTCGGGCCGGGCCGCTAGGGTCTGTGGGTCACGGGGCAGGCAGGGAAAGGGTTGGACACGTGGGGTTTGCGCGGGTGGTGGAGCTGCCGGGTGGGGTGGTGCACACGGGGAGTCGGGAGTTCCTGGCGCGGGAGGGACTGCCGGCGACCGGCGCGTTCCTGGACTTCGAGGCGCTTGAGGACGGGGAGCTGACGGCGTTCCCGGCGGAGGCGGAGCGGCTGTTCGTCCTCGGGGAGACGGAGTACTGCACGCCGTTCGCCGCCGGCGGCAGCCTGGTGCTGCTGGACGGGGTGACCGGCGAGGTGTTCCTGGACAACGGTGGCTCGCGGCGCGACCTGCTGGCCTCCGGCGTGGCCGCGCTGGCGAACCTGGTGCGTGAGGTGGACACGGTGGCCGCGGAGGCGCGACGGCCGGAGGCGATGGACGGGCGACGCGGGCCCACCGTGGTCGCCGAGGTGCTGGCGGGGGCCGAGCGGCGGATGCGGGAGATCGATCCCGGACTGTTCGGCGACGGGTCCGCGCCGCCCCCGCACTGGGGCACCGCGCTGCTGGTGCGGGCGCTGGGCTGGGGTGCGCTGCCGGGCGCGCCGGGCGGACCCGCGTACGAACTGGCCCCGGAGCTGGCGGCGGAGCTGGCGGCGCTGACGGACCAGGACGGCGGCCCCGGCCAGGTGCACCGGTTCCGGTCCGAGGACCTGCCCGCGGCCCTGGTGCACGGGCCGACCCGGCAGCTGCTGACCGAGGTCGGCCTGCCGCTGGGCGGGGCGATGTTCGGGGTGTGCGAGGAACCGCTGGTCACCATGGGCGAGGCGTACCCGGAGTACTTCGACGGCGAGGAGGAGCGGCCGTACCAGCGGGACTTCCTCGCCCTCGGGGACTGGCCGACCGACCTCACGATCGCCCTGGACGGCGCCACCGGCCGGCTGGAGCTGCCGGACTGGTACGACGACGGCCACCCCGAGGCCTACCTGAACCGCGACCTGTCCGCCCTGCTCTACGCCCTCTGGACGTACGAGCGGCTGCGCGCCGAGTGGGACCGCTGGGACTACGGCCGGGCCCGGGACACCTGGGCGGTGTTCGATCCGCAGGCACTGCTGAGCGCGGTGGTGGACCGGCTGGTGGAGGCCGTCGACCCGGAGGCGTTCGCCTCACCCGGCTGCTCCTGGCGACTGCTCGCCGAGGACGGGCACATGGGCGGCCTGCTCGGCTGAGCGCTTCGGTCGGCCTGGTTCTGGTGCTGGTGCTGGTGCTGGCCCTGGTGAGGGGCGGTGGCCGGGCCGGGCTGGGCTGGGCCGGGCAGCGCAGCGCCGAGCAGCGCGGGGGAACCGTTCCCCTGTTGGATCTTGGGGTCATCGGGCACGCAGTGCTCGACGCTCGGGGTTCAACGCTCTGGGATTCGACGCCCGGGGTTCAACGCCCGGGGTTCGACACCCGGCGTCGGCCGGTCGGCCAACTGCGGGCGGCGGGAGGGTGCGGGGCCAGGCGTAGGCTGAGCCGATTCGATCACTCGAGAAGCGTCGAAGGGACCTGCGGGGGATGCGCAGCGATACGGGGGAGCTCTACCGGACGTTCGCGGAGAGGGAGGCGCACGGCAACTCGCCGATCTACCAGGAGCTGGCCGAACGCGTCGCCGAGGACGGGCAGTTGTGTGCGCTGCTGGACGGGTTGCCTACCGCCAAGCGTCAGCCGAACCTGCTGTTCGGCGCGGTCCGGCACCTGGGCGGGCCGGTGACCGAGGGCTGGTCGGCCTTCCGTGGTTGGGCGGTTGAGCACTGGACCGAGGTCTCGGCGACGATGCTGGAGCGGCGGACGCAGACCAACGAGGCGGGCCGCTGCGCCACCCTGTTGCCGCTGTTGGCCACGCTGCCGCAGCCACTCGCCCTGATCGAGGTCGGTGCCTCAGCCGGGCTCTGCCTCTACCCGGACCGGTATCGGTACCGCTACCTGTCCGGAGCCGGACGTGGGAGCGAGAGCAGCAACAGCGCCAGCGGCAGCGGCAGCGGCAGCGGGGCCGGTGTCCCGGTCGCAGAGTTCGGCTCCGAGGCGAGCCCGGTGACGCTGGATTGCGTGGTGAGCGGTCCGGTGCCGCTCCCCGGCTCCCTGCGGGAGCGGCTGCCCGAGGTGGTGTGGCGGGCCGGGATCGACCTCAATCCGCTGGACGTGCGGGCCGAGGAGGACGTGCGCTGGCTGGAGTCGCTGGTCTGGCCCGAGCAGACCCATCGGCTGGACCGGCTGCGCGGCGCCGTTCGGGTCGCCCGGGCCGAACCGCCGCTGCTGGTGCGCGGCGATCTCAACGCGACGGTTGAGGAGTTGGTGGCGCGGGCTCCGGCCGGGGCAACGCCGGTGGTGTTCCACAGCGCGGTGCTCGCGTACCTGCCGCCGGAGCAGCGGGAGGAGTTCGCGACGACGATGCGCGAGTCGCCCGGGCACTGGATCTCCAACGAGGCGGTTTCCGTGCTGCCGGCCGTCGCCCGACGGCTCCCCCGCCCGGCCCCGGCCGCCTCCGGGCTGTTCGCGCTCGCGCTGGACGAGCGGCCGGTGGCCTTCACCGGGCCGCACGGGCAGTCCCTGGGCTGGTTCGGCGAGGCGTAGGCCGCGTGCGGGGCGTACGGGACGTCCGGGATGTACAGGCGGCGGGAGCCTCGGGCTTGAAGCTGCCGCAGCGGCAGCTTCTACCGTCGTGACCGGGGCCGGAGAACCGGCCCCGGTCCGCGCGAACGTGAGGACGTGGAGAACGAGGGAGGCGGCCATGGCCTGGCCCATCGCCGAAGTGGCCCGGATGTCCGGCGTGACCGCCAGGACCTTGCGGCACTACGACGAGATCGGGCTGCTGCCCCCGGCCTGGATCGGCTCCAACGGCCACCGCTACTACGAGGAACGGCAGTTGCTCCAGCTGCAACAGATCCTCGTACTGCGGGCCCTGGGCGTGGGGCTGACCGAGATCGCCCGGATCCTGGGCGATCAGGTCGACGAGCTGGAGGCCCTGCGGGGCCACCGCCGACGGCTGGTCGCCGAGCGCGACCGGCTCGATGCCCTGGCCACCACCGTTTCCCGCACGATCGCCGACCTGGAACGCTCCCGGAAGGACGGCACGCTCATGACCATCAACCGCCCCGAGAACCTGTTCGAGGGCATCCAGCCCGACGACGTCGACGCGAGCCTGCGCGACTTCCCCGAGCACGCCGAGGCCGCCCGGCGCGCGACCGCCGCGATGTCCCCGGCCGAGATCGAGGCCGGACAGCGCGAGCGGACCGCCCGCATGATCCACCTGGCGGAGCTGATGGCGGCCGGCCACCCGGCCGACGCCGAGCCCGTGCAGAGCACGATCGACGAGGAGTACCAGCTGCTCCGCACCATCCGTTCGGTCCCGACCGAGGAGTTCCTGGCGATCGCCCGGTCCTGCACCGAGAACGAGCAGTGGAGCGCCGCGTACGAGGCCATCGCCCCCGGCCTGGCCGCGTACCAGCGCGCCGCCATGGAGGCGTACGCGGCGGCACGGCTGTCCTGAGCCACGCCGATCGGAGGACGTGGCCTGGCCTGCCCTGCCTTGCCTTGGCCCGGTCCGGCCGGCACCGGACCGGACCGGTCTACCCCGGCCTGGCCTGTCTGGCCTGTCTGGCACGGGAGCCTTACGAGGGCTCCCGTGCCGGATCAGACCGGGCCGGACCGGACGCCGGGCGGCTCCGCTCCCGCTCCTCCCCCGTTGTCACTCCGTCCGCAGCGCCGTGACCGTCCGGGTGCGGGCCGCCCAGGTGGCCGGGAGGGCGGCGCCGAGCAGGGCCAGCACCAGGCCGCCGAGTATCAGCGGCCCCGACACCGCCGGGGAGAACACGGCGAGGTCGGCGTCCGGCACCCCGATCCCGGCTGCCCGGGCCATCGCGGGCATCACCTGGTGGTGCACCAGGACACCGATCGGGACTCCGATCAACCCGGCCACCAGCCCGCTGCCGCAGACCGAGGTGAGCACCATGCCGACCGTCTGCCGGGGCGACATCCCGAGTGCCTTGAACACTCCGAGGTCGTGCACCCGATCCCTGGTCTCCAGCAGCACGGTGTTGAGCACCCCGAGCCCCGCCACCACGGAGAGCAGCACCGTGAGCACGCCCGCCAGGGTGTTCATCGCCAGCACCACGATGTTGACGTGCTCCCCGCCGGGATCGGCGCTCAAGCCCAGCGGCTTCACCGCTTGGTCGAGCTCGTCGGCGTAGGCCTGAGTGTCGCTGCCCGGGGTGAGGTCGATGTGGAAGGTGAGCGCCTCGGCGTGGATCGCGCCGCCGAGCGGCGCCAGCGCGGCCCGGTCCGTGAACACCACGTCATTGGTGGCCAGAACCTCGCCGGTGATCTTCGCCGGGATGCTGCGGCCATGGTCGGTGAGGGCGACGGTGTCACCGACCTTCGCCTGATTGGCCCGCAGGTAGGCGGCGGCCACCACGACCTCGCCGGGGCCGTGGAACCAGCGGCCGGAGACCAGTTGGAAGCCGCTCCAGGAGGCGTCGCCGCTGAACGCGAGCACCTCGGAGCGCCCGGTGCCCCCGGCCAGGGTGGCCTGGGCCGGAGCGGTGCTGTACCAGGCGCGGGTGCCCGGTCGGTCCTCGATGGCCTGGGTCACGGCCGCCTCGTCCACATGGTCGACGGGCTGCGCGCTGCCCTCGATCGGGGCCTGGACCACCACCTTGTCCGCGCGGCCGGCCGTCAGGCCCTCCTGGATTGAGCCCAGCGAGAGCGTCAGGCCGACGCAGAGGGTGGCCCCGACCGTGCCGAGCGCCACGGCGGCGCCGGTGGTCGCCGAGCGGCCCGGCCGGTTGAGCGGGGAGGCCAGCCCGAGACTGAACGCCCGTGGCACCGGCAGCCGGCCGATCAGGTCCTGCGCCCGGGACAGCGGGCCCGCCGCCCCAGCCCCAGCCGCCGTCCCCGCCTCCCCGACCGCGCGGCTGGCGGCCGCCCGTTTGGCGCCCGGAGCCGTCCGGCCGACCGCGAGCGCCTCCACCGTCCGCAGCCGCCCGGCCCGCAGGGCCGGTACCAGGGCGGTGCCCGTCACGGCCGCCAGCGCCATCACCGCGACCACGGCGTCCACCCAGGTCGGGATGCCGAGCAGCCCTCCGCGCAGGGCCTTGTGGGCCAGCCCGAGGACCGGCACGGACAGCAGGTTTCCGAGGCACACACCGAGCGCCGTGCCGAGCCCGGCGGGGATCAGCGCCTGGCCGACGTAGGCGCGCGCCACCTGGGCGGGGGTGAAGCCCAGGGACTTGAGGATGCCGATCCGCCGGGCGGCGGCGCTGACGGCGCCACTGACCACGACGCCGATGATCAGCACCGACATGGCCAGCCCGAGCACCCCGAAGGCCGTGACGAACGGGACGAAGGTCGAGGCCGTTCGGTTCGCCTCCTCCCGGGCGGGCCGGTAGGAGGTGACCCTGGCGATCGCCTCGCCCGGGACGGCGGCGGCCAGCGCGGCGCGGTCGGCCGCCACCTCGGCGTCGCCGTCGGCGTGGGCGAAGCGGTAGAGGTACTGGACGGCGGGTGCCGTGCCGGGCGCCGTCAGCCCGGCCACCTGCTCCGGGGCGACCCAGCCGTCCGCGCTCCAGGAGACCGAGGCCGCCAGGCCGACGACCTTGAGCGTCGGGTGCCCCGGCAGGTCCGGGAACTCCGTGCTGTCGCCGACCGCCAGCGGGGAGTGCCCGTCCAGGAACACCACCTCGCCGGGGCCCGCGATCCAGCGGCCTTCGGTGATCCGCAGGCCGTCCAGCGCACCGTCCTGGGCACGGCCGACGAGCGTCATCGGCGGCAGCGGGCTCCCGGCCGGCGGGATCCGGGTGCCGGGGCCGGAGCGCGGCTGGACGGTCACCGCCTGGTAGGGGCCGGCCGTGGCCGTCACGCCGGGCGCGTGGGCCGACGCGGCGAGCTCGGCGGGGCTCGCCTTCGCCCGGTCGTACAGCACGTTGAGGTGGGCGCCGCGCTGATCCGCGAAGGAGCGCTGGTAGGGACCCTGGGCGGCGACCAGCAGGCCGAGCGCGAGGATGCACGCCGTCACGGACACCATCGTGGTGAGCACCATCACCAGCGTCTGCACCCGCCGACGGCCGACCCCGGCGCGCACCACCTTGCCGAGCGCGCTCATCGGCCACCGCCCGGTGCCGCCGCGGCCGCCGTGTCCCGGACCAGTCGGCCGTCGAGCAGTTCGATCGTCCGCTCGGCGCAGGCCTCGGCGAACGCGGTGTCATGGGTGACCAGCAGGATCGTCTGGCCCTCCGCGTTGAGCCCGCGCAGCAGGTCGCGGACGTCGGCGGCCGAGGCGGTGTCCAGCGCCCCGGTGGGCTCGTCGGCCAGCAACAGCGGCGGACGGTTCATCAGCGCCCGGGCCACCGCGACCCGCTGGCGCTCGCCGCCGGAGAGCCGGCCGGGGAAGGCCTTGGCGTGCCGGGCCACCCCCAGCCGCTCCATCAGCTCCCTGGCCCGGGCCCGGGCCTGCTCCCGCCGCATCCCCGCCAGCTGGGCGGGGAGCAGCACGTTGTCCTCCGCGTTCAGGTCGTCCAGCAGGTTGAAGAACTGGAACACCATGCCGATCCGCGCCCGCCGGTACTCGGCGAGCGCGGCCTCGCCGAGCCGGTGCACGGCGACGCCGTCCACCTCCACCTCGCCCTCGCTCGGGCGGTCCAGGCCGGCGATCAGGTTCAGCAGGGTGGACTTTCCGCTGCCCGAGCGGCCGAGCACGGCCAGCGCCTCGCCGGCCCGGACCTCCAGGTCGAGCCCGGCCAGGGCGGGACGGGCGGCGTCGGATCGGTCGTACGTCTTGCTGACGCCGCGGATCCGGATGATCGGCGCGTTCACGGGCCCTCCACTGTTCTGGGTCCGGCACCGGGGACCCCGGGCCGGCTGACGGGACATGACGCTACGAATCCGAGGCGGGGTGCCGACAGCCGTCTGGACGGCCTCTACGGGGTGTATCCAGATACACCCCGAACTGGGTGTTCAGGCCTAGAGCACCGGGCGGCCCGGACAGGCAGACTGACCCATCGAAAGATCGGAACCGGGTCCGCGGGGCCTCGGAACGACGGCTTCAGGCCCGTGGCCTCGGGGGCCGCGGCTTCGGGTCTGCGGCTTCGGTCCGCGGTCTCGGGGGCCGTGGTCTACGGGGCCGCGGTCTACGGGGCCGCGGTCTCGGGTCTGCGGCTTCGAGATCCCCGACCGGGGGCCACGGAAGGAAAAGGGGGCGCGTCATGAACGCGGGAGTGCTGAACGGGCTGGCCCTGAGGGTCGGCCGGGCGTGCGCGGACGGGGTGCGCGCCTGGTACGCGGCGACGCTGGCCGTGACGGGCCTCCTCGCGCTGCTGGCGGGGCCGGTCCTGCTGGCCGCCGCGCTGTTCGGTCCGGACGAGCCCCGGGACTTCCACCCGGGCGGGCCGATGATCCTGGTGGTGCCGATGGCGCCGGTCGCCCTCTGGGCACTCTGCTGGGCCACCGGGGGCGGCGGCCGGGCGGTCGGCGCCGCGCTGTTCGCCCCGGGGGCGATAGCGCTGATGGCGACGCACCTCTACGGGGGTGCCGCGCCCGGCGGCCGGTCCGGCTCGCTCTGGCTGGCGCCCTCGCTGCTGGTGCTGGGGCTGTTCGGGGCCCGCTGGATCGCGACGGAGAGCAGGCGGACGGTCGGGAAGTGGAGCGGGCGGCCGATCCCGGTGCCGTACCGCCGACCGGTCGGGGCCGGTCCCTGGCGGCGGCTGCGGGCCGGAGGCTGGCTCACCGATCCGGCGACCTGGCGGGACTTCGCCTGGACGCTGCTCACCGGCGCCGCCGTGCTGCTCACCGCCGCGATCATCGTGCTGACCCCGGTCGCCCTGGAGGTCTTCGGCCGGGACGGACGGTTCTTCGCCCTGGGCGTCGTCTACTCGATGGGCCTGGCCGTCGCTCCGGCGGCCGTCCTGTGGGCCGCCCCACCGGCCCTGCGGATCCACGAGAAGGCCGCCCGGGCCCTGCTCGGGCCCTCCCGGCGGGCCGAGCTCGCCCGCCAGGTCAGCCATCTGGCGCGGACCAGGGCGGACACCATCGACGCCGGCGCGGCCGAGCTGCGCCGGATCGAGCGGGACCTGCACGACGGGGCGCAGGCCCGGCTGGTGGCACTGGGCATGCTGCTGACCGTGGCCGAGCAGCTGAAGGACGACCCGGACGCCCTCGGTCCGCTGCTGGCCGAGGCCCGGCTGTCCTCGGTGAAGGCGCTGGGCGAGCTGCGGGACCTGGTCCGCGGCATCCACCCCCCGGTGCTCGCCGACCGCGGCCTGGCCGACGCGGTTCAGGCGACGGCGCTGGACATGCCGCTGCCGGTCGGCTTCAGCGGCGCCCTGCCGGGCCGGGCGCCCGCCCCGGTGGAGTCGGCGGCCTACTTCGCGGTGACGGAGCTGCTGGCCAACGTGGTGAAACACGCGGGGGCCTCGCAGGTGTGGATCGAGATAGGGCACAGTGGCGGGCTGTTGCGGATATCGGTCACCGACGACGGGCGCGGCGGCGCCGACCCGTCCCGGGGAACCGGCCTCAGCGGAACCGAACGCCGACTGGCCGCCTTCGACGGGGTGCTCGCGATCAGCAGCCCGTCCGGCGGGCCGACCATCGTGAACCTGGAGATCCCGTGCGCGTTGTCATCGCCGAAGACCTCTTCCTCCTCCGGGACGGCCTGACCCGGCTGCTGGAGGCCGGCGGCATGAAGGTCACCGCGGCGGTGGAGGACGGCGAGCAGCTGCTCGCCGCGATCGCCGCGGACCGTCCCGACATCGCCGTGGTCGACGTCCGGCTGCCGCCGGGCTTCACCGACGAGGGCCTGCGGGCCGCGCTGGCGGCTCGTCGGGCCCATCCGGGTCTGCCCGTCCTGGTGCTGTCGCAGTTCGTGGAGCAGCTGTACGCGCGCGAGCTGCTCGCCGGCAGCACCGGCGGGATCGGCTACCTGCTCAAGGACCGGGTGATGGACGGCACCCAGTTCATCGACGCCGTCCGGCGGGTCGCCCAGGGCGGCACCGCGATGGATCCGGAGGTGATCACCCGGCTGCTCACCCACAACTCCTCGGCCGGCCCGGTCTCCACCCTCTCACCGCGCGAGCGGCAGGTGCTGGCGCTGATGGCGGAGGGCCGGTCCAACGCGGCGATCGCCCAGCAGCTGGTGATCACCGAGCGGGCGGTCGCCAAGCACACCGCATCGATCTTCGTACGGCTCGACCTCCAGCCCTCCGATGACGACAACCGCCGGGTCCTGGCCGTCCTGGCCTACCTCAACAACTCCTGAGAGGAGCCGCCGTCGACCCACTCCGGCACCACCGGCACAAAACTTGATAGATCACCGACAAATGGCCAGTGGCCCTCCGCTGTACGGGGCTCGCCTGCCGCAGAACGGGTCAATTACGCTGGTGAGGTGCTCATCCTTGTTCGCCGCCGCCACGTGGACCTGCTCCGCGTGACGACCATGTCCTGTCGACGCTCCGGCTGAACCTCGCGCCACCCACCCTCACGGCGGCCCCTGCCCGGCCGCCACCACCCCCCGGCTCCCGAGCATCCGCCGCACCAGGCGCTGCTCCGGCCTCCCCCGGTCGACCACCGGGACCAGCCGGGACGAGACCCAGCGGATGTCACACATGACGCAGCAGTACACGCCCATATCCGAGACCGGCACCGGCTCCGCCCCGGCGGACGCCCTCCCGGTGATTGACCTCTCGCTCGCCGACGGCAGCCCCGAGGACCGCCGCCGCCTGCACGACGAGCTCCGCGCCGCGGCCACCGGCGTCGGCTTCTTCCAGCTCGTCGGCCACGGCGTCACCCCGGATGAGACCGCCGCGCTCGCCCGGGCCATGCGGGCCTTCTTCGCCCTCCCCGAGGCCGACCGCCTCGCCGTGAGCAACCTCAACTCCCCCCACTACCGGGGCTACACCCGCACGGGCGACGAGCGCACCGGCGGCAGCCAGGACTGGCGCGACCAGCTCGACATCGGCGCCGAGCTGCCCCCGCACGTCCCCGGTGCCGGCGAGCCCCCGTACTGGTGGCTGGAGGGGCCCAACCAGTGGCCCGAGGCGCTCCCCGCGCTGCGCACCGCCGCGCTCGGCTGGATCGACCACCTCGGCGCGGTCGCCCGCCGCCTGCTGCACGAACTCCTCGCCGCCATCGGCGCCCGGCCCGACTTCTACGACGAGGCCTTCGCGGGCCACCCCCACCTGCGCCTCAAGCTGGTCCGCTACCCCGGCACCGCCCCGGACGGCACCGGCCAGGGCGTCGGCACCCACAAGGACTACGGCTTCATCACCCTGCTGCTGCAGGACACCGTCGGCGGCCTCCAGGTCGAGCGCGCGGACGGCACCTTCCTGGACGTCCCGCCGCTCGACGGCGCCTTCGTCGTCAACCTCGGCGAGCTGTTGGAGGTGGCCACGGACGGTTACCTCAAGGCCACCAGCCACCGCGTGGTCAGCCCGCCCGGCGCCCGCGAGCGCTTCTCGGTGCCGTTCTTCTTCAACCCCCGCCTCGACGCCCACATCGAGCCGCTCGACTTCCCGCTCGCCCACCACGCCCCCGGCGCCACCGACGACCCGGCCAACCCGCTCTTCGCCGACTTCGGCCTCAACGAGTGGAAGGGCTACACCAGGGCCCACCCCGAAGTCACCCGCCGCCACCACGCCACCCTCGCCTGACAGCCCACCCCACCACGACGCCCGCCGCCCCACCAGGCTCCGCAACCAGGCTCCGCCCCGCCCGAATCCGTCACGTCGCGGAGTCGACCGGCCCCGTCTGCCCGACCCGAGCTACCCGACCCGATCTGCCCTGCGCCGTAGCCGGTGATCGGCGCAGGGGTGTTCCTCCGCTGGGCCTGATGGAGCTGATGGGCCCGATGGAGCTGATGGACCCGGGGCGGCGGGCACTGTCACACTGCTGGTGTCACAGCAGGAGTGTGCCAGTGTGGGAGGCGGCGGATGGGGGAGCACGGCGGGGTGGGGGTCGGGCTGCGGCTGACCGTGGACGAGCTGGCGGCGCGGGCCGGGGTGACGGTGCGGACGGTGCGGTTCTACGGGACGAAGGGGCTGCTGCCGCCGCCGGAGCTGGGGCCGCGGCGGGTCGGGCTGTACGGGGCGGTGCACCTGGACCGGCTGGAGCTGATCGAGGAGTTGCAGCGGCAGGGGCTGACGCTGGCGGCGATCGAGCGGTACCTGGCGCGGCTGCCGGAGGACAGCACCCCGCTGGACCTGGCGATCCACCGTGCGCTGGTGGCGTCCTGGACGCCGGAGGCCCCGGAGGAGGCCACCAGGGCGCAGTTGGAGCGGCGGGCCGGGCGGGGGCTGACGGAGGAGCAGGTCGAGCGGCTCGCCGCGATGGGGGCGATGGAGCGGACGGGGGATCCGGAGGTGTTCCGGGTGGATCCCGGGCTGCTGCCGCTGGGCGTGCGGATCCTGGACGTGCCGATCCCGCTGGAGACGTTGCTGGCCGCCCGGGCGGTGGTGGTGGAGCACAGCCGCGCGACGGCGCGGGAGTTGCAGCGGCTGTTCCGCGAGACGGTGTGGAAGCCGTACCGGGAGAGCGAGCCCACGCCGGAGGAGCTGGCGCGGATGCGGGCGCTGACGGACCACATCCAGCCGATGGTGGCGCAGGCGCTGGTCACCGCCTTCCAGCGGTACCTGCGGGAGGAGCTGGGCGAGGAGCTGCGCCAGGAGGAAGAGGGAGAGGGAGAGAAAGAGGCAGGGGAAGAGAAGAAGCAGTAGCGGGGCTGTGTGGGGCCGTGCGGTGCACGGCCCCACACGGCCCACGCACGGCCCCAGGCACGGCCCCCACCGGAGCCCGGGCGGGTCTGCGGGTCAGTCCGTGAAGGTCCGGCCCTCGGCGGCCACCCGCTCCAGCAGCGCCGGCGGCGCGAACCGCTCGCCGTACGCGGCGGCGAGTTCGCGGGCGCGGGCCAGGAAGCCGGCCGGTCCGCCCTCGTAGCCGTTGATGTACTGGAACACACCGCCCGTCCAGGCCGGGAAGCCGATGCCGAGGATCGAGCCGACGTTGGCGTCGGCGACCGAGGTCAGCACGCCCTCCTCCAGGCAGCGCACCGAGTCCAGCGCCTCGCTGAACAGCATCCGCTCCTTGAGGTCCTCGAAGGGCACCTCGGTGGCGCCGCCGCCGAAGTGCTCCAGCAGTCCGGGCCAGAGCCGCCCGCGCTTGCCGTCCTCGCCGTACTCGTAGAAGCCCGCGCCGCCGCTGCGGCCGGGGCGGCCGAACTCGTCGACCATCCGGTCGACGACCGCGTCCGCCGGGTGCGGCGTCCAGGTGCCGCCGGCCGCCTCCGCCGCGCGCCGGTACTCGTCGCGGATCTTGCGCGGCAGGGTGAGGGTGAGTTCGTCCATCAGGGAGAGCACCTTGGCGGGGTAGCCGGCCTGGGCGGCGGCCTGCTCGATGCTGGACGGGTGGACGCCCTCGCCGACCATGGCGACGCCCTCGTTGATGAACTGGCCGATCACCCGCGAGGTGAAGAAGCCGCGCGAGTCGTTGACCACGATCGGGGTCCTGTCGATCTGCCGGACCAGGTCGAAGGCGCGGGCCAGCGCCTCGTCGCCGGTCTGCGGGCCGCGGATGATCTCGACCAGCCGCATCTTGTCGACCGGCGAGAAGAAGTGCAGCCCGATGAAGTCGTTCCGGCGCTCGACTCCTTCCGCGAGCACGCCGATCGGCAGGGTGGAGGTGTTGGAGCAGAGCAGCGCGTCGGCGTCGACCACGCCCTCGATCTCCTGGAACACCTTGTGCTTGAGCTCGGTGTTCTCGAAGACGGCCTCGATCACCGCGTCGCAGCCGGCCAGGTCGGCGGCCTCGGCGGTGGGGGTGATCCGGGCCAGCAGCTCGTCGCGCTTGGCCTCGGTGGAGCGCCCGCGCGCGACGGCCTTGTTCAGCAGCCCCTCGGAGTAGGCCTTTCCGCGCTCGGCGGCCTCGACGCTGACGTCCTTGAGCACGACGTCGATGCCGGCCTTGGCGCAGGTGTAGGCGATGCCCGCGCCCATCATCCCGGCGCCGAGCACCGCGACCTTGCGGACCGGCCGCTTCTCGACGTCCTTCGGCCGCCCGGCACCGGAGTTGACCGCCTGCATGTCGAAGAACAGCGCCTGGATCATGTTCTTGCTGGTCTGCCCGCAGACCAGCTCGGTGAAGTAGCGGGTCTCGATGGTCATCGCGGTGTCGACGTCCACCTGGGCGCTCTCCACGGCGGCGGCCAGGATGTTGCGCGGGGCCGGGTAGGGCGCGCCGTTCAGCTGCTTGCGCAGGTTGGCCGGGAAGGCGGGGAGGTTGGCCGCGAAGGCCGGGGTGGCCGGGGTGCCGCCGGGGATCTTGTGGCCCTTGACGTCCCAGGGCTGGACGGCGGTCGGGTTGGCCTCGATCCAGGCGCGCGCCCGGGCGGCCAGTTCCTCGGGGGTGTCGACCAGTTCGTGGACCAGTCCGTGCTCCAGCGCCTGCGCGGGACGGTACTGGCGGCCCTGGAGCAGGAACTTCAGCAGGGCGTCGGTGATGCCGAACAGCCGGACCGTACGGACCACTCCGCCGCCGCCCGGCAGCAGGCCGAGGGTCACCTCGGGCAGGCCGATCCGGCTGGCGGGGCTGTTCAGCGCGATCCGGTGGTGGCAGGCGAGGGCGATCTCCAGGCCGCCGCCGAGCGCGCTGCCGTTGACGGCGGCGACGACCGGCTTGCCGAGGGTCTCCAGCTTGCGCAGCGAGCGCTTGATCCGCATCGACTTCTCGAACACGGCCTCGGCGTCCTCGGGGCGGGCGGCGGAGAGCATCCGCAGGTCTCCCCCGGCGAAGAAGGTCTTCTTGCCGGAGGTGATCACCACGCCGCGCAGCGCGTCCGAGGCGGCCAGGGCCGCCAGCCGCTCGACGACGGTCTCGAAGTCGGCGGCGAAGGCCTCGTTCATGGTGTTGACGGACTGGGTGGGGTCGTCGAGGACGAGGGTGACCACGCCGTCCTGGTCCTGCTCCCAGCGGATGGTGGTGGTGTCGCTCATGGGTTCACGGTCTCCAGATCTACCGGTCTGCGGAGGAGGTGCCACGCACGGCGTGTCCCAAGAAGGGTGGCGGCGGGCGACGGGTGGGCTCAGATGCGCTCGACGATGGTGGCGATGCCCATGCCGCCGCCCACGCAGAGGGTGATCAGGCCGTAGCGCAGGTCACGCCGCTCCAGTTCGTCGATCACGGTGCCGAGCAGCATCGCGCCGGTGGCGCCGAGCGGGTGGCCGAGCGCGATCGCGCCGCCGTTGACGTTCACCTGGTCGTGGCGGAAGCCGAGTTCGCGGATGAAGCGGAGCGCGACCGCGGCGAAGGCCTCGTTGATCTCGACCAGGTCGATGTCGGCGGCGGTGAGCCCCGCCTTGGCGAGCGCCTTGTGGGTGGCCGGGGCGGGGCCGGTGAGCATGATGGTCGGCTCGGAGCCGGAGACGGCGGCGGAGACGATCCGGGCGCGCGGGCGCAGCCCGTACCGCTCGCCGACCTCGCGGTTGCCGATGGCCACCAGCGCGGCGCCGTCCACGATGCCGGAGGAGTTGCCCGCGTGGTGGACGTGGTCGATGGCCTCGACCCAGTGGTACTTCTGGAGGGCGACGGCGTCGAAGCCGCCGGCCTCGCCGATGGCGGCGAAGGAGGGCTTGAGGCCGGCCAGGGTCTCGACGGTGGTGCCGGGGCGGATGAACTCGTCGCGCTCCAGCACGACCAGGCCGTTGCGGTCGCGCACCGGGACGACCGAGCGGTCGAACAGTCCGTCCGCCTGGGCCTTGGCGGCGCGGGCCTGGGACTCGGCGGCGAAGGCGTCCACGTCGGTGCGGGAGAGGCCCTCGATGGTGGCGATGAGGTCGGCGCCGATGCCCTGCGGGGCGAAGTTGGTCTCGTACGCCGTCATCGGGTCGGCGAACCAGGCACCGCCGTCGGAGGCCATCTTGACCCGGGACATCGACTCCACGCCGCCGGCCAGGACCAGGTCCTCCCAGCCGGAACGGACCTTGGCGGCGGCCAGGTTGACGGCTTCCAGGCCGGAGGCGCAGAAGCGGTTCTCCTGGACGCCCGCGACGGTGTCGGGCAGGCCGGCCGCGATGGCGGCGATCCGGGCGATGTCGGAGCCCTGGTCGCCGACCGGGCTGACCACGCCGAGCACGATGTCGTCGATCGCGGCCGGGTCCAACCCGGGGAAGCGGTTGCGCAGTTCGTGGATCAGTCCGACGACCAGGTCGATCGGCTTGGTGCCGTGCAGCGAGCCGGAGGCCTTGCCCCGGCCGCGCGGGGTGCGGATCGCGTCGTAGACGTACGCTTCGGTGGTCACGGTGGGAACGCCTTTCAGCGGGTTTTCGGGGCAGGGGGTCTGCGGGGAACGCTCGGGGACGTGAGATGTAAGACGTGAGGGGTGGAACGGTCAGCCGAGGATGGAACGGCCGACGATCTCCTTCATGATCTCGGTGGTGCCGCCGTAGATGGTCTGGATGCGGCCGTCGGTGAACGCCCGGGCGACCGGGAACTCACTCATGTAGCCGTAGCCGCCGTGCAGTTGGAGGCAGCGGTCGGCGGTGCGCTTCTGCAGCTCGGTGGCCCACCACTTGGCCATCGAGGCGTCCGCCGGGGTGAGCGCCCAACGGTTGTGCTCGGTGATGCAGCGGTCCACGAAGGCCCGGGTGACGGCGCACTCGGTGGCCAGTTCGGCGATCTCGAAGCGGACGTGCTGGAGCTTGGCGAGCGGACGGCCGAAGGCCTCGCGCTGCTTGACGTAGTCGGTGGTGATCTCGACCAGGTACTCGGCCCCGGCGATCGCCGCGGCGGCGATGGTGAGCCGCTCCTGGGCGAGGTTCTGCATCAGGTGGACGAAGCCGCCGTTGAGCTCGCCGATCAGGTTCTCCTTCGGCACCCGGACGTCCTCGAAGAACAACTCGGCGGTGTCCTGGGCCTTCTGGCCGATCTTGTCGAGATTGCGGCCGCGCTCGAAACCGGGCGTTCCGCGCTCGACGGCCAGCAGGCTCAGCCCGTGCGCGCCGCCCTCGGGGGTGGTGCGGGCGACCACGATCACCAGGTCGGCGAGGATGCCGTTGGAGATGAAGGTCTTGGCGCCGTTGAGCAGGTAGTGGTCACCCTGGCCGACCGCCTGGGTGCGGATGCCCTGGAGGTCGGAGCCGGTACCGGGCTCGGTCATCGCGATCGCGGTGATCAGCTCGCCCGAGCAGAAGCCGGGCAGCCAGCGGCGCTTCTGCTCCTCGGTGGCGAGCGAGGTGAGGTACGGGCCGATGATGTCGTTGTGCAGGCCGATCGCCAGTCCGGAGGCACCGGCCCGGGCGAACTCCTCGGCCAGCACGGCGGCGTAGCGGAAGTCGGGGGTGCCGCCGCCGCCGTACTCCTCGGGGACGGCGAGGCCGAGCAGGCCCTGGCGGCCGGCCGCGAGCCAGGCGGAGCGGTCGACGATGCCGGCCTTCTCCCAGCGGCCGTAGTGCGGCAGCACCTCCTTGGCCAGGAAGGCCCGCACGGTGGCCCGGAAGTCGTCGTGCTGCTCGGTGAAGATCTCGCGCCGCACCGCTACTCTCCTTGCTCTGCCGAGGGGTTGGGGGAAGCGACGCCGGGGTCGGAGGGCGGGACGCCGGCACCGAGGGAGGGGACGCCCCAGTCGCGGGCCACCTCGCCGGTGTCCGCGCCCGGCCGGGCCGGCGGGCGGCGCAGGGCGCCGGGGGTCGCGGAGAAGCGCGGGGCGGGGGCGGGCTGGGCGACTCCGTCCACCTCGGCGTACGTCCCGCGCGCCGACAGGTGACCGTCGGCGGCTGCCTGACGCATCGTCAGCACCGGTTCCACGCAGGCGTCGGAGCCCGCGAAGACGGCCTCCCACTCGGCCCTGGTCCGGGTGGCGAAGCGGGCGGCGATCCGGGCCCGCAGCTCGGGCCAGCGGGCCGGGTCGTACTGGCCGGGCGCGTCGGGGCCCAGCTCCAGCAGCCGGGCGAACTCGGCGTAGAAGCGCGGCTCCAGGGCGCCGACGGCCAGGTGCCCGCCGTCGGACGCCCGGTAGAGGGCGTAGAACGGCGCACCGCCGTCCAGCAGGTTGACGCCCCGGCGGTCCTGCCAGTGGCCGGCCGCGAGCAGGCCCCACAGCATGCTGCCGAGGTGCGCCGCGCCGTCCACGATCGCGGCGTCGACGACCTGTCCGGCGCCCGTGGCCCGGGCGTGGTGCAGCCCGGCGAGCAGGCCGACGACCAGGTAGAGCGAGCCGCCCGCGTAGTCGCCCAGCAGGTTGGCCGGGATGCCGGGGGCCTCGTCGGCCCCGCCCGGCGCCGCCACCATCCCGAGCACCCCGGCGACCGCCGCGTACCCGAGGTCGTGCCCGGCGGTCGCCGCCCGGGGGCCGTGCTGCCCCCAGCCGGTCATCCGTCCGTACACCAGCGCCGGATTGCGCGCCAGGCAGGCCTCGGGCCCGACTCCGAGGCGCTCCGCGACGCCCGGCCGGTAGCCCTCGATGAGCAGGTCCGCCCGCTCGACCAGGTCCAGCACCTGCCCGGGACCTTCGGGGGACTTCAGGTCGATCAGCACCGAACGCTTGTTGCGGTTGCTGAGGTCGTACGCCGGATCGGTGCCCAGCGGCGAGGGCTCCGGGCGGTCCACCCGCACCACGTCCGCCCCGAGGTCCCCCAACAGCATCGCCGCGAACGGCCCCGGCCCGATCCCGGCGAGTTCCACCACCCGCACACCCGCCAGCGGCCCCCCGGCCGCCGGCGCACTGCTCGCGTCACCCACTGGCTGCTGAACCCTTCCCGATGGGTTTGACAGTAAAGCTGTAACACTCGGGATGATAGGCAAGCGACTCGCCGGTAACAAGACCTCCTCCCCCGCGCCGAGCCGCCGATTCCCCCTCACCCGGGCCCCGGTGAGCCCGACCACTCCCCGCGCACCCGGAATGACGGAGGGTGGGTCAGTGCACTGACAGTGGCTCCCTGTACGGTCGTCATGCCGCAGGGGAGCGGCCGCATCGCCGATCGGGGAGGATCTCCGCACATGGGTAGCCCGAACTTCGTCACAGGACCGGTCGCACCGGCCAAGGACCCGATGCCGGGCCCGGCGTCCACGTACGCCGCGAAGTCGCCGTACGCCAATCCGGCACAGACGAGCGACACCACCGTGCCACCGCTCCCCCTCATGCCGCCCGGCAAGGCCACCACCCGACTGGACACCCCGTACGAACTCACCGCCTCGGCCGCGATAGCCCGCCAGATCGCCACCGACCTCGACAACGCCAACGGCAAGGCGGGCGCGGGCGCGCACAGCCTCACCGAGTACGCGAGCACCGCGTCGGCCAGGATCCGCGGCTTCTCCTTCGGCGGCGCCCTCACCAGCAGCACGGAGCGGTGGATGCAGCAGTGCAAGACCCTGCACGGCAAGCTCGGCGGCGCCGCCGACAACCTCGACCGGACGCAGCAGTACTACCAGTCCAACGAGGCCGCCATCACCGCCGGCTTCCGTCCGGGTCAGTAGAAGGCAAGGGGGAACGAAGAGATGGTGTCCTTCAAGGAACTGCACGAGGCCGACTTCTCCGGGGTGAACGAGGCCGCCGAGGCCTGGGCCGGCGTGGCCAAGGCCCTCACCGCCCTGGACGGCCGGGTCGCCAAGGACCTCACCAGCACCGCCCAGCGGGCCGGCTGGAAGGGCGACGCCGCCGACGCAGCGACCACCGCCATGCAGGGCATCGACGGCGACTTCAAGCAGGCCTCGGCCGTCGCCACCGCCCTCGCCGCGATCATGAAGACCGCCGCCGAGGACTTCACCGCCGCCCGCCGCGACCTCGACCTGGCGCTCCACGACGCACAGGCCGACAGCGATCTGAGCGTCACCGCGGACGGTGCGGTCAACTGGACCGTACCGAAGGAGTCGAGGAACGACCCCGAGGCCGAACGCACGATCCGGGCCAACGCCCAGGCCATCGCGGACCGGCTCGGCAAGGCCGTCGCGAAGGCCACCGCCGCCGACCAGCGGGCCACCATCGACCTCCAGGCCGACATCGGCACCAGCACCACCGCCTTCAACCCCACCCCGGGCGGCGCCGGCCCGGTCGCCGACGCCAAGCGGGCCACGGACCTGATGTCCAAGGCCGGCAGCCTCTCCGACGACCAGCTCAAGCAGCTACAGGCCCTCATGGCCGCCAACGCGGAGAACAAGGACTTCTCCACCACCCTGCTCAACGGCCTCAACTACGGCGGCAAGACCGGCCCCGACGCTCTGCTCGAGTACAGCAAGGTCTACGAAGGCCTCGCCCACGGCAAGCAGAACCCCAAGAGCTACCAGGACGTCTACGGCAACCTGTCCGTCGCACTGGCCACCGCCACCCGCGAAGGCGGGATGGGCAAGGAGTGGCAGGACGGCCTGCTAGCCGCTGCCCGCCGCCCCGGCGGCTCGGCAGCGGGCTACAACGACAACTACCCGGCACTGGCGAAGCTGATGGGGGCGAAGGGGGTATTCGACAAGCCGTTCCTCCTCAGGGTCGGCAATGATCTGGTCGACTACGAGCGCAACAGCAAGGTCAAGGGCGAGGAGCTCTGGGGCCCGAACTGGAGCGCCCTCACCGGTCAGACCGACCCGATGGGCGGCCTGATGAGTGCACTGAGCCGCGACCCGGGAGCGTCGAAGGACTTCTTCGATCCTGGAAAGACCAAGAACCTGGACTACGTGCTGCACGAGCGTAAGTGGCCGAACCAGGGCTACGAGCAGAACCAGATGGACGACCTCGTTCGCGACACCTCACGCGCAGCACTCGGCGACGCCCTGGAAGCCGCCACCACCGGCCGGGACCCTCACGGCAACCAGCCACCGGTCCGCCCGCACGACAAGGTCATGTCGCAGATCATGGACGAGACGCTCAAGACCTTCGCCGGCAGCGGCCCCGGGGACAAGACCAGCCTCCCGGCGGCGCTCCGTCGGCCGATGGCCGACATGATCGCCGACTACGCCCCGAACATGCACGAGATCCTCGGCAAGGAGTTGTCCGGGCCCGCCCAACCGGACGGGCTCACCATCCAGCGCGACCAGTTGTTGCGTGTGATCCGTGGTGCCTCCGAGGACCCTGCTTCGTTCGCGATCATCCACAGCGCCGAGTCCCGGGAGATCGCCGCCCGCCTCGGCGACTACGGCCCCGAGGCATTCAAACCCGATGTGGTGGGCGGTGCGAATCACAGGCTCCACTCCTTCACCCAGGAGGCGGGCTCCGCTCTCGGCGCGCTCGACGCCGTGTTCGCCGATACGGCTTCGGAGCACACGGAGTCCGCGAAGGCGAAGGCGGACTGGGACGCGAAGATGAACTACCACCTACTCGGCACGCCCGCGAACCTGTTGCCGCTCGGCGACATCGCCCAGCGCCTGGTCGATGTCGGGACTGCCCAGTACGCAAATGACGCCAAGGCATTGGCCGACTCCGAGCTCCAGGGAAACCTGAGCTCCCACTTCTCCGCAGGGCAGAACCAGTTGAACAAGATGATCGATGACAGGGTGGCCCAGTTCGGGACGGACGCCACCGCCGCCGACCAGACCGGAAGCGTGTCGCAACAGCTGAAGACGGACGGGCGGACCAGCTACAACATCGCCATCGACAGTACCTACCGCACCGTGTTCGGGCGGTCGTGAGCAGGTGGAAGCCATGAGGAACGATGCTCCTTCCGGCGGTTCCGGTACCCCTCCGGGGCTCATCGACGCCGCACTCGACCGACGGGGATTCACCACCAGAGGACTACGGTTGCGGGCGGCCGCCGTGGTGGTGGCGCTCTCGCTCGTCCCGGTGGGGGCGGCGGGGTTCGCGGCGTACCGACTGACCAATGTCGGCGGGCCGGACAGCGTGTGCGACGGCGCCGCCACGGCGGACGAGTTGCACGACCTCCTGGGCTCCGGGCGGATCAGCGAGCACCGGAGAGGGTTCTCGGCAACGGAGGCGTCCACCGGGAACAGCTGCACCGCGGTGGTCCGTTCCGGGTTGTTCGAGACGTCCGAGAAGACCGTGCGGTTCACCCCCCTCCGCAACGCCGAGGACGGGCCGGGCACGCTGGCCGCCTCCGACGCCCGGCTGTTCTCCGGCGGCTCGGTCGGATCGGTGACGCCGGACGCCGCGTGGGCGGTGCTCCCCGAGGGGTGCGACAAGGGCGTGCGCGCCGAGGTGCGCGCCGACGGGCAGGGCCACGACGAGACCAGGGCCCGTCTGGCCGTGGCCTTCGCCAACGGCCTCGCCAAGGCGCGCGGGTGCGGCAACGGGGTGCTCCCGGCACCGACCGCCCTGTCGGAGAAGGGCGCCGAGACCGACCCGGACTGGAACGGCCTCTGCGGACTGCCCGGGTTCGCCCCCGCCAGGAACCCCGAGGCCCGGTGGCGCATGCCGCAGCAGGTCACCACCGCCACCGCCCCGATCTGGTCGTGCCGGATCGGCGGGGACCCGCAGCACGACAGCCGGGTGCAGGAATTCGCGATCACGACCGAGCCGCGGACCACCGCCCTGGCCTGGAAGGGCGGTGTGAGCACGTCCGGCCTGGGGCGGGCCCAGTGGGTGGCGGATGGAACACTCGTCGCCACGTGCCAGGGAAAGGACGTCTTCTTCACCATCACCGGCGGGATCACCTCGGGCCTGGAGAAGCCGTTCCTGTTCCCCGACCAGAAGGACCTGGTGCGCCAGTTCCTCACCGCCGGGGGCAAGGCGATCGGCTGCGAGCCGATCCTCTAGCGAGCGGCGGGCGGGTGGAAATGGGTGGGCGGGGGGATGGGTAATGGCCTATCTTGCCGTGGAGCTATTACGCGAGACACGGGGAGCGCCATGACCACCACCACCGATCCGACCGCCCGCACGGTCGTCGCCGTCTCCGAGCGGCTGGTGCTGACACAGCCGCAGGACGGGGACCTGGAGGCGGTGTTCGCGATCCACGGGGATCCGGAGACCAACCGGTACAACCCGAACGGGCCGCAGCGGGACCGGGCGGAGGGCCGGGAGATGCTGGACGGGTTCGTCGCCGACTGGGTGCGGGACGGTGTGGGGTACTGCGCCGTCGCCACCAGGGAGGAGCCGGGGACGGTGATCGGGTTCGCCGGGCTGTACCTGCACACGCTGGACGGGGAGCGGGTGTTCAACCTCTACTACCGGTTCCGGCCGTCCGCCTGGGGCCTGGGGTACGCGGCGGAGGCGTCCCGGGCGGCGATGGCCGAGGCGCTGCCGCGCTTCCCCGGCATCCCCGTGGTCGCGCTGATCCACGCGGACAACCTGCCCTCGCGCCGGCTCGCCGAGCGGCTCGGGCTGGTCGCCGACCCGGACGGCCGCACCGACGAGGAGGATCGGGTGATCCACCGGACGGCTCCTCAGGTCGCACCGGCCTGAGCCGGAGATCCCCCGCCAGGGGGAGCGGGATCGCGCCCCGGGCGGAGGCCGCGGGGCGGGGCCCGGCGGGACCGTTGGGGGCATGAGGATCAACGAGCACGTGGTGCGTGCCGGGGCGGCGTGGACGGCGGTGGCGGCGACCGGGCCGTACCTGACGCTGAAGCTGCTCTGGCTGACCGGGCATCCGGTGGGGGCGGACGACCCCGGCGCGATGGACCGGCTGTGGCTGGTGAACCTGCTGACCTTCGGCATGGACGCGATCGCCGTCGCCCTGGCGCTGGCGTTCGTCCGGCCGTGGGGGCGGCGGGCGCCGGCCGGACTGGTGGCGTTCCCAATGTGGGCGGCGACCGGGCTGCTCGGCACCATCCTGGTCGCGTTGCCGCTGTACCTGCTGAGCCTCCTGGTGCTCGGGCCTGAGCGCGGCGCCCCGGACGACAAGGGCATCGGCGACTGGGTCTTCCTCGTCGTGTACGGCGGCTTCTGCGTCCAGGGCCTCTCCCTGCTCACGGCCTTCGCCCTGTACGCCCGCCGCCGCTGGCCCGGGCTGCTGCGGGAGCGGATCGGCGACCTGCCCGACTCCCCCACCCTGACGGTGCAGCGCGCCCTCGCCTGCGTCGCCGCGCTGCTCGCCGCGGGCGTCGCGGCGGGCCGGACCTACTGGGCGCTCGGCGGCACCGCCGGACTGCCGCAGATCATGGTGGAGGAGCGGATCCGGGGCGTGGCGGTGATGGACGGGGTGACCGCGGTGATGGCGGTGGCCGCGGCGGTGGCGCTGCTGGTCCTCGTCTTCCGGATCCGGCCGGGGCGCCGACTGCTCGGGCCGCTGCTGGTGGCGTGGACCGCGGCCGGCTCGCTGTTCGGCTGGGGCGGCTGGCAGCTGGTCGCCTTCGGGGCGACGACGACCCGGGTGACCGAGCTGCGGACGGCCGTGCCCGGGCTGATGCCCCTGGTGCAGACCGCCCAGGTGGTGGCGGCGGTGCTGGTCCTGACGGTCGGGGCGACGACCTTGACCGAATGGGGCACCCGACGGCGCGCCGCTGCCGTAGAGTCGCGCGGGTGATCACGGGGGTGGACAGCCGGTTGCGGCGTGCGGCGGGGGCCGCGCTCGGGCGGCGGGCCCGGCTGCGCTGGGTGCACCTGGTCCTGGGCGGCGCGCTGCTGATGCCGTACTGGATGCTGTCAGTGGTGCTGTACGGGGCGCTCAACCCGAACCAGTCGCCCGCCCGCCAACTGCTGCTGTACGTCCTGTCGTTGCTCACCTCGCTGCCGATGGCCGCGATCACCGCGCTGGTGCCGACGGTGCGGGGGCTGGAGGGCGCGGCCGCCCGGGCGCTGTGCGCGGTGGCCCGGCCGGAGGAACTCGCCACCGGACCGGCCCGCTCCTGGACCGCCCGCCGGCGCACCGCGCTCTGGTACGTGCTGCACGTCCTGTTCGGCGGGATCGTCGCCGGGATGACACTGGCCGGCACCCCCTTCGCGGTGGTGCTGATCTGCGGCTTCGCGGGGACCAGGGAGTTCGTCCGGGCGTGGGAGCGGCTCTTCCCCGGCTGGCTGGTCACCGGACCGGCCCTCGGCCTCGGGGTGCTGCTGCTGATCGTCGGCACCAACGCCGTCTGCGGCGCGCTGCTGGCCCGCTGGGCGCCCGCCCTGCTCGGACCGACCCCGGAGGAGCGGGTGGCCGCCGCCGAGCGCCGGGCCACCGTGCTCGCCCAGCGCAACCGGCTGGCCCGCGAACTGCACGATTCGGTGGGGCACGCGCTCAGCGCCGTCGGCATCCAGGCCTCGGCCGCCGCCCGGGTGCTGCGCAGCAACCCGGACTTCGCCGCCGAGGCGCTCGCGGCGATCGAGGAGACCGCCCGCGCCGCCGTCGCCGAACTCGACACCGTGCTCGGGCTGTTGCGCGAGGAGGACCCGGAGGCCGCCGGACCGTCCGGGCCCACTCTCGCCGGGCTGGACGACCTGCTGCGCCAGCTCGGCCGCGCCGGGGTGGCGGTGGAGGCCGAGCTGGCGCCCGGCCTGGGCGGCCTGCCCGGGGCGGTCTCCCGCGAGGCGTACCGGATCGTGCAGGAGGGCCTGACCAATGTGCTGCGGCACGCCGGGCCCGCCCCGGCCGGGCTGCGGGTGGGCCTGGCCGACGGCCGGCTGGAGATCGAGCTGACCAACCCGCTCGGCTCCGCCCGGCCGAGCCGCCCCGGCGGCGGACGCGGGCTGCGCGGGATCGCGGAACGGGCGGCGGCCCTGCGCGGCGGCAGTACGGCGGGGCCGGGCGAGGACGGAACGACGTGGCGGCTGGCCGTCTGGCTGCCGGTGGGAGGGACGACGTGAACGTGAACGGGAACGCGGGAAACGAACGCAACGAAGACACGGACGCGCTCGAAGGCGGGGGCGGCGACGTGGGCCGGGGCGACGACAGCATCCGGGTGGTGATCGCGGACGACGAGCGGCTGGTCCGCCTGGGCCTGCGGGTGGTGATCGACAGCGAGCCGGGCCTCACCGTGGTCGGCGAGGCCGCCGACGGCGCCGAGGTCGTCCCGCTGGTGCGCGAACTGCGCCCGGACGTGGTGCTGATGGACGTCCGGATGCCCGGCATCGACGGTATCCGGGCCACCGAGCAGCTGGTCAACGGGATGGCGGAGCCGCCGCGCATCCTGGTGGTCACCACCTTCGAGCACGACGACCACGTGTACGACGCGCTGCGCGCGGGCGCGACCGGGTTCCTGCTGAAGCGGGCCCGGGCGGAGGAGATGGTGCAGGCGGTGCGACTGGTCGCGCGCGGCGACTCGCTGCTGTTCCCGGCGGCCGTCCGCGAACTCGCGCTGCGCCACGGCGCGGACCGGCGCCGGGAGGCCGAACGGGCGGGCCGGGTGGACCGGGGGCCAATCGGGCGGCTGACCGAGCGGGAGGGCCAGGTGCTGCGGCTGATGGCCACCGGGCTCAACAACGGGGAGATCGCCCGGCAGCTGGTGGTGAGCCAGGAGACGGTGAAGACGCACGTCGGCAGCGTGCTGGCCAAGCTGGGCGCACGGGACCGCACCCAGGCGGTCATAGCGGCGTACGAGTCGGGCTTCGTGCTGCCGGGCTGACGCCAGTTCAGTCCGCAGGCCCGCCCCCTGGCCCCCGGTCCCGCCGTGGTCGTGTCGCGGCCCCCAGCGCCCCGAGGGCGTCGAACACGGATTCCGTCCGATCGTGACCAGCGAGTAGAGTGCGGCTTTCCCCCGCAAACTTCCGATACCTCCCGTATCGCCTGGAACGAACTGGTGGCCGCATGACAGTCCGGACCCGACCCGCGCTGTGGTGGCGCATGGGCATCGTGCTCTCGGCGGGCCTCGGCCTGATCCTCGGAACGGCGCCGCTGGTCTACTTCACCGTGCAGAGCAACGTGATCGTGTTCGGCTACTTCGTCGGCGCGGTCTACTGGATGCTCAAGCGCGGCACCGTGGACGCGCCCGCGCCCCGGCTGCGCGGCGCCGCCACGCTGTACATCCTGATCACCGGGCTGGTCTCGCACATCCTGCTCGAACACGGCGCCAACCCGCTGCCCGGGCTGGTGAGCGGGCCGGACGTGCTGGCGCACTGGTCGTCGTTCTTCCTGCACTACGTGACGCCGGTGATGGTGATCGTCGACTGGCTGGTGCTCAGGCCGCGCAACGCCGCGGCGTGGAAGGACATACCGCTCTGGCTGTGCTTCCCGCTCGGCTACGCGGCGATCGTGCTCACCCGCAACGCGCTGTTCGACGACTACCCGATGCCCTACCCCTACTTCTTCTTCGACCCGACCACCAAGGGCTACGGCTACGTCTGGGGCCAGATCGCCCTGCTGACCGTCGAGTTCGTGGTGCTGGCCGCCCTCGTCGTCGGACTGGACCGGCTCGGGACGCGGATCGCGGGCCGGCTGCGACCGGCGGCACCCCAGGCCTGACGCCCCAGGCCTGACGCCGCAGAACTGACGCCGCAGAACTGACGCTCCCTCCGCCGCGAGGAATCCCGCCCGACGGCGAACCGGCCCGCTGTCGAGACCGCCGGGGACCATTCCTCCCGTCCCCGGATGCGCCTGGAGGAGGAAGCGGATGGGCCCGGAGGAGGAAGCGGCCGCGGCTCGCCGGATGACGCGCGGCCGGCGGGGCCGGCCGTAGCGTCGGTCGGGAGCGGTGGCGGAGGGGTTCCGCGGGGGAGACCGGGGTTCGGCGGAGGCCGGAGATGACACGCAGGAGCACGGGCAGGGCGGCGGCCGTGGCGGTGGCGCTCGCGACGGCGGTGGGGCTGGCGGCGCCGGGGGCGGCCGCGGCCGAGGGAGGTGGCCGGGCGAACCCGTTGGAGGGGGTCTGGCGGATGGAGGGTTACGGTCTGCTGGCGGCGGTCTCCGGGGACCGCTTCACCACCTACGACGTGACGGCGCACAGTTGCGTGCCCGGGTGGGTGACCGGGACGCGTACCGAGGCGCCCGGCCCGGACGGCACCACCCGCTACGGCATGGGCGACCTCGCCCTGACCCTCGCCCCCAAGGGCCGGAACCGGGCCGTGGAACGCGAGGAGGGCGGGGTCGGCAGCAAGGCGCTCACCCGGCTGGGCGCCCTGCCGCCGCTGTGCGCCACGCCGGCCCCGAACGATCCGCTCGCGGTCTTCGACCGGTTCTGGGAGAACTTCGAGGAGAACTACCCCTTCTTCGCCGCCAAGGGCATCGACTGGCACGCCGTGCGGGACGAGAAGCGGCGCACGATCACCCCGGCGACGACCGCCGACCAGTTGCAGGCCGTCTTCGTGGACATGCTCCGCCCGCTCGGCGACGCCCACACCGGACTGGCCCGGGTGGTCGACGGGCATGCGAAGGAGGTCTTCGGCGGGCAGCGGCCCGGGTCGACGGTCAAGACCGACGAGCTGGCCGCCCGCGCCCAGCAGGCCTCGGCCGCGCAGCTCACCGGCCCGGAGCAGCTCTTCGCCGAGGGCAGGCTCGGCGTGGGCCGGCTCCCCGACGGCATCGGCTACCTCCGGGTGAGCAGCTTCGGCAGGTACGCGGACGGCGGGCACCAGAGCCAGCTCGACGAGCTGGACCGGGCGCTGGACGCCGTGCTGGCCGGCCCGGACCGTCTCGCCGGCCTGGTCGTCGACGTGCGGCTGAACAGCGGCGGCTCGGACGCGCTCGGGCTGCACATCGCCGCCCGGCTCACCGACCGCCCCTACGTCGCCTACCGGAAGGTCGCGCGCAACGACCCGGCCGACCCGACGAAGTTCACCCGGCCCGACCCGATCACCGTGCGGCCCTCGGCGGGCGCACGCTTCAACGGTCCGGTGGCGGTGCTCACCTCCTCCATCTCCACCAGCGCGGCGGAGACCTTCACCCAGGCCATGACGGGCCGCTCCCCCAGGGTGCTCCGGGTCGGCGAGAACACTCAGGGCGTCTTCTCCGACGTGCTGATCAAGACGCTCTCGCCGGACTTCCTGGTCATCCTGCCGAACGAGAAGTACCTCACCCGGAACGGCGGCACCTTCGACGGACCGGGCATCCCGCCGAACGTCCGCACCCCCGTGTTCACCCCGGGCGAGCTGGCCGCACTCAGGGACTCGGCCCTGAGCACGGCCCGCCGGATGCTCACTGAGGACGCCCGGGGCGACCACCACGCCGAGGACACCCAGGGCGACCACCACGCCGAGGACACCCAGGACGCCCAGGACCAGCAGCAGGAGCGGCAGGAGCAGCAGGAGCCGCAGCCGTAGGCGCTACATCGGCTCCACCGCCCGCAGTTCGCCGTCCAGCTCCAGCCACCGGGTGAGGCCCAGGCCGCGCAGGAACGGCAGGTCGTGGCTGGCCACGATCAGCGCGCCCCGGTAGGCGGCCAGTGCCTGGGTGAGCTGGCGGACGCTGGCGAGGTCCAGGTTGTTGGTCGGCTCGTCGAGCAGCAGCAGCTGCGGCGGCGGGTCGGCCAGCAGCAGGGCGGCCAGTGTGGCGCGGAACCGCTCGCCGCCCGAGAGGGTGGCGGCGGGCTGGTCGGCCCGGGCGCCGCGGAACAGGAAGCGGGCGAGCCGGGCGCGGACCGCGTTGTCCCCGGCGGCGGGGGCGAACAGCTTGACGTTCTCCACGACCGAGCGATCGTCGTCCAGCAGGTCGAGCCGCTGCGGGAGGTGCCGCAGCGGCACCGGGGTGATGATCTCCCCTTCCAGCGGGCCGAGTTCGCCCGCGATGGTGCGCAGCAGGGTGGACTTGCCGGCGCCGTTGCGGCCGACCAGGGCGATCCGCTCGGGCCCGCGCAGCTCGATGTCGGCGGTGGTGCCGTAGGGCAGCCGGACCCTGTCCAGGGTGAGCACGGTACGGCCGGCCGGGACGGCGGTGCGGGGCAGGTCGATCCGGATCTCGGCGTCGTCCCGCACCGCCTCCTCGGCCGCGCCGAGCCGGGCCCTGGCCTCCTCCAGGCGCTCGGTGTGCATGCCCTGGAGACGGCCGGCCGTCTCCTGGCCCTTGCGCTTGAGCATCCCGGCGAAGATGTGCGGGTCGTTGCGGGTGACCGAGCGCTTCTTGCCGTACGCGGCGCTGCGGTCCAGCCGGACGCGGGCCTCGGCCAAGTCCCGTTTCTGGCGCTGGACGTCGGCCTCGGCGTTGCGCAGCAGCCGTTCGGCCGTCTCCTGCTGGGCCGCGAGGGTGCGTTCGTAGTCCTCGAAGTTGCCGCCGTACCAGGTGACTTCACCGTCCCGGAGGTCGGCGATCTGGTCGACGTACCGGAGCAGTTCGCGGTCGTGGCTGACGATCAGCATCACGCCGTTCCAGCCGGCCACCGCCTCGTAGAGCCGCTCGCGGGCGGCCCGGTCGAGGTTGTTGGTGGGCTCGTCGAGCAGCAGGACGTCGGGGCGGGCCATCAGCAGGGCGGCCAGCCGCAGCAGCACCGCCTCGCCGCCGGAGAGTTCGCCGGTGGTGCGGTCGAGGGCGAGGCGGTGCAGGCCGAGCCGGTCGAGGGTGGCGCGGGCGCGCTCCTCGACGTCCCAGTCGTCGCCGATCGCGTCGAAGTGGCGCTGGTCGGTGTCGCCGGACTCGATGGCGTGCAGGGCCTCGCGGGCGCCGCGGATGCCGAGCGCCTCGTCCACCCGCAACCTGGTGTCGAGCGTCAGTCCCTGGGGCAGGTAGCCGAGTTCGCCGTCGACCCGGACGGTGCCGCCGGTGGGCGTGAGCTCGCCGGCGATCAGCCGCATCAGGGTGGACTTGCCAGCGCCGTTGAGCCCGATCAGGCCGGTGCGGCCGGGGCCGACGGCGAGTTGGAAGCCGTCCAGGACGGGCTTGCCGTCGGGCCACTCGAACGAGAGCTCGGTGCAGAGGACGGCGGTGGTGGTGGGGTGATGTGCCATACAGGCCTCCCGGGGTGGTTGCCGAAGGGGTGGTGAGCAACACGGGGAGACACCGCGGGTGCGGAAACCGGGGACGGCCGGAGGAGAGAAAGAGGTGGCGTCACGCAGAGGAACGCCACGGGCCGTGACTGAGGTCGCACACTCGCGCACCGCGCGACGGCAGCAGTGCCTGCGCGGCGGGGGCGGTGTCCCGGGACCTCAGTAGAGCAACGGCCTTCTCCTTGTCTGGCTGATGACCCGGACCACGGTAGGCAGCCCGCGTACCGCCCGCAACCGATTTACCCGGCGGCCCGGTCCGAGCCGGCCCCCGACGGAGGGCGGGTGCCGATCCCGTGCCCAACCGGTGACAGCCTCGTCCCGGTCCCGTGACAGCCTCGTCCCGGTCCCGTGAAGGCCCCGTCCCGGCCCGGGGCGGATGCCGGGAGTTCCCCGGCCGCATGGCAGACTCCTCACCTGCCATGCCTGCGGCCGAGTGGGGCCGCACCCGGGGAACGGGCCGCATGGCGGTAGTCAACAGGGGGATTTGAACTCATGTCACCGATATCCCGGCCGGGCCGTGCCGTCCTGGGCGCCTCCGTCGCCGCGCTGACCATGGTGGTCGCCACCGCGTGCGGCCCCGACAACGCCGACCCGGCCGTGACCGCGGCTCCGAGTGGCGCGGCCACCGCCGCCGGCACTCCGGGTGCCGCGCCGATCAAGCTTCCGACGCTCGACGAGCTGAAGACCTGGAAGCTCGAGGACTGGGACAAGTGGGCCCAGGCGAACGTGATCACCCCGGCGGTCAAGGGCTACTGGACCCTGCAGAAGCTGCTGGAGGCCAAGCCGAAGCCGCTGCCCCAGCCCGCCCCGGAGGCGACCCAGCCGCCCGCGCAGCCCACCGGCGCCGCGCCGGCCACCAGCACGCCCACCGCCCAGCCCACCGCGGCCCAGCCCGGCGGCGGCGCGGACCAGATGCCCGCCGTGGTCCCGGCCAAGCCCGTGGCGCACCCGTTCCCGAAGAACATGCACGTCAACGGGAAGATCTTCTTCAAGGACGGCAACGAGGACTACGTCTGCTCCGGCACCGTCGTCTCCGACCCGGCCAACCCGGGCAAGAGCAACCTGGTGTGGACCGCCAGCCACTGCCTGCACGGCGGCAAGGGCAACAAGTACTACACCGACATCACCTTCGCCCCGGCCTTCAACAGCAACGGCGTGCTGAGCAACGGCAACAAGCAGGCCAAGCTGGAGGACGCCGAGCCGTACGGCGAGTGGACCGCCACCTCCGGCATGGTCTCGCCGCAGTGGGCCGGCGAGGCCGACCCGGAGAAGGGCGGCCCGTGGAGCCAGTACGACTTCGGCATCATCAAGGTCGCCAACCCCAACCCGGGCGGCAAGTCGCTGGAGGAGACCGTCGGCGGTTCCGTCCCGCTCTGGTTCAACGCCCCGCGTGACCAGGTCGGCGCCGTCAGCAACTACGGCTTCCCGGAGGGCAAGCCCTTCGACGGCGTGGAGCTGGAGCACTGCGACGGCGGCAAGCCGTCCAAGAAGACCGGCGACCCGAGCCGCCCGGCGATGCTGATGATCGGCTGCAACATGACCGGCGGCAGCAGCGGCGGCGGCTGGTACGCGACCAAGGACGGCAAGCCGGCCCTGGTGAGCGACACCTCCATCGGCAACGGCGCGAACACCTACGAGGCCGGTCCGTACCTGGAGGACGTGGCCCAGCACATGTTCGAGTACTTCTCGAAGAAGGCCAAGTGATCAAGGGCGAGTGACCACGGCCACGCGATCACGGCCACGCGACCGAGTCCGAGGCCACGTGATCAAGGCCGGGTGATCCGCCGAGCGGTGCCCCGGGGGCCGCGGCTGCCACAGCCGCGGCCCCCGCTTTTTCCGCCGACCGGGCCGCTCCTCCTACAATCGGCCCCATCATGAGCGCGACACTCGTAGTCAAGGACCTCAGCGCCGGCCACGGCGAACGCACCCTCTTCTCCGGCCTGGACCTGGTCATCGCCCCCGGCGACGTGATCGGCCTGGTCGGCGTGAACGGCGCCGGCAAGTCGACCCTGCTGCGGCTGCTGGCCGGCCTGGACACCCCCGAGGGCGGCTCGCTGCGGCTGAGCCCGGCGAGCGCCAACATCGGCCACCTGCCGCAGGAGCCGGAGCGGCGCGAGGGCGAGTCGGTGCGCGACTTCCTGGCCCGCCGCACCGGTGTGGCGGCCGCGCAGGCCGCCCTGGACGAGGCCACCGAGGGCCTGGTCGAGGGCCGGGCGGGCGCCGACGACGCGTACGCCGCCGGCCTGGAGCGCTGGCTGGACCTCGGCGGTGCCGACCTGGAGGAGCGCGCCGAGGAGGTCGCCGACTCGCTCGGGCTGAAGGTCTCGCTGGACCTGCCGATGACCGCCCTGTCCGGCGGCCAGGCCGCCCGGGCCGGCCTCGCCTCGCTGCTGCTCTCCCGCTACGACGTCTTCCTGCTCGACGAGCCCACCAACGACCTCGACCTGGACGGCCTGGAGCGGCTGGAGTCCTTCGTCAAGGGCCTGCGCGCGGGCACCGTGCTGATCAGCCACGACCGCGAGTTCCTGGCCCGCACCGTGACCAAGGTGCTGGAGCTGGACCTGCACCAGCAGCAGGTCAACCTGTACGGCGGCGGCTACGAGGCGTACCTGGAGGAGCGGGCGGTGGCCCGCCGGCACGCCCGCGAGGATTACGAGGAGTACGCCGACACCAAGGCCGGGCTGGAGGCCCGGGCGCGGATGCAGCGCGGCTGGATGGAGCACGGTGTGCGCAACGCCCGCCGCAAGTCCTCCGACAACGACAAGATGGGCCGCGCGGTGCGCGCCGAGTCCACCGAGAAGCAGGCCTCCAAGGCCCGCCAGACCCAGCGGATGATCGAGCGGCTGGAGGTGGTCGAGGAGCCGCGCAAGGAGTGGGAGCTGCGGATGGAGATCGCCACCGCGCCGCGCTCCGGCTCGGTGGTCGCCACCCTGCGCGGGGCGAGCGCCCGGCGCGGGGACTTCGCCTTCGGCCCGGTGGACCTGCAGATCGACTGGGCCGACCGGGTCGCCATCACCGGCGCCAACGGCGCGGGCAAGTCCACGCTGCTGGCCGCCCTGCTCGGCCGGCTCGAACTCGACGGCGGCAGCGCCTCGTTGGGCTCCGGCGTGGTGGTCGGCGAGGTGGACCAGGCACGCGGGCTGTTCCTGGGCGGGGAGCCGCTGGCGGAGGCCTTCGCCGCCGCCGTACCGGAGCTCTCGCCGGAGGACGTGCGCACCCTGCTGGCCAAGTTCGGCCTCAAGGCGGTGCACGTGATGCGCCCGGCCGGCACCCTCTCCCCCGGCGAGCGCACCCGGGCCGCGCTGGCGCTGCTCCAGGCCCGCGGGGTCAACCTGCTGGTGCTGGACGAGCCCACCAACCACCTGGACCTGCCCGCGATCGAGCAGCTGGAGTCCGCGCTCGGCTCGTACACCGGCACCCTGCTGCTGGTCACCCACGACCGGCGGATGCTGGACACGGTGTCGGTGAACCGCCGGATCGAGGTCCGGGACGGGCGGGTGCACGAGCTCTGAGCCGACGCCCACGCTGACGCCGATCGGCGACCGGCGACCGGCAACCGGCAACCGGCAACCGGCGACCGGCGACCGGCGCCACCGGTCGGCGATTGGTCTCTACCTCTCGGTCTGTACCTCTTCCCGGAGGGCCCGTCATGTGCTGTGCTGTCCGCCATGGTTGACAGCACAGACAGCGCCGTGGCGGGGACGTCCCACCCGACCGTCCCGCTCACCCCCATGACGGTGCCCGCCCACGAGGCCGAGGCCCGCAGCAGGTCCTTCCACGACGTGATGGCCCAGCGCCGGACCGTCCGCGACTACTCCACCCGCCCGATCCCGGACGGGGTGGTCGAGTGGGCGGTCCGGACGGCGAGCACCGCACCCAGCGGCGCGCACGTCCAGCCCTGGCGGTTCGTGGTGATCACCGACCCGGAGCGCAAGCGGCGGCTGCGCGAGGCGGCCGAGGCCGAGGAGCGCGAGTTCTACGGCCACCGGGCGTCGGAGGAGTGGCTGGCCGCGCTCGCCCCGATCGGCACCGACTGGCGCAAGCCGTTCCTGGAGGACGCGCCGGCCGTGATCGTGGTGTTCGAGGTCCACAAGGGCCCGGACTCGCCGCGCCCGTACTACACCAAGGAGTCGGTGGGGATCGCGGTCGGGCTGCTGCTGGCCACGCTGCACCAGGCCGGGCTGGCCACGCTGACCCACACCCCGAGCCCGATGAGGTTCCTCAACGAGGTCTGCGACCGCCCGGCGGAGGAGCGGGCGGCGTACGTGATCCCGGTCGGCTACCCGGCCGAGGGGGCGCGCGTGCCGGACCTGCGGCGCAAGGAGCTCGACGAGGTGATGGTCCGGCTCTGACGCGCCGGGGCGAGGCCGGGCGCGCCGGGGCGAGGCCTGGCGCGCCCGCCACCGGGGGGACCCGGATGGTGACAGGTCCCGGCCAAGGACATAATCGCCGCCATGAGCCAAGCACAGTCACGGTCCTGTGGCCTCGCCCGGCCGGTGGCGGAGGTGACCGCCGGACGGCCACCGGTCGCGGAGGTGACCGCCGGACGGCCACCGGTCGCCGAGATGGCCGACGGACGGCCACCGGTCGCCGAGGTGACCGCCGGGCGGCCGCCGGAGCGGCTGCGGCTGCCCGGCGGCCTCTGGCTGCGCCGCCGCCGCAGCACCCACGCGGCGGCGCTGAACCGGGCCGTCCGCGCCAACCTGGACCACCTGCGGCCCTGGATGGAGTGGGCGGCCGAGGCCCCCTCCCGGGCGCAGACCGCCGAGCTGACCAGGGCCGGCTCGGCCGCCTGGGAGGCCGGCACCGACTTCATGTACCTGGCCGGCCTGGACGCCGAACCCGGCGGCGTGATCGGCGCCTTCGGCCTGCACGGGCGGATCGGCCCGGGCGCGCTGGAGATCGGCTACTGGGTCGCCACCGGGCACGTCGGCCGCGGCATCGCCACCGCCGCGGCCGGGGCGCTGACCGAGGCCGCACTGGCACTGCCCGGGATCACCCGGGTGGAGATCCGCTGCGACCAGGCGAACGGCGCCAGCGCGGCCGTCCCGCGCAAGCTCGGCTACCGGCTGGACCGGGTCGCCGAGACCGCCGTCCGGGCTCCGGGCGAGACCGGACGGCAGCTGGTGTGGGTGATGGAGCGCTGAGACCGGCGTTCCGGCACTCCGGCACGGGCAGCGCCCTCAGTAGCGCTCGCCGGTCGCCGCCGGCAGCGCGTCCAGCTCGGCCAGGTCCGCCGCCGAGAGCTGGATCCCGGCCGCGCCCACGTTGTCCACCAGGTAGCGCGGCGTCCGGGTGCCCGGGATCGGGAAGACGTACCGGCCCTGCGCCAGCACCCAGGCCAGCGCCACCTGCGCGGGGCTGGCGCCGATCCGCTCGGCGACCGCCCGCACCGCCTTGACCAGGTCCAGGTTGGCCTTCAGCGCGTCCTGCTGGAAGCGCGGCAGCCGGCGGCGGAAGTCGTCGGCGGGCAGCTCGTCGAAGGACGTGATGCCGCCGGTGAGGAAGCCCCGGCCGAGCGGCGAGAACGGCAGGAAGGCGATGCCCTGCTCCTCGGTGTACGGCAGCACGTCGGCCAGCACGTCCCGGGTCCACAGCGACAGTTCGGACTGCACCGAGGCCACCGGGTGCACGGACTGCGCCCGCTTGATCTCCTCGACCGTCGCCTCGGAGAGTCCGATGCTCCGGGCCTTGCCGGCCGCGACGACCTCGGCGAACGCGCCCCAGGTCTCCTCGATCGGAACGTCCGGGTCGACCCGGTGCAGCTGGTAGAGGTCGACGTGGTTGGTGCCCAGCCGGCGCAGGCTCTCGTCGATCGAGCGGCGCACGTGCTCGGGCCGGCCGTTGCGCTCGTGCTGGCCCGAGCCGCCCGGCACGATGCCCACCTTGGTGGCCAGGAAGGCACGCTCCCGGTAGGGGCCGGCCAGCGCGGCGCCGACCACCTCCTCGTTGGTGTACGGGCCGTACATGTCGGCGGTGTCGATCAGGCCGACGCCGAGGTCCAGCGCCTGCCGGATCACCCGGACCGAGTTCTCGTCGTCCCGGTTCTGCACGCCGTAGGCCCAGGTCATCCCCATGCAGCCGAGACCGATGACGCCGATCTCCGGGCCGTTGGTACCGAACGGGGCGTTGCGCATGACGGTGCTCCCATCGTGGGTTCCGCGGCCTCACGTGGTGGCGGCCGCAGTGGTTTCGGGGTGGTGGTGCGAGGTGGTGCGCGTGGTGGTGCGTGATCAACGCCTTCAGCTTTCACCTTGGAGTGCACTCAAGGTCAAGTCCGTGACGGTCGACGCTCCGGTCGCGCCGCCTTAACCGCTCCTAAAACCTGCCCCGGTGGGGTGTCGGGGGCCGGGAAGTGCTTGACGTGCACAGCTGGTCTAGTCCAGTTTGATGCTCAGCACCGCGCTCCCCCGCACCGCACGCCCCACACCGCATGCCCCGCACCGCACGCCCCCGCACCGGACCACCCCCAGGCCGCCGCCCGCCCCGTGCCTCCCCCTCGCGGCGCGGGCGGCCTCCACGTCCCGAGAGGCACCCCCATGCCCAGCGCGCCCCTGCCCGCCCCCACGCACCGCCGTCCCACCGGCCGGACCACCCTGCTGAGCCTCGCCGCCGCCACCGCGCTCGCCGCCGGCGGGCTGGCCGTCCTCGCCGGGAACGCCGGCGCCGCCGACGGCAACCTGCTCGCCAACGGCGGTCTGGAGAGCGGCACGGTCAGCCCCTGGAGCTGTTCCGCCGGCACCGGGAGCGTCGTCAACTCCGGTGCGCACAGCGGGACGTACGCGCTCAAGGGGGCGGTGAGCGCGAGCGACACCGCGCAGTGCGGCCAGAGCGTCAGCGTCCAGCCCAACACCAAGTACACCCTCAGCGCCTGGGTGCAGGGCCCGTACGTCTACCTCGGCGCCACCGGCAGCGGCGTCACCGACCCGGCCACCTGGACCGCCGGCGGCCCCGACTGGCAGCAGCTGTCCACCAGTTTCACCACCGGACCGGCCACCACCAGCGTCACCGTGTACCTGCACGGCTGGTACGGGCAGGGCGGCTACCTCGCCGACGACGTCACCCTGACCGGCCCGGGCGGCACCCCCACCGGCACACCCACCGCCACCACGACCGGCACGCCCACCGCCACTCCCACCGGGGGCCCGACCACCCCGGCGCCGAACGTCGCGCTCCCGGTCGCCCCGTACATCGACATGGGCGCCTGGCCCACCCCCTCGATGCCCGACCTGGCCAAGGCGGGCGGCCTCAAGGGCTACACGATGGGCTTCGTCACCGGCGTCGGCTGCAAGGCCAGCTGGTTCAACGCCTACGACCCGCGCACCGCCTGGGCCAAGGACCAGGTGGACGCGCTGCGCGCGGCCGGCGGCGACGTCAAGGTCTCCTTCGGCGGCGCCGCCGGCACCGAACTCGCGGCCGCCTGCACCACGGTGGACTCGCTGTTCGCCGAGTACGACGCCGTGGTGAGCGCGTACGACCTGCGCTACGTCGACTTCGACATCGAGGGCGCGGCCATCGCCGACACCGCCGCCAACGACCGCCGCTCCGCCGCGCTCGCCAAGCTCCAGAAGGCCCACCCGGGCCTCAAGGTGTCCTTCACCCTGCCCGTCCTGCCGGAGGGCCTGACCGCCGAGGGCGTCGCCATCGTCAAGTCCGCCCGGGACGCCGGGGTGACCGTCGACGTGGTCAACATCATGGCGATGGACTACTACCGGAGCGGGGCCGACTACGGCGACGCCGCCGTCCAGGCCGCGCAGTCGCTGTTCGGCCAGCTCAAGGCGCTCCACCCGGCGAAGACCGACGCCCAGCTGTGGGCGATGGTCGGCGTCACGCCGATGATCGGTGAGAACGACGACCACCAGGTCTACAACCAGGCCGACGCCCAGCAGTTGGTGGCCTTCGCCCGGCAGAACCACCTCGGGATGCTCTCCTTCTGGGACGCCACCCGGGACGCCAACGCCTGCACCGGCGGCTCGCTGTCCAAGTGCACCAACATCCCCCAGCGGCCGTACGAGTTCGCGAAGATCCTCGGCCAGTACGCGGGCTGAGCGCCTTCAGCCGGTACGCGACCTGCGGAAATTGGCATCTCATCGTCCCGGACCGTCGATTACAGTCCCTCCCACCTGTACGGCACGAGGGGGCGGACATGACGGTCCGGGACGACCACATCCAGCTGAGCACGATCCACCCGGCGGGCGACGCCGCCGGTGCGGCGGACGTCAGCGCCGAGGACGTCAGCGCCGAGGAGCTCGCCGCGTTCAGCCGCACCCTCGGCCGGCTGCGCGCCCTGCCCGCCCACGACCGCACCCGGCTGCACGCCGAACGGCAGCTCACCTCCTTCGTGACGGAGAGCCGCAAGCGCCGCCGCCAGGAGGCCCGGCAGACCCTGCGGCAGGCCGACGCCGACCTGCTCGCCACCACCGCGACCGGCAGCCGGACCCGCCGCGAGGACGCGCCGCTGGCCGCCGCCGGCGGACCGGTCGGCGAGCTGCTGGTGCCGCGCAAGTGCTACGTCTGCAAGCAGGCCTACCGCCGGGTCGACGGCTTCTACCACATGCTCTGCACGGACTGCGCGGCCGACAACACCGCCCGCCGCGGCCTGCGGACCGACCTGCGGGGGCGCCGGGCGCTGCTCACCGGCGGGCGGGTGAAGATCGGCTTCCAGCTCGCCCTGATGATGCTGCGCGACGGCGCCGAGCTGATCGTCACCAGCCGGTTCCCGCAGGACACCGTCCGCCGCTTCCGCGCCGCCGAGGGCAGCGCGGGATGGTGGGACCGGCTGACGGTGGTCGGCATCGACCTGCGCGACCCGCGCCAGGTGCTCGGCCTGACCGAGCGGCTGTGCACCGAGGGGCGCCCGCTCGACATCCTGGTCAACAACGCCGCGCAGACCCTGCGCCGCCCGCCCGAGTCGTACGCGTTGCTGGCCGCGGGTGAGCAGGACGCCCTGCCCGCCGCCGACCGCCGGGCGATCGAGCACGCCCCCGGCTTCCGCCCGGTCGGCGCCCTCACCCAACTCCCCTCCGGCGCCGGTTCGTTGCTGGATATCACCGACGAGGCCGGACTGCTGCCCGACCTCGCCCCCGCCAACTCCTGGTCCGCCACGCTCGGTTCGCTCGACCCCGCGGAGGTCCTGGAGACCCAGCTGGTCAACGCGCTGGCCCCGGCCCTGCTCTGCGACCGGCTGCTGCCCCTGCTGCTGGCCTCGCCGCGCCCCGCCCGCTACATCGTCAACGTCACCGCGGTGGAGGGCCGGTTCGCGGTCCGCAACAAGACCGCCCGGCACCCGCACACCAACATGGCGAAGGCCGCGCTCAACATGCTCACCCGCACCAGCGCGGCCGAACTCGCCACCCGGGGCGTGCACATGTGCGCCGTCGACACCGGCTGGATCACGGACGAGAACCCGGCCCCCAGGAAGGCCCGGATCGCCGCCCAGGGGTTCCGCACCCCGCTGGACATCGTGGACGGCGCGGCCCGGGTCTACGACCCGATCGTCCGCGGCGAGGCCGGGGAGCCGGTCTCGGGGGTGTTCCTCAAGGACTACCGGGTGGCGGAGTGGTGAGGCCCGGACGGGTCGGGGCGGCTGCCCGGGTGTCGTAGCAGCCGCACCAGGGGCGTCGGAAGCCAAGGCGTACGGGGCCTCCCGCGACGTCCCCGTACGGCTCACCGGGCGGCCGGGTGGTGGCAGCGGCGGCGGTGGTAGGACCAGGCCAGGGCGAGGGTGATCGGGCCCCAGAACATCGCGGTCGAGGTGCAGATCCGCCCCAGGGCCATCCACCAGCCGTTGCTGTAGCCGACTTCGGCGAACACCCCCAGCCAGGCGAGGGGCATGCCGTCGAAGAGGGCCACCAGGACCAGGCCCCCGAGCACGGCGGGGCCGAGCGCCGCGAGGGGTGGCACCCGGCGGCCCCGGAGCCCGGGCACCCAGCGCGGGAACACCTCGCCCCAGCCGCTGACCAGTCCCAGGGTCAGGATCGTCAGCGCCTCGGTGAGCACGCTCAGGCCGATCACGTACGGGGTGGACCACCAGACGTAGGCCGGGGCGTGCGGGTCGACGGTGCCCATCCGGAAGTCGAAGGCGAACGGCAGCCGCCACAGGCAGTGCGGCAGCACGACGAACGGGAGGGCCTTGGCGAGCCGCAGGGCCCATCGGGGGACGGGGCGTTCGGTGTCACCCACCGGGATGTTCTTCAGCATGGGTCCACCGTCCCGGAGGCCGCCCCCGCTCCGCGTCCACCGCCCGGTCGCACCGCCTCCCCCTGGCGAGCCAGCCGGGCGTCAGCCCTGAGACCGAGAGCGGCCGTCAGCCCTTCGCCCCCAGGCCGAAGGCCGACGTCAGCAGTCCGATGGCGTACGGCGTCGCGGTGCCGTCGACGGCGGTCGGGTCGACCGAGTACACGACCTTGCGGGCGAGGTCCCGGGTGGCGAAGACGCCGCTGGTGGAGCCGGGCCGGGAGCCGGTCTTGCCCCAGGCGACGATGCCGCCGGCCGCGAGGCGTTCGAGCCCCATGCTCATACACGCCGTGCCGCCCGGGCAGTGGCCGCTGTCCGCGGTGACGGGCACGTCCGGGACGGTGAACAGCTTCTCCTGCTCGGCGGGCGGGAGGAGGCGGCCCTGGAACAGGGCGGTCATGAAGCGGTCCAGGTCGGGGGCGCTGGAGATCATGCCGCCCTCGGCCCAGGGCCACGGGCTCTGCTCGGTCACGTCCGCGCGGTGCGAGCCGCCGTCGGCGTCGGGGACGGTGAGGTACGGGCGGGTCGCGGGGTGCCGCAGCGCGGGGTCGTCGGCGTCCGGGAGGGAGGTGTCGCGCAGGTTGAGCGGGCGGATGATCCGGTCGCGCAGCTCGTCGGTGTAGCGGTGGCCGGTGACCTTCTCGACGACCAGCCCGACGACGAAGGTGTTCATGCCGTTGTACTGCTGGGCGGTGCCCGGGGCGAAGACCAGTGACTGGCCGGCCATCGTGGCCACGATCTCCTGGGGGGTGGGCGCGTCGAGCCGGTGCTGCTCGAACCAGCCGGTGGTGCCGTCGCCCCAGAACGTGTTCTCGCCGCTGGGCAGTCCGCTGGTGTGGTTGAGCAGCTGCCCGACCCTGACGTCCTGGAACGGGAAGTCCGGGAGGTACTGCCGCACGTCGGCGTCGAGGTCGATCCTGCCCTCGGCGGCGAGTTGGAGGACCACGGTGGCGGTGAAGACCTTCGAGATCGACCCGATCCGGAACCGGCCGCGCGGGTCCACGGCCGTGCCGCCCTCCGCCGAGGTGCCCTCGAACCTCCCGGTGGAGCCGGTGACCCGCACGAACGCGGCGGAGACGTCGGCGGCGGGCCGCCGGGCGAGGGCGGCCCGGATCGCCGCCGGGTCCACCGGCGGCAGCGCGGACGGGTGCTGCGACGCTGCGGCCGAGGAGGTGCCGACGGCGGGCGCGGCGGCGAGGGCGGGCGTGCCCACCCCGACCGTCAGCGCGGCCGCCAGGGCGCCGGCGGCGGCCAGAGCGGCCCAACGGGTGCGGTGCGTGTGCGCGTTCGTGTGCGCGTTCGCGTGCTCGTTCGCGTGCTCGTTCACGTGCGGTCGGCTCCAGGCTGGTCGTCGTCCGGGCCGGTGGTTCCCGGCCCCGGCGACGAGTCTTCCGGCCCCGCCCGCCCGGGACATCAGGGGCGGGGGGCCGCCTCCCCCTGATCTTGCGTCAGGGTTTGCCCGGAGGAAGCGGAGCAGGAAGTCGGGCGGGCCGACTTCCTGTGCGGCAGAGCCTCCGTTCCCCGACCGAACACGCCCGGGCGGTGATTCCCCGGCGAACGGGTCGGGTAGCTCTCCACGGTGCGTCGCGGGCCACCCGCGTCGCCGTCGCCCCCGGGAGGTCGGGAATGTGCTCACCGGAGGCCGCTCCCCCGGTCCGTCAGGCCGTGATCCTCGCCGGCGGACGCGGCAGACGCCTCGCCCCGTACACGGACCTGTCCCCCAAGGCGATGGTCGAGGTGAACGGCACACCGCTGCTGCGCCACCAGCTCGACCGGTTCGCCGCCGCGGGCGTGGAGTCGGTGGTCGTCTCGGCGGGCTACCGCGCGCAGGTGATCACCGACTACCTGCGCACCGCACGTCCGCCGGTCCGCACCACCGTGGTCGTCGAGGACCCGCCGCTGGGGCGGGGCGGCGGACTGAAGCTCGCGGCCCGGGCGCTTCCGGCGCCGCGGGAGCCGTGGTTCGCCGTCTACGGCGACATCTGGGCCGAGTTCCCCCTCGCCGCGCTGGGCGCGCACCACGTTCGGTGCGGGGCCCTGGCCACGGTCGCCCTGGTCCCGCCCCGGCTGCCGAAGGGCACGGTCGTCTGCGACGCCTCGGGGAGGGTCGCCGAGCTCGCCGCGCCGCCCCCGCCCGGCTGCACGGTCAACGGCGGCGTGTACGCCTTCGCGCCCGGCGTCGTCCCCCTGCTGCCGGAGGACGGGGACCACGCGGACACGACCCTGCCCCGGCTGGTGCGACTGGGGCAGCTGGCGGGATTCCGCGCCGACGGCTTCTGGTGCGCGGTGAACACCCCCGGGGACCTCCGGGAGTTGCGGGCCCGCGTCGCGGCGGCGGGAACCACCGGACAGCCGGAAAACCGGGCCGGGCAAGGCCCGTGAGCAGATGGAGCGGGCTCGGGAAAAGTCCTGTCAGACCGTCACATCCCGTGCCACAGTGGACGATCCGGCGAGCCGACCTCGTGCGCGCCGGAAGGATTCTCGAAGGTCTGGGGGACGAGTGGGATCCGCAACGGACATGACGGGCGACGGCCGGCCGACCGTGCTGGTACGGGACGTGGTGCGGTCGGTCGTGGAGACCCTCGCACCGGACGAGCTGTTCCTGGTGGATGGCCTGCGCCGTTTCGACGACGCCACCGTGGTGCGGCGGTTGAGCCGCGGCGGCGGGCGGCGCGAGCCGCTCGGGTTCGGCATCGGGGAGGTCGCCGCCCTGGTGACGCCCGTCGTCTGGCTGGTGCTCGACGAGGTGGCGCAGCGGATGGTGGCCACGACGGTGGACCGTGCCTCGCAGGGGGCGACGGGCCTGCTGCGGCGGCTGTTCCGGCGGCCGGCCCGCGCGGCCGAGCTCCAGCCGCTGACCAGGGAGCAGCTGGTCGAGGTGCGGGCCCTGCTCCTGACGGCGGGCGAGCAGCGCGGTCTCCCGCCCGATCTCACCGAGGAGCTCGCCGACAGGGTCGTGTCCCGGCTGGCCCTGTCCCCCGCACCGGAGCCTCCCGCCGACCCCACCGGCCCCGCCGACCACACCGGTTCCGGGCAGGACTAGGTGAACGCCGCCGGGGCACCGGTCGCGGCACCGGACGGAGCACCGCCCGGACGGCCGCGGATCGACGAAAGGGTCCTCGGTGCGGGCACGGGCCCCCGGTTCGTCGTCCTGCTGCTCCTGATGCTCACCGCCGGCGGCGCCATGATCCTCGAAGTGGTCAGGGCCCTGGCCGACGGGGACGAGAGCGGGTGCAGTCTCGCCGCGGGCGTGGACCCCGCCGACGGCAGCTACTGGAAGGCGTCGCTCAGCGTCAGCGGCCAGGTCACCGCCGCCCGCTTCTGCCTGTCCCTCTGGGCGCCCGCGCCGCCGTGGTGGCTGGTGGCCGCCTGGCCGCTGCTCCTGCTGGTGGTGGCCGCCCTGCTCTTCGCCGCACTGCCGCGGTGGAGGACCCGGCGCAGCCGCGTCATCCCGCTGGCCGCGGTGGATCCGGACGGCGAACTCCTCACCCTGCTCACCGAGCTGTGCACGACGGTGGGCGTGGCGCCGACGCCCCGGGTGGTGGTCGACCCCGCCGCCGCCTCGGTCAGCGCGGTGGTCTTCGGCCGCACCCGCCGCCCGGTCGTCTGCCTGCACGGCGGCCTGCTCGCCGTCCGGCACCGCGATCCGGAGCGGTTCCGGGCGGTGCTGCTGCACGAGCTCGCCCACATCGCCAACCGGGACGTCACCCTGACGTACGCCACGGTCGCCCTGTGGCGGGTCTTCCTCGCGCTGGTGCTGCTGCCGTACGTGCTCTGCCTGGGCTACGTGATCTACGGCGTGGTGGCGGACGGCCGGGTGCCGCAGCTGGACCGGGCCGGGGCGCTGGCCGTCGTCATGGTCGTGCTGCTGTACCTCGCCCGCTCCGACGCGCTGCGCAGCCGGGAGATCTACGCCGACCTGGCCGCCGTCCGCTGGGGCGCGGACCCGCACGGCTGGACCGTCAACGCCACGCCGCCCGCGAGCGCGGTGCGCCGCACGCTCGACGCGTTCCTCGACCTGTGGCGCACCCATCCGCGGTGGGGCCTGCGCCAGGGGGCCCTGGTCGATCCCGCCCCGCTGTTCCGCACCGCGGTCCTGCCGCTCTTCCTCATCGGCACCGTGCCCGTCCTGGCCGTGCAGCAGGTGCTCCGGCAGATCGCTCTGTACCGCGTGAACTTCACCAACAACCTGATGACGGTGCTCGTCATCGTTCCCGGTGCCCTGGTGACCGCCGTGATCGTCGTCGCCCTGTGGCGGGCGGTGGTGTACGCCGTCCTGACCGGAACCCGGGTGCCCTCCGGGGCGTGGGCCGGCGGGTGGCTGGGCGCCGGCATGTCGGCCGGCCTGGTCCTCAGCGGCTGGGGCGCGGGCTGGGCCTGGCAACCGCAGCGGCCGCTGGTCCTGCTGGTACCGGTGGCGGTGGGAGCGGCCTTCGGCTGGTGGACCACCCAGTGCGCGCACCTGTGGACCCGTACCTCGCGGGGTCGGACCCCGCGCCCCGCGCTCGCGCTCTGCCTGGCCGCCGGCTGCGTCGCCATGACGTCGTGGCTCACCTGGTGGATGCTCGCCGGAGCCTCGGCCCTGAACCGGGACGATCCGAGCGCCCAGGCCGTCGCCCAGGCCATCCTGCAGTGGCTTCCCTCCAAGGCCCCGACCGGGGACCTGACCAGGATTCCCGGCCTCGCCACCGTGCACCCACAGCTGTCGAACATCACCGAAACACCCATGGGCTCACTGGCCGTCATCGTCCTGTGGGTGGTGCCGCTGCTCGCCTGGGCATCCGGCACGGCGGGCTGGACCCCGCGGTGGATGCCGGACCGGGCGCCCCGGCCGGACGGTCCCGTGGCGCCGCTGCGCCGGGTCATGCTGCCCGGACTGCTGGGAGGAGCACTGGCGGGCCTGGCCGTCGTCGGCGTCCAGGCCTGGATCCACACCGGGCAGCCGGGACCGGACGCGCGGGGCGGGCTCTACGCCCTGCGGTACGCGGGCCTCCTGCTGCTGGCGCTCTGCCTGCCCGCCGGCCTGGCCGCCGCCGTGGCGAGCGCCGCGGACCGGCGTTTCCGACTGCTGGGCGCCCTGATCGCCGCCGAGACGGCGGCCCTGCTGGGGTTCGCCACGGTGACGCTCCTCGTCTCGGTGGACGGCTGCGTCACCCCGCTCGCCGTCCTCTCGGACAGCTGCGCCTGGCGGCCGGCCTGGTGGAGGCCCTTGTTCCCGTTCACGTACGTACTGAACAACGCGCTCGCCCTCTCCGGGCTCACCGCCGTCCTCGCCGCGCTCACCGCCGGCGCTGTCACGGCCGTCCGCCGTCGACGGCCGTCCGCCGCGCCCTCCACCGGCCGCCCCGACACCCGGGCTCGCGAACCGCGGGCCCCTGGACCGCGCGCCCGCCGCCTCGCGGTGATCCTGCTGTGCGTCGTGGCGGTCGTGGGCACCGCGACGGACGGCGGCTTCAGGAGGTACCAGCTGGGCTTCATGGTCAACCAGCTCACCACCCAGCGCTCCCTGGTGCAGGCCTGGGGGCTCCCGGACCCACCGCTGTCCGACCTCACCCGCTCGCGGCAGATCCTGGCCTGGTACCGCCTCAGCGGCAAGGACCTCATCGACATGGCGGTCTCGTACGACAGCCGATTGACCGCCACCATCCGGGAGGCCCAGGCCGCCAAGGACAGTTGGGACGCACTGGACCGCCGCCTCCGGCCGGCCTGCGCCCGCTGGGAGAACGCCGCCTGGTTCGAGACGGTCTGGTTCCGCGTGCCCGCCGACCCGCACCTACGCGCCGACTGGCACGCGGTGACCACCAAGGCGGACGACGGCAGTCGCCGCTGCGCCCAGGCACTGACCGCCCACGACGAGGGCGGTCTGAAAAGCGCCCTGCGCGACCTGATGGCGGCCCGCCGCTGCGCGGAATCGGTCAACGCCGGGATCGACGGGATCCTCCGCGCGGGCGGCTTCCGGGGCACCACCCGCCCGCCCGCGAAGGGCACCGCGGCGGTCTGCGACCGCCCGCCCTCCTGAGTTCCGTCCGGCCGGTCGTGTGCCGGGCCGGATGGCGAGGGCTGCTGCGGTGACCGTGCCGGGCGTGAAGCCGGGGGCCGGCGGAGCCACTGAAGGAGTGCCGTGCCTGTCTACGGAAGGACGGCCCAGCGCTGGGTCTTGTTCGTGCTGCTCGCCTGCATGACGGTCGCCGCCTGGGTGCTCGTGGTGGTGAGGACGAGGCCGGTCGCCTGACAGGTGAAGGTCAGGGTGCCGCTGTCGTTCTGGGTGACCGTCCACTTCTGCTTCGCGTCCGCGGGGTCGAACGTCTGGAGGCCGGTCTGGTTGTACTCCCCGAAGGACGTGAGGGCCCGCGGGGTGGGACAGCCGTCGGAGATCCGCACCGTGCCGTCCGCGTTGGCGTCCAGCTTCCAGCGCTGTTCGGGGACGGACGCGTCGTAGGCGGTCATGCCGGTCTCGTGGGTGCTGCCCACCCAGCACCGGTCCACCCGCCTCAGTGCGAGGTTGTTGCCGTTGGTCAGGCCGTGGTACTTGCCGTCGCCGATGACCGTCACGGCGTAGTGGACGGTGTGTCGGGCCGGTTGGTCGAGCGCCGTGCCCGTGGTGGCGAGCGGCGGGTTGGCGGCGGGCCGGACGTTCTTGTAGTACTCGGCGAAGCCGGCCGGGCTGTTCGCGGTCAACGCCTTGATGGTGCCCTCCCAGCCGCCGTCGACCTGGCGCCAGAGGTCGAGCAGCGAGCCGGCCACGTTTCCGGGCACCTGGTCCCCGGTGTCCCAGCCGCCACCGTAGACGTAGGCGCTGCTGTTCCCGTCCGCCCAGACGTACCGGTTGTCGCCGAGCAGGTAGGCGGCGGTGGCGTTGGCGAAGCCCTCGGCCCACGCGCAGGGGCGGGAGCTGGCCGCCCAGATGATGTTCGGCGTGCAGATGCTGTTGGGCGGCCAGGCGCCGTTGTAGAGACGGTCCATCAGGAAGTGGCCGCCCTCGTGCAGGACGACGTGCTCGGCGTCGGGGTCGGCGTCGGGGAGGTAGACCGTGTTGTCGAGGCCGTATCGCGGCCCGTCGGTCGAACCGGGGTACCACTTGACGGTGAGCTCGGTGCAGGCCGAGTTGTCCGGCTCGTGCGTGCTCCAGCACAGGCTGACCGGGTTGGTGCGGTTCCACCACAGCAGGTTGAGGGTGTCGAAGGCGTGCCAGGCCCGCGAGGCCTGGGCCGGGGGCTTCAGGACACCGAGGGAGGTGCTCGCGGAGACGTTCGCCAGGACCTGCGAGTTCAGGGTGTACGTGGTGCCGTTGGCGTCCGCGGTCCTCCACAGCCGGGAGCTCTCGGCGTCGAACCGCACCCACATGCTGCTCATGGTCGTCGTGGTGGTGGGGGTGTAGCAGAGGTTGTAGGAGCCGTCGAGGTACGAGGTGTAGTCGTAGACCACGTTGACGTTGAGCCGGCGCGCGGGGTCGGTGGGCTTCTCGCGGCCCCACAGCTGGACGTTGGCGTTGCGGACGGGCTTGGTCCGGATGGGCTTGGACGGGCCCTCCTCGGCGGCCTGGTAGTCGAAGAGGAGCTGGCCGCTCAGACAGATCGGGTTCGCGGCGACGGCCGCGGCGGGGGTCGCCACGAGCGGGACGGCCGCCACGGCGGCGAGGAGTGCGGTGCCGAGCGTGGCGATGCGGGTCAGGCGCGTGCGCAGGGGTATGGCCATCGCGGTCCTCTCCTGGGGCTTCGTCGGTGTCCGGCGCGAACTCCCGGCGCACACGGCGACGGTGGCGGGCGAGGCGTGGACAAGCGGACCGACGCCGCCGTGCGTAGGTGATCGTTCCGGTTAGCATGTCCATGATCGGCGTGCGGTCCGGCTCGCGGAAGGAGCGCGCGGAAGCGCGCGCCGGGCGCACGGCCACAGCCGTCCCATCTGCCGCTCGGGCAACCTGCCCTTGCTCCGTGCGGGCCGACCCTAGGCCGGCCAAGGTGCTCCGCTGAACGCGTCGAAGCGCCAGATCCCGTGGATGCCGGCGACGAACAGAGCCGTGCGGCCTTGGACTTCGAGTGTGCACACCGCCAGCGTCCCGTCCCCCTCCCACCACCGCACCGGCTCGCCCAGCCGCTCGCCGCTCGCGGCGTCGTAGCGGTGCAGGTGCTCGGAGGAGACCACGAGGACCGAATCCGCCCCTCGGCGGGCGACGCACACGCCCACCACACCGCCCTCGTGGCACAGGACCGTGCCGAGCGACTCGCCGCCGGCGGCGTCCAGCCGCTGGAGCGTCCTGCTGTTGCTCCCGACGGCGAGGCGGACGCGGCCTTCCACCTCGTACGGGACGATGTGCCGGATCCAGGCCTGCCGTGGTTCTCCCACCCTCCTGACCAGGCGGCCCGAGCGAACGTCCCACAGCCACACCCGGTTCTGCCGGTCCCCGCAGGCGAGGTGCGGGTCGCCCCCGATCTCGTACACGGCGAGCGACGCGATCCCCGCCGGATGCCTCAGCGGCCGGCCGACCTCGCAGCCCGAAGCGGCGTCGTAGCGGCGCACCAGGCCGTCGCTGTCGCCGATCGCCAGCACCGTCCGGCCGCCCTCGCGGTACGACGCGACCGAGTTCATCGGCGCGGCGGTCGACCGCCACCGGCGCGTTCGAGGCCTGAAGTCCTGGTGGGCGCGTTCTCCGGAGGCCAGGTCCCACTGCCGCACGACCTGGTTGTCGTGAGCGGTGACCAGCACCGGACGACCGCCGTCGGGCCGGTAGACGTGCGAGGCGACGAAACCGCCCTTCAGGTGCCAGTCCTCGACGCCGAAGGCCGCGATCTCGCTGCCGTCGCGGGCGTCGATCACTCCGATGCCGCGACTGCGGTGAGCGCTGACGCGGACGACCACCGGGCGGCCGGCGATGTCCAGGCCGTAGAGCCTGGTGTCGGGATGCCACCCCTCCCGCCAGGCGACGAAGGGATCCTCCGGTGACGACACAAGCCCACCCCACTCCACGTCACGGTGCCGGTGGAGTTCGTCGGCACCGGTCGACGAGTGATCATGGCATGAGCTGAGCACGAGACATTCGGACGGAGAGAAGAAGAGGAGGAGTGGGAAGTCGGTCTGGCCGACTTCCCACTCCTCGGCGGTTCACGGGGTGGGGTGGTCCCCGGTATGGCGGGGTTCAGGAGGCGTCCGGAGTGGCGGCGGGGACGAGGTCGAGCTCGGCCCAGACGGTCTTGGAGTTCGGGTGGCGGGGGATGGTGCCCCAGCGGTCGCAGAGGGCGTCGATGAGGGTGAGACCGCGTCCGGTCTGGGAGTTGGGGGTGTGGACGGTGGGGAGGACGGGGAGCCTGTCACCCCGGGGGTCGCTGATCTCGATGCGCAAGGTGGTACCCCGGCGCACGGAGGTGGTGAGCGAGAGGTGAAGCTCGAATCCGCGCCCCGCAATGCGTCCGTGCGTGATCGCGTTCGCCGCCAGTTCGGCGACGATCAGGAGCGCGCAGTGGAAGGGCTCGGTGTGCGTGGAGTTCAGCTCCCAGTCGGTGAGTTGACGCCTCGCCAGGCGACGGCAGGTGGCGGCGCCCTTGGGGGAGGCGGCGAAGAGGACGGTACGGGACCGGGGGTTGTCGAGGGGGATTTCGGTCGTCATGGGAGATAAGCGTGGCGGGACGGAAGTACCCTGACCAGGAACTCGGCAAGCACGGAGAGTGCCTGTACGGGTGCGGACAGCCTTTTGTTTCGTGGCTCAATCACAGACGGGGTGGTCGCGATGGGTGCGGCACGCAGGAGCGACTCGGGCGACGTAGAGCGGACGGAACTGTCCGAGGACCTGACGGAGGTCTCGGACTTCTTCCGTGCGATCGGCAAGCAGATCAAACTCCTACGGGAGCAAGCGGGACTGACACAGAAGCAGCTCGGCGAGATCGTCGGCTACGGAGAACAGCTGATCAGCGCGGTGGAGCGTGGCGTGCGAACCCCACAGCCCGAGTTGTTGATCGCAGTGGACAAGGCTCTCAACGCCGGTGGCCTGCTGGCCATCGCGGCGGATGACGTGATGAAGGCCCGGGCCAAGGCGCGATTGCGCCACCCGGCGTGGTTCCGAGGCTATGTGAGCTTGGAGGACGTGTCGATCGAGACGCACAACTACGCCACGCTCGGCATCCCCGGGCTGCTTCAGACCGAGGCTCACGCGCGAGCGGTCTACGAGATGAGGCAGCCTCCCCTGGCCGAGGATGTGATCGACATGCGGGTGGCGGCGCGAATGGCACGCCAGGAGGTGCTGACCCGCTGGCCTCGAGGAATGTTCAGCTGGGTGATCGACGAGAGCGTCCTGCGCAGGCCACTGGGCGGCTGGGACGTACACACCGCTCAGCTCCACCGCCTCATGGAGGTCGGCCGGATGCGCGGCATGGTCATCCAGGTGCTGCCCCTGAACAGAACCGAGCACGCCGGGATGGGTGGACCGTTCATTCTGATCACTCCCAAAGGTCGGCCCCAGCAGGGCTACGTCGAGGTGCAGACGAGCAGTAGGCTGATCACCGATCCGGACGAGGTCCAGATCCTGAACGCGCGCTACAACATCCTTCGGGCGCAGGCTTACGATCCCGAGGAGTCCCTGGCCTTGTTCGAGAAGATCCTGGGAGAACGATGAGCACCGAGCCGGCATGGTTCAAGAGCAGCTACAGCAGCAACGAGGGCGGCGAGTGCGTCGAGGTCGCCGAGACCCCCGGTGCCGTCCGCGTGCGTGACTCCAAGGACAAGAGCGGCCCCCAGCTGGCCTTCGAGCCGACCGCCTGGGAGGCGTTCGTGACGTTCGCCGCCACCACCGAGGTCTGACCGACCGGACCTCCCCTCAACGGCCCACCGCCTTCCCGGCGGCGGGCCGTTGGCGTACCGTCCGACACCTGGCCCCACTCGACAGATCCACCTTGTACGGGCCCGCCCGTCGCGTGTCAGCCGCTGACGCTCTCCTTGCCGTTCTCGATGTGCCCCATGAAGCGGCGCCGGTAGGAGGAGTCCTGCCCGACGGTGAGGGTCAGGTCGTACCAGCCCTGGGCGTCATCGGTCTTCCAAGTCACCGCTACCGGTTGCCCGTTCGCGGGAACGTCGTGCTCCTGCGCGGCGGCCTTGCTGTACGCGTTCGGCGCCAGCTTCACCTTGACGGCCGACGTGCCCCGGTTGGTGATCGAGAGCTTCAGCTCCCGCGTGGCCCCGTCCACCGCCGTGGCGACGTCGACCAGCGCCGCGTCGCCCGTGGTCTTGCCCGCAAACTCGCGCCGGAAGCCGTTCGGACCGACCAGCGTGAAGTTGTACGCACCGCCCCTCACCGGAACGGCTTCGACGGCCGCGCCGAGGACGTCGAAGTGCTGGGGGACGTCGTACTCGCCGGCGTACGGGTAGAGCGCGAGGTGCACGCTGGCCTTGCCGCTGTTGTCCATCCACAGGGAGAACTTCTGCCCGTCGAAGTCGAGCGCGCCGTGGGCGTCGGGCTGGTACGGCAGCGGCCGCGCCGGGCGGGGTCCGGAACCCTTGTACGGCTTCGCGACGGCGGCGCTGCGGTCGAAGTCGAAGACCGACGTCAGGTCCCCCGCCACGGTGCGACGCCACCGGCTGATGGCCGGCTGGTGCACTCCGAGCCACTTCTCCAGGAAGCGGACCTGCGAGGTGTGGTCGAACACCTGGGAGTTGACGTACCCGCCGACCGTCCACGGGGAGACCGCGATCATGGGCACCCGCGCCCCCAGTCCGATGGGCAGCTTCCCCACGAACTCGTCGTCCCACCGGCTCGCCGGCACCGGCGGTGGCACGTGGTCGAAGAGGCCGTCGTTCTCGTCGTAGCTGATCAACAGGATGGTGGAGTCCCACACCTCGGGTTTGGAGGCGATGGCATCCAGGACCTGGTAGACGATCTGCTGGCCGAAGCCCGGGGACGAGTTCCCGGGGTGCTCCGAGTCCCGCGCCGAGGAGACCAGGTACGACACCTGCGGGAGCTTGCCCGCCGTGATGTCGTCCTTGAACGCCTGGACGAAGCCGCGGATGTTGTCGACGCCGCCTCCGTTCTTGCTGGGCCGGTGCCGGCGCAGCGCGCGCTCGAACAGGCTCCGGTCGGCGCCGGAGAGCTTCTTGACCTGGGCGTCCAGGGCGTCGAGATCGGGTTGGCTGATGTCGTCCGGCCCGGGAGGATGTCCGTCGTCGTCCACGGGGTGGTAGAAGTTGTACGTGCTGGCGTAGGTCTTGGGCATTCCCTTCAGGACGGCGGCGGCGATCCGTCTGAACCTGTCGTGGAATTCCAGGTTGTTGTCGTAGAAGTTGTCCCACTCCTGGTAGACCTGCCAGGACACGCCGTTGGCTTCCAACAATTCCGGATAGCTCGTCCAGTTGTAGGCCGCGGTGTTCCCCACGACCTTCTCCCGGTCGTGGGCTTCGCCGCCGGTCACTCTTTTTCCCGTGGGTTCCCAGCCGCCGAATCCGGAGAAGAGGAAATTGCGGTTGCTGGTGGTCTCTCCCATCACGGACGAGTGGTAGCCGTCGCAGATGGTGAAGGCGTCAGCCAGTTTCCGGTAGAGCCCGACCACCTCGGGCTGGTCGTAGTAGCCCATCGTGTCGACCGTCTTGGCCGCCACCCAGCAGTCGTACCAGCCCTCGTGCCAGGCCTTGTGGCCGCCGCCCCAGTCGTGATTGAGGCCTCTGTCGACATCCCCGACGGGAACGTCCCACTGCTCGGGCCCCTTGGAGTCCGGCTGCTCCAGGACCGACTTCTTGCCGTCGGACTGGAGAACCGTGTTGCGGTCCTCGAACCCCCGCACGCCGGGGAACCCCTTGCCGAAGTAGTGGTCGAACGAGCGGTTCTCCTGCATCAGGAGGACTACGTGCTTGACCGCCCCGAGCCCTCCGGCCGGCGGCTTGCGTTTCATCGCCTCGATCACCGAGGGCGGAAGGTCGGGCGGGACCGTTTTGTCGGACATTCTCGTCTCCCTGGGTGCAGTCGTGGCTCCACGGGCCGCCCGGCCGATGTCCGGCCGGGCGGCCCGCCTCTGCGAACCGTCAGCTCTCGGTGAGGCTCGGCCACTCGCTGAGCGGGCCCGGGCCGTAGGTCTTCGTGTCCACGTGCGGTTCGCCGTTGGCCACGTTGATGCGGACGTACTGGCTGCCGGAGAAGACCCAGTACTCGTTGCTGCCGTCCGGGACCTTCATCACGGCGTCCACCGTCGTGAAGCTGGACAGACTGGGCCAGTCCGTCGCGATCGAGCTCTCGAAGAGCAACTTGTCCCCGTACGGGTGCGTGCTCTCGACCACGATCTCGATGCGCCGGTACTTGGTACCGGAGAACACCCAGAATTGGGTCGGCTGGTCGGGCACGGCCATGACCGCGTCGATGTGACTGAATCCCATGATGGATCCCTCTCAGGGGAAGTGTGTTTTTCGGTGCCCGGTTTCCGGCATCGTTGACCATGCCTCAGCACCACCGTCAGCGTACGCCCGATCACCGCGCGTCGCATTTTCTGGAAAGCCACAGAAGTTCGTACAGGATTCACATTTCCGGGGAGCAAGATTTCCTTGTCAGTCGACGGAGTCGACCTGGTCGGGAATCACCTGGCCGTCGTCGTCGAGCACCGGCCCCGCCGTGCCGTCCGGCCCGGTGTAGGCCGTGGTGGAGCAGGGGTACCGGCAGGGCAGAGCAGGAAGGGGGTCGATGAACATCGGGTTCACCAGCCACCTCCCGTCCGCGTTGCGGTAGGCGTGGCACATCAGCTCGGCAGCCTGCCGGTTGATGGCCAAGCGGAGTCCCGTCGCGTCTCCCACGAAGGTGACGTCGGTGGTGGAGTCCCCGGCGGCGAACGCCTGCCGCTCGGTCTCGGGCGCCCGCTGGAAGGCGGCCTGGCCCTGGATCCCGAGGATGTCCTGGTTGATGAAGCAGCGTTTGCCGTCGATGTAGGTGATCACGGAGTCCGCCGGCGCGCCGCCGCAGTCGGCCAGGTGAGCGGTCAGTCGGCCGTTCTCGGTCTGGTTGCGGATCCCGATCACCTGGTCGGCGGCGAACCCGAGGTCCTCCGCCCACACCCGCACCACGGGTTCGGGGGAGGCGGAGACGACCCGCACGTCGAAGCCGGCCCGCCGCAGCGTGCCGACCAGATCGCGCATGTGCTCGTAGTACCGCACCCAGACGGTGCGGACGGCCTGCGCCGAGTCCGACGGGGAGGCCGCCAGGCTCTCCGCGCGGGCCGCGCGGGCGAAGGCCGTGACTTCGTCGACGGTGTGCCCGGCGAGGAGCTGGGCGCCCCACGCGTAGGCGGGGTTGATGCGCCGGTGGTCGAAGCCCGCGAAGGCCGCCGCACCACCGGTGGTGGCGTGCTCGCCGTACACGGAGAGGATCTCGGCCGCGCATCCGGCGTCCGTGTTCGTGGGGAGCGGGTTCCCGACAGCGGTGGCGTCCCCGCAGGCCTTGCTCAGGGCCGCGACGGCCTCGGAGGTCAGGTAGCGGCTGGTGGTCGACCAGTCCTGGCCGACAGGCTGGAGGATCTCGTCGTTGCGCAGCAGCCACGACATCGTCGCGTCGCCGACGTCGTTCTTCACCAGCGTGTTGTCCCAGTCGAACAGGGCCAGCGGGTGCGCGTCGGGATCGGCGCAGCTGCCGGACGCGTCGATGAAGTCCTGGAGCTTCCGCCGGTTGTCCGCGTGCCAGGTCAGACCGGTGTCGAGCGTCGGACAGTTCGCCGCCGCGGCGGGTGGGGCCGAGGCGAGGGCCGGCATCCCACCCGCGAGGACGGCGACGAGTGCAGCGGTGAGGACCGCCCGACGAGGAGCCCTCATGAAGCGGCGGGCTTGCGGTCGAGGTAGATGTGCGTCGTGGTGGTCGCGTCGTCCTGCTTCTTGCTGACTCCGGCGTTCAGATCGGCATCGATCCTGCTGTAGCCGGACGGCGGGTCGACCTTCTTGTCGCCTTCGCGCCAGGACGCGATCCGCAGGTCCTCGATCGGCTGGTGACCGGCGACGGCCGTTCGGGTCACGGCCATGAAGAGCGGATGGGGCTTCCCCGAGTCCGCATCCACCGCGCCCTTGTTGAGGTCCACCGGGATCTTCTGGTAGCCCGTGGGCGGCTTCTCGTCCCCGACGAGGATCCGGATGTCCGTGATCGGGCGGTCCTGGTCCCACCGCTCGTAGGCGAGGTAGAGGAAGTCGCCCCCCACGCCTTTGTTGAGGTCGGTGTCGAGCTTGTGCCAGCCGGTGGGGACGGGGACCGGCTTCTCGTCGTAGCCGACGAGGATGTTCACGTCGGTGATGTACTGGCCCATGGGGATGCTCCTTTGACCGGGCCGGGGATTGGTTCGATCGTCCCCGACCCGATCCCGGCCCGCGCGAGTGCCTGAACTGTCCAGGTGAACCAGGAGGCACCACGCCGCTCGGAAAGCGGCCTCAGCGGTGTGCCAGCAGGCAGGCGTAGGAGCGGGTTTCTTCCTGCGGGTGCGGCTGTTCCACTCGCGCCGTGACGCTGAACCCGGCCGCCTCCAGCAGCTCGACCAGGCGCGCCACCGGTACCAGGTACGAGGCGTACGACACCGCGTGGCCGTACGCCCGGGCGTGGTCCAGCCGGACGTCACCGGCGTGGCCGCCGAGGAGCAGATGGCCGCCGGGTGCCAGTACGCGGTGGAACTCGGCGAAGAGCGCGGGCAGTTGATCCGCCGGGGTGTGGTGGACGGAGTACCAGGCGAGGATCCCGCCGAGAGTCCCGTCGGGAACACCGAGGTCGTCCATCGCCCCTTGCAGGAAGCGCAGTTGGGGGTGGGCCCGACGGGCGAGCGCGACCATCTCGCCCGACACGTCCACCCCGAAGGCCGACAGCCCCAGCCCCGTCAGGTACGCCGTCACCCGCCCCGGCCCGCAGCCGAGGTCCGCGACCTCGCCGCCACCCGTCTCCCGGACCAGTTCCGCGAAGGCGGCGAGCATCGCCCTTGACACCGGGTCCATGCCCTCCGGCGGGACGACGAGGCGGAGGTAGTCGGCGGCGACGGTGTCGTACGCCGCCCGGACGGCGGCGAGGTGCGCGGGTTCGGTCATCGCGCCTGCTTGGCGGCCTTGGCGGCGCGCTCGGCGAAGACCTTCTCCCGTCGGTCGGCGGTCTGCTTCAGCATCCGCTTGCGGTCGCGGGCGGAGAGGCGGTCGATGTAGAGCCCGCCGTTGAGGTGGTCGGTCTCGTGCTGGAGGCAGCGGGCGAAGTAGCCGGTGCCCTCGATCACGACCGGCTCGCCGTGCTGGTTGAACCCGCGCACCACGGTGCGGGCGGGGCGTGCGAGCTTGGTGCTCGCGCCGGGGACGGAGAGGCAGCCCTCGGCCTCCTCGATGAGCGCGCGCCCGGGGTCCTGCTCGTCCGTCACCGGGTTGAGGACGTGGCCGGTGTGCCGGACGCCGTCGTCGTCGGGGCAGTCGTAGACGAACAGGCTCAGGTCCACGTCCACCTGGTTGGCGGCGAGGCCGCAGCCGTCGGCGACGTGCATGGTGGCGAACATGTCGTCGATCAGCCGGGCCAGGCGCTCGCTGCCGAAGTCCTCCTCGGTGGCCGTGCGGCAGGTGCGGCCGAGGATCTCCTCCCCCACCTCGGTGATCCGCAGGACGGTCGGGCGTTCGCGCAACTCGGACACAGGCACTCCCTCGATGGACTTGCTGTCGACTTTGCAAAGTAGCAGACTTTGCAAAGTGACCGAAGACCTCGTCAGAACCGGCCCCCTCCCCGAACACGCCGTCCGCACCGCGCTGCTGGAACTGCTCGCCGAGCACGGCACCGTCACCTCCACCGAAGCCGCCGCCCGGCTCGGCCTCAGCTCGGGGCTGTGCTCGTTCCACCTGCGGCAGCTGGCCCGGTACGGGCTGATCGAGGAGGCCCCGGCCACCGACGGGCGGGCCCGGCCGTGGCGCCTGCCGACCGCCCAACATCCGTCACACGAGGCCGAGTTCGGCGAACTGGCGCGCGGCCTGGAGGACGAGAGCCACCAGCGCTGGCTCGCCCGGCGCGCCGAGGCCCCCGCCGAGTGGCAGCAGGACGAGGCCTTCAGCGCCGTCGTCTACCTGACGCCCGAGGAGCTCACCGCCGTCGGCGAGGCCGTCCGCCAGGTGCTCGCCCGCTACCGGGGCCGCGAGGCCGACCCGGCCGCCCGGCCCGCCGGGGCCCGACCGGTCGCCGCCGTCACCCGGCTCTTCCCACTGCTCGACCGGTAGCCAGTCGTTCAGACGGCGCGCGAACGCGCCCGCGCCGCGCGCACCAGCGGCCCGGCCACCAGCCCCAGCGCTGCTCCCAGGGCGATCCCCTGCGCCCCGTCCCAGACGTCCTGCACGTCACACGCCCGCCCGATCGCCGGCACCGCGAAGTGCACCGCCGACACCGCGAACGGCAGAGCCGCCGCACCCAGCAGCGCCACCACCGCCCGCCGCCGCGTCCCGGCCAGCGCGGCCGCGAAGCCGACCGGGGCGTAGGTCGCCAGCTTCAGCTCGATGTGCCGCACGTGCAGCAGCTCGTACGGCGAGCGCGGCCGGCCGCCGTCCACCGCGCAGTGCCGGACGGCGCCCTCGGTGAGCCGGAAGGCGTCCGGCAGCAGCGTCGCCACGACCACCCCGCCGAGGCCGAGCAGCAGCACGAAGCCCACCGCCCAGTGGGCCCGCAGCAACCGCCCCACCGGCCGGTTCCACAGGGCCGCGGGCACCAGGGAGAGCAGCAGCCCGGGCCAGAACATCGGCATCCCGCCGAGCACCGCACTGATCACGCCTCAAACGGACGCCCCGGACCCCCGCCCGGTTCTCCGCGGGGCGGGGAAAACCACCGGACCGTCACCGCACGGCCACCGAGGCGCGCCCACCGCCAGGGCCACCAGGGGCCCGCGGCACGGCCTCGGATCGCGGCGCCCCCTGGCCCGGATGCCGGGTCAGTGCGGGATCGAGGAGATCAGCTCCTGGGCGCCCTGCCGCTTGAGCGCCAGCGCCACCGACGTCCCGAGGTCCTCCGGGCTGAGGGCGCCCGCCCACTCGTGGGCGTCCAGCACCTGCTTGCCGTCCGGGGTGAAGACACGGCCGCGCAGCGAGAGGCGGCCGTCCCGCTCGGCCCTGGCGTAGCCGGCGATCGGGCTGTTGCAGTGGCCCTGGAGCGCGTGCAGGAACATCCGTTCGGCCGCCGCCTCGCGCCAGGTGTCGTGGTGGCCGAGGCCGGTGACCGCGTCGATGGTCGCGGTGTCGCCCTCGCGGCACTGCAGGACGAGGATGCCCGCGCCGATCGGCGGGCACATCGCCTCGATGCCGAGCACCTCGGTGATCCGCCCCTGCTCGCCGATCCGCTCCAGGCCGGAGACGGCGAGCAGCAGGGCGTCGACGTCCCCGGCGTCCAGCTTGGCGAGCCGGCTGTTGGCGTTGCCGCGGATCGGGACGCACTCCAGGTGCGGGTGGGAGGCGGCGAGCTGGGCGACCCGGCGGACGGAGGAGGTGCCGATCCGGGTGCCGGGCGGGAGGGCGGCCAGCGGCAGGCCGCCGGGGTGGACGAGGGCGTCGCGGATGTCGTCGCGGCGCAGGTAGGCGGCGAAGACCGTGCCCGCCGGCAGCGGGCGGTCGGCCGGGACGTCCTTGAGGCAGTGGACGGCGACGTCGGCCTCTCCGGCGAGCAGCGCGGCGTCGACCTCCTTGGTGAAGGCGCCCTTGCCGCCGAGCTGGGCGAGATCACCCGTCCAGCGGTCGCCCGAGGTGGTGACGGGCACCACCTCGGTGCGCAGGCCCGGCCGCAGGGCGGCGAGTTCGGTGCGGACCCGCTCGACCTGGGCGAGCGCCATGGGCGAGGAGCGGGAGACGATGCGGATCAGCTCAGCGGTGGCCATGGCGCGATGATAGGCGTCCTCACACCGGTGATTGAGCAGGTGTCAGCCGAGTGACGCACGCGGCGGACGATTCGGCACGTTGGAACAAAGCGGCCGGCCTGTCGGGGTCCCCGACCGGCCGGCCGTCACCGCCGCGCGCGGTGCGTCCGTCACCGACGCGCGGCGCGGTCACTCGTTGTGGAGCACCTCGGCGATCGGCAGCCGGGCCGCCGAGCGGGCCGGGACGAGCGCGCCGAGGACGGCGATCACCACGCCCGCGAGGGCGAGGCCGGTCAGCAGCGGGGCGTTCCAGACCTCGATCGTCGTCTCCGGGAAGACGATCGTCCCGACGTTCTCGACGATCAGCCGGTGGGCCACCACCCCGACCGGGATGCCGACGATCCCGCTGACCGCGCCCTGCCAGGCCACCGAGGTGACCGTCATCGCCACCACCTGCCGGGGTGTCATGCCGATCGACTTCAGCATGCCGAGGTCCCGGCGGCGCTCGCGGACGGTGAGCAGCAGGGTGTTGAAGACGCCCAGCGAGGCGACCACCGACAGCAGCACGGTGAAGATCGTGGTGAAGGCGATGACGGCGGCGATCGGCCCGCCGACCTCGGGCGCGAACACCGAGGGCGACAGGCTCGGGTCGGCGTCCGTGACCGCCTTCCGGTAGGCCTCGGCGTCGGCGCCCTCGGCGAGCCTCACGTCGTACTCGACCACGTGGGGGTCGTCGGTGAGCGCGGCCCTGGTGGCGTCGTTGGAGGTGAACGCCCGGGCGTTGCCCTCGGATTCCTCACCCACGATGGTGACGGACAGCTGCCGGCCGTCCAGGAGCAGGGTGAGCCTGTCGCCGACCTCGAGCCCGTGCTGCCTGAGGAAGGACGGGCCGGCCTCGATCTCGCCCGGGCCGGTCGCCGGGCGGCCCTCCACCACGTCGAGCCGCTTGGAGTCGACGGCGTCGTCGCCGCCGTAGAAGTTGGCGAACACGGACTGGGGCTGACCGACCAGCCCGACCTGGACCAGTCCGCGCGTGCTGACCCGTTCGGCGCCGGGGGTGGCGCGCAGCATCGTCTCGGTCTGGGCCGGGGTGAGCTTCGGTTCGTTCCCGTTCCCGCCGAAGTGGGCGGTCTTCACGTTGACGTGGGTGTGGCCGTCGGCGTGGTCCACCAGCCGGGTCAGGGTGGTGCTCAGACCGGCCGTCATCGTCACGGTGACCACGCCGAGCACGATCGCCGCCATGGTGAGCGCGGTGCGGGCGGGGCGGGCGAAGGGCTGGCCGAGGCCGAGGCTGACGGCGCGCGGCAGCCGGGTGCCGCTCAGCCACCGCTGGACCTTCAGCCCGCGGCCGTTGCGCGGCGCGCTGCCCGCCGAGATTGCCTGGGCGGCGGAGAGCCGGTGGGCGCGGGAGGCCGGGACCAGGGCGGCGAGGACGACCAGCAGCGGGACGCCGACCAGGGTGGCGAGCGGCAGCCAGCCGGCGGGCCGGATCACGGCGGTGCCGGTGACGATGCCGGAGAACGCGGACCGGAGGATCGGGAAGGCCGCCAGCCAGCCGGCCACCGTACCGAGGACGGTTCCGGCGGCGGCGGGCACCGAGACCATGGTCAGGTAGACCGTCACCACCTGGCGCGGGGTGAAGCCGATGGACTTCAGCACGCCGATGTGCCGGTAGCCGGAGACGACCGCGCCGCTCACCACGTTGCCGACGATCAGCGCGGAGACGACCAGGCCGAGCAGGCCGAAGACCGTCATCAGCGGGAGGTAGGCGTCCGCGCCCGCCGAGAAGGCCTGCTTGAGCACCAGGTACGACTGGACGCTGACGGCGGCGTCCGCCGGCAGGCCCTCGGTGGCGGTGGCCAGGGCCGAGGTGAGCCGCTGCTCGTCGGGGGCGTCGGTGAAGCGGTAGAGCATCTGCCGGGCGGTGGGGTGCAGGGCGGCGGCCTGGTCGGGGGTGATCCAGCCGCCGGCGCTCTGGCTCATGCTGGTGGCGAAGCCGACGACGGTGAGCTGCCGGCCGTCGCCGATGGGGATCGGGGAGCCGAGGAACGTGTCGGCCGCCGCCCCGAACGGCTGGTTGACGACCACCTCGCCGGGGGCGGTGGCCCAGCGGCCGGCCAGCATCTCCACCCGGTCCACCGGCCCCGCCGGGTCGGCCCGGCCGACCAGGGTCAGCGGTCCGGGCGGGCGGCCGAGCGAGTCGGCGGTCAGCTCCACCATGACCTGGTCGAAGGGGCCGGCGGCCGCCTCGACGCCCGGCCGGTGGGCGGTGGCGGCCAGTTGCCCGGCGGAGGCCCCGGCCGGGTCGAAGGCCGCCACGACGTGGGCTCCGCGCTGCTCGCCGAAGGCCGCGTCGAAGGGGGCCCGGGCGGCGCTGATCACCGCGAGGGCGAGCAGGACGGTCGTGGTGGCGCAGAAGACGACCAGGCCGATCACGACGGTCTGCACGCGGCGGCGCTTGACCGCCGCCCGGGAGGCCCGCCACACCGCCCCGGTCACGACTGCGGCTCCAGCGTCCGCTCGTTCGCCACGCGCCCGTCCGCGACCTCGACCAGCCGGTTGGCGCAGCGGGTGGCCAGGCTGGGGTCGTGGGTGACGATCAGCAGGGTCTGCCCGATCTGGTTGAGGTCGATCAGGAGGTCCATCACCTGCTCGCCCGAGCGGCTGTCCAGCGCGCCGGTGGGCTCGTCGGCGAGCAGCAGGGCGGGGCGGTTCATCAGGGCGCGGGCCACCGCGACGCGCTGGCGCTCGCCGCCGCTGAGCGTCGCCGGGTAGACGTCCTTGCGGTGGGCGACGCCGAGTTCGTCCAGCAGCTCCAGGGCCCGGCGGCGGGCCTGGCGGGCGCCGGTGCCGGTGAGCTGGGCGGCCAGGGCGACGTTGTCGAGGGCGGGGAGGTCGTCGATCAGGTTGAAGAACTGGAAGATCATGCCGATGTGGCGGCGGCGGAACAGGGCCAGGCCGTTCTCGTTCAGCCGCCCGAGGTCCTGCCCCTGCACCCGGACGGTGCCGGCGGTGGGCCGGTCCAGCCCGGCCACCATGTTCAGCAGGGTGGACTTACCGCACCCCGAGGGGCCCATCACCGCGACCGCCTCGCCGGCGCGGATCCGCAGGTCGAGGCCGTCGAGCGCCTTGGCGTCGCCGAATTCCTTGTGCACCCCGGACAGCTCGACGACGACCTGCGCGTCGCCCGGCCGGGTGGTCCCGTCGTGGTCGTTGCTCATGGTGGACGACGGTAGGCGCGGGGCCGCCGCGGGCACGTCCCACCCCGGATGTAACCGAGGGCGGCCGTAGTACCCGGGATGTACGGCGGCGGCACCCCCGGATGATGTGGATCATGCCGTGACCTGGGAAGCTGACGTCGTGTGGGCAACGGGGTGGGAGTGGGCGGCCGTCGCGACGGCCGGTGCGGCGAGCACGGCGGCCGGCTGGCTGGCGGTGGCGCTCGCCCGGGCGCGGCGGCAGCACCGGGCGGCCATCGGCGAGCGCGGCTGGCTGCTGGAACGGGAGCGGGAGAGCGCCGCCCGGACGGCGGTGGACGCCGAACGGGCCCGGATCGCCGCCGAGTTGCACGACATCGTGAGCCACAACGTGAGCCTGATGGTGGTGCAGGCCGGGGCCGCGCGCGAGGTGCTGGCCACCATGCCGAAGGAGGCGGCGGCCTCGATGGCCGCGGTCGAGGCGGCCGGACGGGACGCGATGACCGAGCTGCGGCACCTGCTCGGACTGCTCGCCCCCGCCGCGGACGGCGGCGAGGAGCCGGCCGCGGACGAGTTCGCGCCGCAGCCCAGCCTGAGCCGGCTGAGCCCGCTGATCGACCGGTTCGCCTTCGCCGGGCTGCCGGTCGAGGTGCGGATCTCCGGCGAGCCGCGGCCGCTGCCCGGCGGCATCGACGTGACGGCGTACCGGATCGTCCAGGAGGCGCTGACCAACGCGCTCAAGCACGGGGACGGGGTGACGGCGGAGGTGACGGTGCGCTACGCGGACCACTACCTGCGGGTGGAGGTGCTCAACAGCGGCCCGAGCGTGCTCTCCGGCGCGGCGCCGGCCCCCGCGCGGGAGCGGGCGGACGGCGCCGGGCGCGGGCTGCTCGGCCTGCGCGAGCGCGTCGCGGTGTACGGCGGGGACCTGGACGCCCGGCGCCGGCTCGGCGGCGGCTTCCGGGTCCGCGCCCGGATCCCGCTGGACCGGCCGTGACGGAGGGGACCATGGAGCAGGGGAACGGACCGGGGGAAGAGCACGTGGAGCTGGGCAACGGACCGGGGGAAGAGCACGTGGAGCGGGAGCGCCGGCCGCGGGTCGTGATCGCCGACGACCAGGAGCTGGTCCGCACCGGCTTCCGGATGATCCTCACCGCGCGCGGCATCGACGTGGTCGCCGAGGCCGGCGACGGCGCCGAGGCGGTGGCCGCCGCCGTGCTGCACCGCCCCGACGTGGCACTGCTGGACATCCGGATGCCGACCATGGACGGTCTGGAGGCCGCCCGGCGCATCCTGGCGCAGGTGCCCGGCTGCCGGGTGATCATGCTGACCACCTTCGACCTGGACCACTACGTCTACGCCGCGCTGTCCGCCGGGGCCAGCGGCTTCCTGCTCAAGGACGTCACCTCGGCCCATCTCGCCGCCGCCGTACGGCTGGTGGACACCGGGGATGCGCTGCTCGCCCCCTCGATCACCCGGCGCCTGGTGGAGCGCTTCGCGGCCGGGGCGCCGCGCCCGGCCCCGGGCACCGACGGCCCGCCGCTGCACCGCGACCTCGCCCCGCTCACCCCGCGCGAGGCGGAGGTGCTCGCGCTGCTCGGGCGCGGGCTCTCCAACACGGAGCTGGCGCGCGAACTGACGCTCAGCGAGTCCACGGTGAAGACCCATGTGGCCCGGATCTTCGCCAAGCTGAACCTGCGCGACCGGGCGCAGGCGGTGGTCCTCGCCTACGAGACCGGGCTGGTCGCTCCGGGTGGCGGCTGACCGTCAACTCGCCCTCCCCGTGTGCCGATTCGCGTGACTATCATCCGAATCTCACTCCTTGGAGTTAACTCTTCACCGAATTCCCCTTTTTGCCAGTTCATGGGGCACCATCTGCATGTCCACGCCCGAACCTGACCACCGTCCTCGGGCGCCACCCCCCGGCATGACCACAACCCTTGGATCGGCCCGTGACCACCAACCCCACCGTGTGGGACTGCCCCTTCCACCACACCGACGGCCTGGAGTTCGACCCCCTCCTGAAGCGGCTGCTCACCGAGGCCCCGGTCGCGCGGATCCGGCTGCCGCACGGCGAGGGCGAGGCCTGGCTGGCCACCCGCTACGAGGACGTCAAGGTCGTCACCACCGACCGCCGGTTCAGCCGCGCCGCGGGCATCGGCCGCGACCTGCCCCGGATGACGCCCGCCCCGATCGCCCAGGCCGAGGCGATCAACCTGATGGACCCGCCCGCCCACAACCGGCTGCGCCGGCTGGTCGCCCAGGGCTTCACCAACCGCCAGGTCGAACGGATGCGCCCGGCCACCCAGCGGACCGTCGACGGCTACTTCGACGAGATGACCGAGCACGGCGCCCCCGCCGACCTCATGCACCACCTCGCCAACCGCCTCCCGCTCACCACCATCTGCGAACTGCTGGACATCCCCGCCGCCGACCGCGCCGAACTGCGCGGCCACGCCGTGGCGATGATGCGGATGGGCCCCGGCAGCCGGGACGGCCAGGAGGCCGCCAAGACCGCCCTGCGCGGCTACTTCACCGAGCTCACCGCCGAACGCCGGGCACACCCCCGCGAGGACCTGATCAGCGCCCTCGCCACCGCCCGCGACGGCGACGAACTGCTCGAGCCGGACGAACTGACCGTCATGGCGATGGTCCTGCTGGTCACCGGCCACGACACCAGCACCTACCAGCTCGGCAACCTCACCTACACCCTGCTCACCCACCCCGAACAGCTCGCCAAACTGCGCGCCCAGCCGGAGATGCTGCCGCGCGCCCTGGAGGAGCTGCTGCGCTTCATCCCGTTCCGCCAGGGCGTCGGCATCGCCCGGGTCGCCACCGAGGACGTCGAGCTCGGCGGCGTGCCGATCCGGGCCGGCGAGGCCGTGCACGTCTCCTACCTCACCGCCAACCGGGACCCGGCCTTTTACGAGCGCCCCGACGAGCTGGACCTCGACCGCGGCGCGCCCACCCACATGGCCTTCGGGTACGGCCAGCACCACTGCCTCGGCTCGCACCTGGCCCGGATGGAGCTCCAGGTCGCCATCGGCACCCTGCTGCGCCGCTTCCCCGGGCTGCGGCTGGCCGCCGAGCCCGCCGAACTCGACTGGAACTCCGGCTCGATCTGGCGCTTCCCGCGCACCCTGCCGGTGGCCTGGTAGCCCGCTCCCCTCAACCCACCGTTCCCGCAGCACTGGGGAGACCCACACCATGGCAACTCTCTGCCGCCCGGCGATCGCCGTGCCCGAGCACGTCATCACCCTCGACCAGACCCTCGACCTGGCCCGCACCCTGCACGCCGGGCACCCCCAACTCGGCCTGGCACTGCGGCTGATCGAGAACACCGGGGTGCGCACCCGGCACCTGGTCCAGCCGATCGAGCGGACCCTCACCCACCCGGGCTTCACCGTCCGCAACGAGGTGTACGAGCGCGAGGCCAAGCGGCGCGTCCCCGAGGTGGTCGAACGCGCCCTCGCCCACGGCGAGTTGACCGCCCGGGACATCGACCTGATCGTCTACGTGTCCTGCACCGGCTTCATGATGCCGTCGATGACCGCCTGGCTGATCAACACCATGGGCTTCCGCTCCGACACCCGCCAGGTGCCGATCGCCCAGCTCGGCTGCGCGGCCGGCGGCGCCGCCGTCAACCGGGCCCACGACTTCTGCCGCGCCTACCCGGGCGCCAACGTGCTGATCGTCGCCTGCGAGTTCTGCTCGCTCTGCTACCAGCCCACCGACCTCGGCGTCGGCTCACTGCTCTCCAACGGCCTGTTCGGGGACGCCGTCGCCGCCGTGGTGATGCGCGGAAACGGCGGGTACGGCGTGCAGGTCGAGCGCAACGGCTCACACCTCGTCCCGCACACCGAGGACTGGATCTCCTACGGGGTCAAGGACACCGGCTTCCACTTCCAGCTGGACAAGCGGGTGCCCGGCACCATGGAGATGCTCGCGCCCGCACTGCGCGGCCTGGCCGGGGAGCACGGCTGGGACGTCTCCGGGCTCGGCTTCTACATCGTGCACGCGGGCGGCCCGCGCATCCTGGACGACCTGTGCCGCTACCTCAACCTGGAGCCCGCCACCTTCCGCTACAGCCGGGCCACGCTCACCGAACGCGGCAACATCGCCAGCGCCGTCGTCTTCGACGCCCTGGCCCGGCTGTTCGCCGACGGCGGCGTCCCCGAGGGCACCACCGGCCTGATCGCGGGCTTCGGACCGGGCATCACCGCCGAGATCTCACTGGGCAGTTGGGTCGGCGCACCCACCGACGCCCTGCGCCCGCGCCGCCCTCGCGCCATCGCCACCTCCGACATCGCCCTCGTCCATCCGACCGCCTCCCGCCGTTTCCCGACCGGCACTACGATCTCCTGATGACTGACACCACGGACCGCACCGACACCTCTGCCAGAGCCGCCCAACTCGCCGCGCGGTTCCCGGCGTTGCACGCGCCGCAGTACTGGAGCTGGGGGCGGTTCGACGCGCAGTTCTCCACCGAGCTGCCGCCGGACGCGCTGGTCACCAACATCCACCTGGTCGGCTTCGCGGACGGCGGGGTGGTGCTCTGCCGGGACGACCGGGACCACTGGTTCCTGCCCGGCGGCACCCGGGAGCAGGACGAGAGCATCGCCGCCTGCCTCGCCCGCGAGCTGAACGAGGAGGCGGGCGCCCGGCTGCTCGGCGAGCCGCACTGGCTGGGCGCGCACCGCTGCCGCACCGAGGACCCGGTGCCGTACCGGCCGTGGCAGCCGCACCCGGAGAAGGCCTGGCTGTGGGGCTGGGGCGAGGTGGCGCTGGACTCCGCGCCGACCAACCCGGCGGACGGCGAGCAGGTCGTCGAGGTGCGCGCGGTGCCGCCCGCGGAGGCCCAGCGGCTGCTGCTGACCGGGCACGACGCCTGGTGGGGCGAGCTGGTCACGCTGGCGGTGGAGCTGCGCCGCCGGGCCGGACTGGGGTGACGGAGCGGCCCTGACCGCCGTTCCCGCGACCGCGGGGGTCACCGGAACGGCGGAACATCGAGTGAAGATGTCCGATTTGCGGTGGTATTACTCAGCCATGGACACCACTTCACTGGCCGTGGACTACCCGGTGCTCAACATCTTCTGGACGATGCTGGAGTTCTTCCTCTGGGTGCTCTGGTTCTTCCTGCTGTTCAAGATCATCACGGACATCTTCCGCAGCCACGACCTCAGCGGCTGGGGCAAGGCCGGCTGGCTGGTCCTGGTGATCATCCTGCCCCTGATCGGCGTCCTCGTGTACCTGATCGCCCGCGGGCAGTCGATGACCAAACGCGACATCCAACAGGCCCAGGAGAACCAGGCCGCGTTCAAGGCCTACGTCCGGGACGCGGCGACGTCGGGACCGGACGCGGGCGGCCGCAGCCACGTCGACGACCTGGCGAAACTGGCGGACCTGAAGGAGAAGGGCGCCATCTCCGAGGAGGAGTACCAGAAGGCCAAGGAGAAGATCCTGGCCTGAACGTCCGGACGGTCACGACGGCCCGGGGCCGGTGGACGCCGTGGTGCGCGTCCACCGGCCCCGGGCCGTGATCTGTGATCCGTGATCCGTTGTCCGTGATCCGTGATCCGTCCGTCGCCGCTCAGCGCCGCCCGGAGCGCCGGTCGCCCCGGCCGCCGTCGCCGCCGCCGCCGCCGGTCAGGCCCGCGCGGCGCAGCGCGTCCGCCATGGCGCTGTTGGCGGGCGCGCCGCCACCGGAGCCGCCCCGGTCGCCGCCCTGGCCGCCACCGCCGCCGCCACCGCGCCGGTCCTGGCCGCCACGACCGCCCTGACCGCCCTGGCCACCCTGGTTGCCCTGGCCGCCGCCGCGGCGCTCCTGGCGCGGCGGGCGGGCCTGGCGGTCCCCGCGGTCCCCGCGGTCGCCGCCGCGCTCGCGCCCGACCTCGTCGTCCAGCCGCAGGGTCAGCCCGATCCGCTTGCGCGGCACGTCCACCGAGAGCACCCGGACCTTGACGATGTCGCCCGGCTTGACCACCTCGCGCGGGTCCTTGACGAAGTTCCTCGACAGCGCCGAGACGTGCACCAGCCCGTCCTGGTGGACGCCCACGTCCACGAAGGCGCCGAAGGCGGCGACATTGGTGACCACGCCCTCCAGCACCATGCCCACCTCCAGGTCGCCGATCTTGTCGACGCCCTCCTTGAAGGTCGCGGTGCGGAAGGCCGGGCGCGGGTCGCGGCCCGGCTTGTCCAGCTCGCCGAGGATGTCCGTGACGGTCGGGACGCCGAAGGTGTCGTCGGCGAAGTCCGCCGGGCGCAGCGCCCGCAGCCGCTCGCCGTTGCCGATCAGCTCGCGCAGCTCCCCGCCGGTGGCGGCCAGGATGCGGCGCACCACCGGGTAGGCCTCGGGGTGCACGCTGGAGGCGTCCAGCGGGTCGTCGCCGCCGGGGATGCGCAGGAAGCCGGCGCACTGCTCGAAGGCCTTGGGGCCGAGCCGGGAGACGTCCTTGAGCTGCCTGCGGGTGCGGAACGGGCCGTTGGCGTCGCGGTGCGCCACGATGTTGTCGGCCAGCGTGCCGGTGATCCCGGAGACCCGGGTGAGCAGCGGCGCCGAGGCGGTGTTGACGTCCACGCCGACGGCGTTGACGCAGTCCTCGACCACGGCGTCCAGCGAGCGGGAGAGCTTCACCTCGCTCAGGTCGTGCTGGTACTGGCCGACACCGATCGACTTGGGGTCGATCTTGACCAGCTCGGCCAGCGGGTCCTGGAGCCGGCGGGCGATCGAGACCGCGCCGCGGATCGACACGTCCAGGTCCGGCAGTTCCTGCGAGGCGAACGCGGAGGCCGAGTAGACCGAGGCGCCGGCCTCGCTGACCATCGCCTTGGTGAGCTTCAGCTCGGGGTGGCGCTTGAGCAGGTCCTCGGCGAGCTTGTCGGTCTCCCGGGAGGCGGTGCCGTTGCCGATCGCGACCAGGTCCACGTCGTGCTTCTTCGCCAGCGCGGCCAGGGTGGCCAGGGCCGCGTCCCACTTGTTGGCGGGCTGGTGCGGGTAGATCGTGTCGTACGCGACGACCTTGCCGGTGGCGTCGACCACGGCGACCTTCACGCCGGTGCGGAAGCCCGGGTCCAGGCCCATGGTGGCGCGGGTGCCGGCCGGGGCGGCGAGCAGCAGGTCGCGCAGGTTGGCGGCGAAGACCCGCACCGCCTCCTCCTCGGCCTCGGCGCGCAGCCGGGCGCGCAGGTCGATGCCGAGCCGGACCAGGACGCGGGTGCGCCAGGCCCAGCGGACGGTGTCGCCGAGCCACTTGTCGGCCGGGCGGCCGCGGTCGGCGATGCCGAAGCGGGCGGCGATGCGCTGCTCGTAGTCGTTCTCGCCGGGGAGGTCGCCCTCGGTCTCGCCGTCGTACGGGGAGAGGTCGAGGTCGAGCACCTCCTCCTTCTCGCCGCGCAGCATCGCCAGGATGCGGTGCGAGGGGAGCTTGGTGTACGGCTCGGCGAAGTCGAAGTAGTCGGCGAACTTGGCGCCGTCGCCCTCCTTGCCGTCGCGGACCCGGGCGACCAGCCGGCCGCGGGTCCACATCCGCTCGCGCAGCGAGCCGACCAGGTCGGCGTCCTCGCCGAAGCGCTCGACCAGGATCGCCCGGGCGCCCTCCAGTGCGGCGGGGCCGTCCGCGACCGACTCGTTCAGGTACTGCGCGGCCAGCGCGGCCGGGTCCTGGCCCGGGTCGGCGAGCAGGGTGTCGGCAAGCGGCTCCAGGCCGGCCTCGCGGGCGATCTGCGCCTTGGTGCGCCGCTTCGGCTTGAACGGCAGGTAGATGTCCTCCAGGCGGGCCTTGGAGTCGGCGGCGAGCACCTGGGCGCGCAGCGCGTCGTCCAGCTTGCCCTGGGCCGCGATCGACTCCAGGACGGCCGCCCGGCGGTCCTCCAGCTCGCGCAGGTAGCGCAGCCGCTCCTCCAGGGCACGCAGCTGGGCGTCGTCGAGGGAGCCGGTGACCTCCTTGCGGTAGCGGGCCACGAAGGGGACGGTCGCGCCGCCGTCGAGCAGCTCGACGGCCGCCTTCACCTGCCCCTCGCGGACGCCCAGCTCCTCGGCGATCTTCCGCTCGATCGCCTGCTGGGCCTGCCGGGCCACCTGTTCGACTGCCGTGCTCACGAAGCCGGTCACCTTCTCCATCAGTGCTTGCGCCGTACGCCCTGCATTCTGGCAGGTGCCGACGACGGCGCCCGGCCGCACCCGGGGCGGCCGGGCGTGGCGCGCCGTCCGGTGTCGCGCCGGGACCGGACCGGGCGCCCGCCGAGCGGAGGCCGCCTCCGGCCGACCTCCGGCCGATCGGTGTCGAATGTCCTTCGGAACGTGCCCAGTTCGGGAATCGGGCTGAACGGTGACGATCGGCGCTGTACGCTGCCGGGCATGTGCGCTGCCACCCGGATGCATCCCGACGGACCGGTGGTCGACGCGGCCCTGGTGCGGCGGCTGATCTCCGTCCAGTTCCCGCAGTGGGAGCGCCTCCTGATCACCCCCGTGCCCGTTCCCGGGGCGGACAACGCGATGTTCCGGCTCGGGCCCGAACTCGCCGTCCGGCTGCCCCGGGTGGAGTGGGCCGCCGGGGGCCCACGGCGGGAGCAGCAGTGGCTGTCCCGGCTGGCGCCCCGGCTGCCGCTGCCCGTCCCGGCGCCGCTCGCGGTCGGCCGGCCCGCCGTCGGCTACCCCTGGGAGTGGTCGGTGCTGCACTGGCTGGACGGCGCCAACCCGGTGGTCAACTCGCTGGCCGCGCCCCAGGCCCTGGCCCGCGACCTGGCCGGCTTCGTCAACGCGCTGCGCGACGTCGACCCGGCCGGCGCCCCGGCCTCCCAGCGCAGCACCCCGCTCGCCTCCCGGGACGGCGCCACCCGCGCGGCCATCGCCCAGCTCTCCGGCTCGATCGACACGGCGGCCGCAACCGCGGTGTGGGACGAGGCACTTCGGCTGCCCGCGTACGCCGGCCCGCCGGTCTGGACGCACGGCGACCTCACCCCCGGCAATCTGCTGCTCGCCCCGAGCGGCCGGCTCGCCGCCGTCATCGACTTCGCCATGATGGGCGTCGGCGACCCGACCGCCGACCTGATAGCCGCCTGGAACCTGCTGCCCGCCGCCGCCCGTCCGGCCTTCCGCGCCGCCCTGAACGCGGACCAGGCCATGTGGGCCCGCGGCCGCGCCTGGGCGTTCTCCATCGCACTGGTGACGATCCCGTACTACCGCCACACCGACCACGCGCTGACCGCCAACGCCCGCCACGTCGTCCGCGAGGTGCTCGCCGACCGCAGCGGGTAGGGCGGGCACCGCGGACCCTGCCCGGCCGGCGCGCGGCGGCCGCCCTCCCGGGCCGGGACACGTCCGCCGGAGGACCTGGTCCAAAACCTGCCCCGGTCAATCCCCGCTGCTAGCCTGAGGCGCATGACGGGACTGCGGGAGCTGAAGAAGGAGCGGACCCGGCGGGCCATCTCCGAGGCGGCCATCACGCTCTTCCTGGAACACGGCTTCGACCGGGTGTCGGTGGCCGACGTCGCGGCGGCCGCCGAGGTCTCCAAGCCGACGCTGTTCTCCTACTTCCCCACCAAGGAGGACCTGGTCGTCCACCGCTTCGCCGACCACCAGGAACAGGCCGCCGAAGTGGTCCGCACCCGGACGGCCGGCGAGCCGGCGCTCGACGCGCTGCTGCGGGACTTCCTGGCCGGGCTCGCCCGGCGCGACCCGGTCACCGGCCTCAACGACCACCCCGCGGTGCTCGCCTTCACCGGCCTCGTCTACGGCACGCCCAGCCTGGCCGCGCGGGTCGGCGAGTACGTGGCCCGCGCCGAGGAGTCGCTGGCCGAGGCGCTGCGCGCGGCGCCGCCCGGGGCGGCGCGGGCGAACGGAGCGGCGCGGGCGCAGGGGTCGGCCGGGGCGCAGGAGCTCGCCGCCGCCCTGCTCGCCGCCCAGGTCACCGCCACCCAGCGGGTCCTCGCGCTGCACAACTGGCGCCGCATCCGGGACGGCCGCACCGCCGACGAGCTGTACGCCGAGGCCGTCGAGGACGCCACCGGCGCCTTCGACCTGCTCGCCCACGGCTACGGCCCGCCCTCCGGCGAGCGGGCGGCCGCTGACTAGAGTGCGCGCATGACAACGCGTCACCACTCCTTCGATGCCCTGCACAACTTCCGCGACCTGGGCGGCTATCCGGCCGCCGGCGGACGGTCCGTCCGGTGGGGGCGGCTGTACCGCTCCGACTCGCTCGGCAAGCTCGACACCCCCGAGGACCTCGACCGGCTCCGCGCCCTCGGCGTGCGGACCGTGATCGACCTGCGCTACCCCTGGGAGATCGCCGCCAAGGGCCGGGTGCCCGCGTTCGACGGCCTGGAGTACCACAACCTCTCGATCGAGCACCGCCCGTACGACCAGGCCGAGATCGACCCGGAGCTCGACCCCTGGCGCTACCTCGCCGACCGCTTCGCCGAGGTCGCCGAGGACGGGGTGCAGGAGATCCGCCGGGCCCTGGACGTGATCACCGCCGCCGAGGCCCCGGTGGTCTTCCACTGCGCCTCCGGAAAGGACCGCACCGGGCTGATCGCCGCCCTGCTGCTCACCCTGCTCGGCGTCGGCGAGGACGACATCGCCGCCGACTTCGCCCTCACCGAGCTCGCCACCGCGCAACTCGTCGCCGACTGGCACGCCGCCCACCCCGGCCGCACCCTGCGCTGGCCCGCCTTCGGCCGCGCCCCGGAGGCCGTCATCCGGCTCACCCTCGCCGACCTCGCCGAGCGCCACGGCTCGGTCGAGGCCTACCTCACCGGCCCCCTCGGCATCGACCGCGAGCAGACCGACGCCCTGCGCGCCCGCCTGCTGACCTCCTGCTGACCTCCTGAGCCGCGCGGCGGCGCGGAGGTGCGGAGGCCCGGAGGCGCGGCGGCGGCCCGGCGGCGCGACAATCCGGTGGCGGGAAGGGGTGGTCACGAACGACGATGCGCGGCATGACCGAACAACCCGCGCGATGGACCGAGGCGACCGTCCACCCCGACATGTGGGCCGACCCCGACGACGACCCCCGCAACAACGACGGCCCCGGACCGGACGGCGAACTCGCCACGCTCCAGGACTTCCTGACGAACTACCGGCTGACCCTGCGGATGAAGTGCGACGGACTGGATCCGGAGCAGCTGGCCCGCCGCTCGGTGCCGCCGTCGACGATGTCACTGCTCGGGCTGGTCCGGCACCTGGCCGAGGTGGAGCGGGACTGGCGGAACTGGATCACCGACGCCGAGCCGCTGCCCACGCTGTACGGCAGGCGGGACGCGGACTTCGGCGAGGCCGTCGGCGACCAGGCCTCGGTGGACGCCGCGTTCCGCGACCTGGAACGCGAACAGGCGGCGCTGGACGCCGAGTTGGCCGGCCACCAGGACCTGGGCGAGCGGATCGGGAAGGACCGGATCTCGGTCCGGGAGCTGCTGGTGCACCGGATCGAGGAGTACGCCCGCCACTGCGGCCACGCCGACCTGCTGCGCGAGTGCGTCGACGGCCGGTTGGGGCAGTAGCCCGCCGGTACGCCTCGGCGCTTCACCGTCTCAGCTGCGGCGGTCGCCCCGCGCGGGGCGGCCGCCGCCCTTGCCGGAGCGGGGCCCGGCCCCACCCCTGGCCCCACCCTTGCCCCCGGCTCCGCGGTTGCCACCGGCCCCGCGGTTGCCACCGCCGCCGGCCGCCGGGGCGGCCTTCTCCGGCCAGTGGGCGGGGCGGGTGAGGCCCTCGGGCAGTCGGGTGGTGGCGTCGCCGCGGGCCGCGTCGAGCTGGGCCTGGGTGAGGAAGAGGGCCGTGCCGAGGTCCGCGCCGGCCAGGTCGGCGTCCCTCAGGTCGGCACCGACCAGGTCGGCGAGGCGCAGGTCCGCGCCGGCGAGGTCGGCCGCGACGAGCAGGGCGCCGCGCAGGTTGGCCCCGCGCAGGTCGGCGCCGCGCAGGCGGGCGCCGAAGAGGTCGGCGCCGCGGAGCTCGCGGCGGCGCGGGACGGCGGCGCGGACCAGTTCGCCGGCGCGCAGCAGCAGCTCGCTGACCCGCTGCCGGTGGGCCGGGACGTCGATGGCGAGGATCTCCTCGGGGGTGCCGCCGGCCAGCCGGTCGGTCTCCTCCAGCGCCTGCCGCAGCTCGTCGCGGAGGGGGCCGGCGGCGGTGAAGGCGAGCGCCTCGGTGAGGTAGCGGAGCAGCTCGTGCAGCTGCCGCACGATCGGGAAGACGTCGAACATCGCCTTGGCGCTGTCCGGCTCCTCGCGCCAGCTGCGGCCGCCGAAGGTCACCTGGGAGACCCGCTGCCCGGCGCCGAAGCAGTCGTAGACGGTGCAGCCCTGGAAGCCCTGGTCGCGCAGCCGGGTGTGGATGCCGCAGCGGAAGTCGGCCTGGAGGTTGTGGCAGGCGCTGCCGGCCGCCTTGTTCATGGCGAAGTCGGTGCCGGCGGCGAACGGCAGGGCGACGCAGCAGAGCCCGAAGCAGCTGCCGCAGTCGGATGCGAGCGGGGTCGGCGAGGCCGCCGTGGGGTCCTGCGGCGACTCGGTCTCGCGCACGTTCCGGGGTCCTTCCAGCAGCCGGGCGCCGGGCGGCGCCGTGAACCCGGAAATCCTACTGGCCGGACAGCCCTCGGCGCCGGTAAGTTATGAAATGCACTGGAGACCATTACACACGGGGGTGGGCGGCATGCCGGAACCGGACGTCAGGGAGCTGGTACGGATGTGGATCTCGGGCTGGGCCGTCTCGCGCGGCTCCGCCGAGCCGGTGGACCGGCCCTGGGGCTGGAGCATCGACGTCGGCGCGCCGGCCGGCGAGGTGGGCCGGCACGTGCTGCCGGAACCGGCCGAGGCCGACGTCCGCAAGCTCGCCGAGACCGTCACCGCGCCGACCACCTGGCTGAAGCTGTTCGCCGAGGACGCCACGGTGCGCCCCTGGCTGGACGAGCGGTGGCGCCTGGACGCGCCGGGCTTCCTGATGAGCGTCCCGCTCGCGGCCGAGCGGCCCGGAACCCCGGCCGGGTACACCGTGACCACCTGGGAGCGGGGCGGGGTCCTCCGGGTGCTGGTGCGCACCGAGGACGGGCACCCCGCGGCCCGCGGCCAGGCGGGCCTGGCCGGCCCGGTGGCCGTACCGGACCAGATCACCACCGTGCCCGGGCACCGCCGCCGGGGCCTGGGCGTCCTGGTGATGCGCACGCTCCAGTCCGCCGCGTACGAGCGGGGCGCGCGCACCGGCGTGCTGGTCGGCACCCCGGAGGGACAGGCGCTCTACACCGCGCTCGGCTGGACCACCCACGCCCCCATGGCGAGCCTGGTCCTGGCGCCGGAGCCGACCCAGCCGGAGGCGTGACGGCCTTCAGCGGCCCTCGGCGGCCCTCAGCGGTACGGCAGCAGCTCCGGCCGCTTCGCCGGGCGGCCGTCCCCGGAGGAGCGGCCGGTGAGGCGGCGGCCGATCCACGGGCCGAGGTGGGCGCCCAGCCAGCGGGCGTCCTCGCGCAGCCGCTCGGCGCGGCCGGCCGGGGCGGCGGCGGGCAGCGGGGCGCGCCAGTCGAAGGCCGCGGGGCGGCCGAGCGCCTCCAGCACGCCCTCGGCGACCCGGCGGTGGCCCTCGGGCGAGAGGTGCAGGCGGTCCTCGGCCCACAGCCGGCGGTCGTCGAAGCAGGGCGCGGAGAACAGGTCGACCACGGCGAAGCCGTCCTGCCGGCCCAGCTCCTGGACGAAGGCCTTCATCCGCAGGATGGCGGGCAGCAGCCGGGCGCTGCCGGTCAGGCGGCGGGTGGGGTCGGTGCTGGTGAACAGCACGACGGTGGCGCCTGTGGCGCGCAGCTCGGCGGCGCAGCGGCCGAGCAGCCGCTCGACCGCGTCGATGTCGCAGCCGGGGCGCAGCACGTCGTTGAGGCCGCCGGCCAGGGTGACCAGCTCGGCGCCCATCGCGGTGGCGGCGGCGAGCTGCTCGTCGTGGATCTGGCCGATGAGCTTGCCGCGGACGGCGAGGTTGGCGTACCGGAAGTCGGCGTCCGCGCCCTGCGCCCCGGAGCGCTCGGCGGCCAGTGCCGAGGCGACCCGGTCGGCCCAGCCCCGGTAGTGGCCGTCCGGCAGCAGGTCGTCGCACATGCCCTCGGTGAAGGAGTCGCCGACGGCGACGTAGCTGCGGTAGGGGGTGGGCACGGGCTGGCCTCCGCTCTCCCGGGATGACTCCGGCGGTCCGACGATCCGACGATCGTACGTGCGGGTCCGTCCGGGGCGGGCACGGGCCCCGGCGCTCATCGCACGTCGAGCGTTCGTTTATCGGCCCGGGCCATCCTGGGGACACGGGGCGGCGGCCGGCGACGGGGGCCTTGCCGCCGCCCCACGGCCCCACCGCCCCACAGCCCGCGGGCCTCGGCCCGCAGCCCTCAGCCGGCCGCGACCGCCGTCTCCTCCCCCGCGCCGCGGGGCGTGAACCAGTGCTCGCGCACGGCGTCGGTGGGCCGCTGCTCGCCGAGGGCGGCCAGCCCCCACTCCCCCAACGCCTCGACGACCGGCCGCAGTTCACGCCCGCGCCCGGTCAGCTCGTAGACCGTCACGTTGGCGGGCCGCTCCAGCCGGCGGCGGGTGACCAGCTCCTCGGCCTCCAGCTGCTTGAGCCGGGCGGCCAGGATGTCGGTGGAGACGCCGGGCAGGTCGGCGTGCAGGTCGGTGTAGCGGCGCGGGCCGCCGAGGAGCTCACGGACGATCAGGAGGCTCCAGCGCTCCCCCACCGCGTCCAGGGCGCGGGCGACGGCGCAGTACTGGTCGTAGCTTCGGCGTGACATGTGGATCAGCATAGCCAAGAGGTTGGACTTTCCAAGTGCACACTTGGTAGAACAAAGCTGAAGCAACGGAGCGGTGGTGACGGTCGGGAGGCCGCAGATGGAGTTTCGGCAGTCCAGCAAGCTGAATGACGTGTGCTACGAGATCCGGGGCCCGGTGGTCGACCAGGCCAACGCCCTGGAGGAGGCCGGGCACAGCGTGCTGCGGCTGAACACCGGGAACCCGGCCCCGTTCGGCTTCGAGGCGCCCGAGGAGATCATCCAGGACATCATCCGCAACCTGCCCAAGGCGCACGGCTACAGCGACTCGCGCGGCATCCTGCCGGCCCGTCGCGCGGTCGTGCAGTACTACCAGCAGCGCGGGGTCCAGGGCGTCACCGTCAACGACGTCTACCTCGGCAACGGCGTCTCCGAGCTGATCCAGATGGCCGTCACCGCCCTGGTCGACGACGGCGACGAGGTGCTCGTGCCGATGCCCGACTACCCGCTCTGGACGGCCGCCGTCCGGCTGGCCGGCGGCAAGGCCGTGCACTACCTGTGCGACGAAGAGGCCGAGTGGTACCCGGACCTGGACGACATCGCCGCCAAGATCACCGCCCGCACCAAGGCGATCGTCGTCATCAACCCCAACAACCCCACCGGCGCCGTCTACCCGAAGGAACTGCTGGAGGGCATCCTCGACCTGGCCCGCCGCCACCACCTGATGGTGCTGGCCGACGAGATCTACGACAAGATCCTCTACGACGGCACCGAGCACCACTGCCTGGCCGCCCTGGCCGACGACGTGCTGATCCTCACCTTCAACGGCCTCTCCAAGTCCTATCGGGTGGCCGGCTTCCGCAGCGGCTGGCTGGTCGTCTCCGGCCCCAAGCAGCACGCCACCGACTACCTGGAGGGCCTGACCATGCTCTCCGGCATGCGGCTGTGCCCCAACGTGCCCGCCCAGTACGCCGTGCAGGCGGCGCTCGGCGGCCACCAGTCCATCAACGACCTGGTGCTGCCCGGCGGCCGGCTCACCGAGCAGCGCGACATCGCGGTCAAGGCGCTCAACGAGATCCCCGGCGTCAGCTGCGTCAAGCCCAAGGGCGCGCTGTACGCCTTCGCCAGGCTCGACCCGGCGGTGCACCGGATCGTCGACGACGAGCGGTTCGTCCTGGACCTGCTGCTGCGCGAGAAGATCCACGTCGTCCAGGGCACCGGCTTCAACTGGCCCCGCCCGGACCACTTCCGCTTCGTCACCCTGCCCCGGGCCGACGACCTGGAGACGGCCGTCAACCGGATCGGGCGCTTCCTGGCCACCTACCGCCAGGTCTGAGCACCCGGGAGCCACCCGTACGCTCGGGGCCATGACCGTCCTCCGCTCCGCCGCCCTGTTCGTCCTCGCCGCGCTCGCCGAGATCGGCGGCTGCTGGCTGGTCTGGCAGAGCGTGCGCGAGCAGCGGCCGTGGTGGCTGGCCGGCCTGGGCGTGGTGCTGCTCGGCGCGTACGGCTTCGTCGCGGCCCTGCAGCCGGACAGCCACTTCGGCCGGGTGCTGGCCGCCTACGGCGGGGTGTTCGTGGCCGGCTCGCTGCTGTGGGGCATGGCCGTGGACGGCTTCCGGCCGACCCGCTACGACGTGCTGGGCGCGCTGATCTGCCTGGCCGGCGTCGCCGTGATCATGTACGGGCCCCGGCGCTGAACCTCCGGCGCCGGGGCCCCGCTCGGGCTCGGGGGACCGGGACTACCAGCCCCAGCCGCCGCCCTGACCGTCGTCGTCCCGGTTCGAGTCCCAGCCCTCGCCGACCTCGCGCAGGATCGTGTAGTTGTCGATCTGCGTGCCGTCCTCGGCCAGCGCGGTGACCTTCATGACCGACTTCTGGCCCAGGTGCCTCGGGGTGACGTCGACCTTGATGAAGGAGTAGCCGGTGTAGCGCACCCGCGACCACTGGATGGTCTCGGGGGTCTTCACCCGGCCCTTGCTCCAGTAGTAGGTCTTGACCTCGTCCTGGTGGTTCTCGTGCCCCTCGTAGGTGTCCGGCACGTCGAACTTGTACAGGCTGCGGCCGGCCGCACCCGCGGTGACGTAGACCACGCCGTCCTTGGCCGGCTCGATGGTGGCGCCGCTCGGCACCTGCTTCGAGACCTTGTTGCCGAGGATCGCGTCGGTGCGCTCGTAGATGTGGTTGTGGCCGTTGATGACCAGGTCCACCCGGTACTTCTCGAACAGCGGCACCCAGGCCTCGCGGACACCGCCCTCGGAGGCGTGGGCGACGGTGGTGGAGAAGGCGCAGTGGTGGAAGAAGACCACGACGAAGTCGATGGTCTCGTCGTTGCGCAGGTCCTTGAGGGTGCGCTCCAGCCACCTGGTCTGCTTGTTCGCCGAGATGCCCAGGTTGGCCGGGATCTCGTAGGAGACGTCGTTGGCGTCCAGCGAGATGACGCCGACGTTCTTGTAGCGGAAGGTGTAGACGCCGGGGACGGTGCGCGGGTCCGGACCGTTGTTCGGCAGGAAGAAGCGGGCGTTCTCGCCGCCGTAGCCGTTCGGCGAGTACCAGGCCTCGATGTCGTGGTTGCCGTACGCGACCATCCACGGGATCTCGGCGGCGACCGTCTCGGTCTGCACCAGGAAGTCGTCCCAGGTCTTCGCGTTGAAGACGGACTTGTCCGGGTCGGTGCCGGAACCGGCCGGGTCGGCGTAGCAGATGTCGCCGGCGTGCAGGTGGAACGCCGGGTTCTGGGCCTTGATGATGTGGTCGTTGCCGGCCGCATGGGCGCTGACGCCCTGGTCGCCGAAGGCGGTGAAGGTGAACGGCTCGTACACCTTGCCCCAGCGGTGGTCGCGGGAGGGCGCGGTGCGGAAGGTGTGCAGGGTGGAGATCCGCTGCTGCGAGGCCGGGTCGAAGCCCTCGTGGCCGACACCGTAGTAGTAGGTGGTGTCGGGGTGGAGGTCCTCCAGCGCCACGTGCAGGTAGTACTGGTCCACCGGCTGGCCGGTCGGGGTCAGCGCCGGGGTGTGCAGGGCGCGGACCTCGGCCTGGACCTTGTGGCTCAGGTCCCACGGGGTCTTGCCGAAGCGCAGAAACGGCTTCCTGACCGGGGCCGGCACCTGCCAGGAGATGCGGAACTGGGTGTCCGGCTCGGGGCCGAACTGGAGGTGACGGCCGATCGGCGCGACCAGCGAGCCGTCGATGCCGTCGGTCGTGCCACCGGTCAGCAGCTGCGGGCCGGCCGGGGCGGCGAAGGCCGTCCCGCCGCCCAGCACGCCGCCGACGGCGACGGCACCCACGGTCACGGCACCGGCGCGCAGCATCCGGCGGCGGGAGAAACGGGCCCGCAGGTACTCGTGCTGCTCGGCCATGCTCATGCGGTCGGCAAGCTTGGCCGGCACGCCCATGTTGGGGATATCCATGCGCGGGACTCTTCCAGCGGCGTGTTGATCACGCACGGACACCGGGTGAACGGGTCGCAGCGTACCGCCCATTCGAACGTCAATGTTCGACCATGATTCGGTAAACGACGTACTCGTACCGTCCCGACGGCGCATCATGGCCCCTGTCCGCCCCTCGGGCTGAGTGCGCGTCGGCGGCGGCGGCCGCGAAGGCGGCGGGAGGGGTCAGCCGGAGGGGTCGTCCCACTGGGTGGCGGTCCGGTTGCCGGTGCCGTCGCAGGTGCGGCAGATCTCGTCCCGGTAGGCGTGCTTGGCCCCGGTCGCGTCCACCCGGTAGCGCACGTACACCCCGGTGCCGTCGCAGAGGAAGCAGTTGCCGCCCCCGCCGCCCACCTCGGTGGTGCCGGTGCCCTGGCAGGTCCGGCAGCTGAGGCCGGCGGTCCGGCCGGTGCCCGCGCAGATGCGGCAGACCGTCGTCATCGGCTTCCTTCCTCGCGCGGAATCGGCTCGGCCCCGTCCGGAACGGCCCGACGCCATCGGTCATGGTAGTGCGGAAGGCCCTCGGACAGACCCGGGTCCGCCTCTGTTCACTACGATCTGACGATCAGCCGGTAGAACTGGCAGAACCGGCGGCACGGGCGGATCGAGGCCCGGGGCAGCGCCCGGGACACGGCCCGGGGCGCGGCCTCACTCGGGCAGGCCCTCGCGGACCCGCCGGGAGACCGAGATCAGCTGGAGGTCGAGCAGTCTGGGCGGATCGGCGAGGCCCGGGCCGCCCGCGCGCACCCAGGCGGCGATGTCGTCGATCATCTCGTCCATCAGCACGAAGCCCAGCCAGACCGGCCGGCCGCCCGCCGCCCGGCCCTCGGCGGAGGGGCCCACCACCACCACGTTGGACTGGGTGCACACGTCGAGGCACTTCACCGCCCGGACCCGGCCCGCCGTGCCCACCGCCGTGCGCAGCCGCTCGTACTGGCCCGCGTGGTCCACCCCGGGGTGCTTCGCCTCGGTGCCGCAGCAGCAGCCCCGGCACACCGTGACGGTCACGGGGGCACCGGCGCCCCGCTTGCGGTCCCGGGCGCCGTCGCGGTCTCGGGCACCGTCGCGGTCTCGGCGGCTCATCGGTTCTGGCACCCCTCGGGCTCTGCGGCGCCCTGCGCACCGGCCTCCGCACTGTACCTGTCACCCCGCCGGCGCCCCGGCCGCGGGTCGGCCCCCGCGACGGGCCCCGGCGGCGGGCCCCGCGCGCCCGTGCGCACCCCCGCGTGCCCGTAGCAACGTGCCCACCCCCGCGCGCCCGTGCGCCCGCGCCTCCGGATCCCCGTGCCCCGGGTGCTCCCGAGCCCCCGTGCCCCGGGTGCTCCCGGGTGCTCCCGGGTGCTCCCGTGCCCGCGCTACCCGACCGCCCGGGCGGCCGCCCGTCCCGCCGTGCGGCCCGAGAACAGGCAGCCGCCCAGGAACGTCCCCTCCAGGGAGCGGTACCCGTGCACACCCCCGCCGCCGAAGCCGGCGGCCTCGCCGGCCGCGTACACCCCGGGCAGCACCTCGCCGTCCGGCCGCAGCACCCGGGAGAAGAGGTCGGTCTCCAGCCCGCCGAGCGACTTGCGGGTCAGGATGTTGAGCCGGACGGCGATCAGCGGGGCGGCGGCGGGGTCGAGGATGCGGTGCGGGGCGGCGGTGCGGATGAGCTTGTCGCCGAGGTGGCGGCGGGCCCCGTGGATCGCGGTGACCTGGAGGTCCTTGGCGAAGGGGTTGGCCAGCTGACGGTCGCGGTCCTCGACGGTGCGGCGCAGCTCGTCCGGGTCGATCAGCGGCTCGCGCGTCCTGGCGTTCATGCCCCGGGCGAGGTCGGCGAGGTCGCCGGCGACCACGAAGTCCCGCCCGTGCCGCAGGAACGCCTGGACCGGGCCGGGGGCACCGGGCAGCGCGCGCCCGAGCACGCCGCGCACCGACCTGCCGGTCAGGTCGGGGTTCTGCTCGGAGCCGGAGAGGGTGAACTCCTTCTCGACGATCCGCTGGTTGAGCACGAACCAGGTGTACTCGTACCCGGTGGACATGATGTGTTCGAGCGTTCCGAGGGTGTCGAAGCCGGGGAACAGCGGGGCGGGCAGCCGCCGGCCGCGCGCGTCCAGCCAGAGCGAGGAGGGGCCGGGCAGGATGCGGATGCCGTGCCGGGCCCAGATCGGGTCCCAGTTCTCGATGCCCTCGGTGTAGTGCCACATCCGGTCGCCGTTGATCAGGCTGGCCCCGGCCCGGCCGGCGACCTCCAGCATCAGTCCGTCCACGTGCGCGGGCACGCCGGAGAGCAGCCGGGCGGGCGGGGTGCCGAGCCGGGCCGGCCAGGCCTTGCGGACCAGGTCGTGGTTGCCGCCGATGCCCCCGGAGGTGACGACCACGGCCTGGGCGCGCAGCTCGAAGCCCCCGGCCACCTCGCGCGAGCTGGCCTCGCCCCGGCCCGCCGGGCTCGGCACCAGCACCTCGCCGGTGACGGTGTCGACGGCGCCCGCGGTGGCGGACAGCCCGGTGACCCGGTGCCGGAAGCGCAGGTCCACCAGGCCGCGCGCGGCGGCGGCGCGGACCCGCCGGACGAAGGGCTCCAGCAGCCCCGGCCCGGTGCCCCAGGTGATGTGGAAACGCGGCACCGAATTGCCGGGCCCGTCGGCGAGGAAGCCGCCGCGTTCGGCCCAGCCGACCACCGGGAAGAACCGCACGCCCATGCCGTGCAGCCAGGCGCGCTTCTCGCCCGCCGCGAAGTCCACGTACGCCTCGGCCCAGCGGCGCGGCCAGGCGTCCTCGGGCCGGTCGAAGCCGGCCGTGCCGAGCCAGTCCTGCCGGGCGAGCGCGTGCGAGTCGCGGATCCGCATCCGGCGCTGTTCGGGCGAGTCGACCAGGAAGAGGCCGCCGAAGGACCAGTGCGCCTGGCCGCCGAGGGAGGCGGCGGGCTCCTGGTCGAGGAGGATCACCTTCCGTCCGGCGTCGGCGAGTTCGGCGGTGGCGGCGAGGCCCGCGAGGCCCGCTCCGATGACGATGACGTCGGCGTCCAGGGCCATGCGCAGTCCTCCGTCGCGGCTCGCGGTGGCGGCGCGTCCGGGACGCGCCGCGGCTGTGCGCCCGATACTGCGGTCTGCGGTGACGCCCGGTCAACCGGCGGGTGGCAACCGCCCGCGTGAATTCCGCTCCGAGGCGTTTCGGAAATGCCGCCGCCGCCTTTCCGATACCGGGCGGAGCGAAATGCGAAATGCGATCCGGACACATCTGCCGGAATACCGGCAATTTCCGAGCAAACCATGGACGCCGAGGAAACCTGACAGTAACTTACCTGCTGGTAGCTGTGGCCCGGCCCTGCACGACCCCCCACCCGTCGTTTCTCTCCCCCAGGAGGAACCGTGCTCCGCCCTGCCCGGAAATCCCGGCACCTCCGGAATTCCACCGCGCTCGCCGCCGTCGCCCTCGGCGCCGCGCTCGCGCTCACGTCCACCACCGCCCAGGCCGCCGGCACGGCGCCGAAGCACTACGTGGCGCTCGGCGACTCCTACGCCGCCGGCGCCGGCGTGCCGGGCCAGTCGGCCGGCCTGTGCCTGCGCTCCGACCGCAACTACGGGCACCTCGTCGCCGCCGCCCTCAAGGCCGGCACGTACACCGACGTCACCTGCTCCGCCGCCAAGATCAAGGCGATGACGCAGCCCCAGTACGACGCCTTCATCAGGGTCAACGACCCGCAGCTGGACGCGGTGACCGCCGACACCGACCTGGTCACCCTCGGGATCGGCGGCAACGACCTCGCGGCCAGCGACCTCGGCCTCGGCGAACTGGTCGCCACCTGCATCGCCGGCGCCGTCGTCAACCCGCTCGGCACGCCCTGCAAGGACGTCTACCACCACGGCTACTGGGACTGGAGCACCCTGTCCTGGCAGTACGGCACCGACGACCTGGCCGAGCGGATCCGCACCACCATCGCCCCGCAGCTGGCCGACACCATCAAGCGCGTCCACGCCAAGGCGCCCGGGGCCAGGGTGCTGCTGGTCGGCTACCCGACCGTGCTGCCCGCCGACGGCTCGAAGTGCGTCCTGCGCCAGCCGGTGACGCCCGGCGACGTCGAATACATGTACGGCGTGCTCAACAAGCTGAACGCCGCGATGAAGTCCACCGCGGCCGCGAACGGCGCGACCTACGTGGACACCGCGACGCCGACCGTCGGGCACGACGTCTGCTCGGACGACCGCTGGATCGAGGGCGCGCTGCCCGGCTCTCCCGCCGTGCCGTTCCACCCCAACGCGACCGGCGAGCAGGTGATGGCGCAGGCGGTGCTCGCCGCGATGAAGTAGCCCGCGACGACGTCACACACCGTGACGTGACGGCGGCACCGTCCGGAGAGCCCCGAGGGGCCGGTGACCAGACCCCGGTCACCGGCCCCTCGGCCCGCGCGTGCGCTTGCCGCCCGACGTACGGCGGCTACTCCGGCTTCGCGGCGGCGGAGGAGGTGGCGGCCGCGGCGGAACCGGCGGCCAGCCCGGCCGACCACTTCTCCTCGACGTTGCCGAGCTTCCAGTAGGCGATCGCCGCCGCCCAGGTCAGCACGAACAGCCCGACGATCGCGTAGCCGACGAAGTTGAGGTCCAGCTCGCCGATCCAGGCGACCGGGCCTCTGGTGATGTCCAGCTTCTCGCCGAGCAGGCCGATCAGCTCGATCGAGCCGATCACCAGCGCGACCAGCACCGACAGCCCGGTGACGGTCAGGTTGTAGTAGATCTTGCGGACCGGCTTGGAGAAGGCCCACTCGTACGCGAAGTTCATGAACGAGCCGTCGATGGTGTCCAGCAGGCTCATTCCGGCCGCGAACAGGATCGGCAGGGTGAGCAGCGCGTACCAGGGCAGCGAGAACGCCGCCGCGCCGCCGGCCAGCACCAGCAGGGACACCTCGGTGGCGGTGTCGAAGCCCAGGCCGAACAGCAGGCCCACCGGGTACATGTGCCAGGGCTTGGTGACGGCCCTGGTGACCCGGCCGAGGATGCGGTTCATCAGCCCGCGCCGCTCCAGCTGGCGCTCCAGCTCCGCCTCGTCGTAGTCGCCCACCCGCATCCGGCGGAAGACCTTGAGGATGCCGTTGAAGGCGCCCAGGTTGATCAGGCCGAGCAGCAGCAGGAAGGTCCCGGAGACGGTGACGCCGATCAGACCGGTCATCTCGTGCAGCGTCGAGTCGTCGGACTCCACCTGGCCGGCCAGCGAGCGGATGCCGAGGGCCAGCAGCGCGCAGAGGCCGAAGACGATCGACGAGTGCCCGAGCGAGAACCAGAAGCCGACCGACAGCGGCCGCTTGCCCTGGCCCATCAGCTTGCGGGTGGTGTTGTCGATGGCGGCGATGTGGTCCGCGTCGAAGGCGTGCCGCATGCCGAGGGTGTAGGCGGTCAGCCCCATCCCGGCGCCGAACACCTTGCCGCCGACCTCGTAGTGCTCGGGCTCGACCAGCGCCAGCAGGGTGAACCAGCCGACGACGTGCAGCGCGAGGATGAAGCCGCCCATTCCGGCCAGGCGGATCCACTCCTCACGGGTGAGCCGGTCGCGCCAACGGGGGGCGGTCATCGTCGTGGTCCTTCCGGTCGGGTGGTCGAAGCTGGGCCATCTTTCCGCCTCGGTGTGCGCAGTTGCAAGTCATACGCAATTACGGATTCGTCACCCCGCTCTCCCTCCCCCCTCCCGAAGATCGTCACGACTCGTACAGGGCTTCGTAACCCCGGAGGGCTTTCACCGCGCGCTCTACGCGCGGATACTCCCGTTCTACGCGCGAAAACCGAGCGCTGCCCCCTCAACTCCCCACGGAGGAACGGCACATGACGATCCGTATTCGAACCGCTGCGGCCCTCGCCGGAACGGCGCTGCTCGCGGCCGGTCTCACCACCCCCGCCGCCACCGCCGCGCCCGTCGCGCCCGTCGCGCCCGTCGCCGCCACCGCCGGGGGTGCCACCCGCGCCGCCGCGGTCAGCGCCACCCCGCACCGGGTGCTGTTCGACAACAGCAAGGCCGAGACCGCGGGCAACGCCGACTGGATCATCAGCACCAGCCAGCCCGACCCGCTGGCCCAGAACGCCGCCCCCACCACCGAGAAGAGCTGGACCGGCGCCCTGTCCGCCTGGGGCGTCGCCCTCCAGAAGACCGGCCAGTACAGCCTGAAGACCCTCCCGGCCGGCTCCACCATCAGCTACGGCACCGGCGCCGCGCTCGACCTCGCCAACTTCGACACCTTCGTGATCCCGGAGCCCAACATCCGGTTCTCCGCGAGCGAGAAGACCGCGCTCATGAACTTCGTGAAGAACGGCGGCGGGCTGTTCCTGGTCTCCGACCACATCAACAGCGACCGCAACAACGACGGCTGGGACTCCCCGAAGATCATCAACGACCTGCTGACCAACAACGGGGTGAACAACAACGACCCCTTCGGCTTCTCGGTCGACCTGCTCAACATCACCACCGACAACCCGCGCGCGGCCGACGCCCCGACCGACCCGGTGCTGCACGGCCCCTACGGCACCGTCACCGGCTCGATCCTGCGCAACGGCACCACCTTCACCCTCAAGCCCGCCGACAACCCGAACGTCAAGGGCCTGGTCTACCGGACCGGCTACAGCGGCAACACCGGCGCATTCTTCGTCACCAGCACCTTCGGCACCGGCCGGGTCGCGATCTGGGGCGACAGCTCCCCGATCGACGACGGCACCGGCCAGTCCGGCAACACCCTGTTCAACGGCTGGGACGACCCGGCGGGCACCGACGCCGCCCTCGCCCTCAACGCCACCGCCTGGCTGAGCAAGGCCTGACCGCACCGCGCCCCTCGCCGCGCCGCACCCCTCGCCGAGGCGCCTCCCGCCGGGAGGCGCCTCCCGGCGGGTCCGTCGCGACCGACTCCTGCTGCCCGGCCCGTCGCACCCGACTCCTCTCACCAGGAAAAGGTCCGCTCCCTCCCCTACTGTCGGAGTACCGAACCGTCGCACTGCCGACGCCCGGCACCGATGGGAGCGGCCATGCCGTCGTACCCCTTCCACACCACCCGCGAGGACCTGCGCATCCCGCTGCCCGACGGCACCCGGCTGGCCGCCCGGCTGTGGCGGCCGGTCGGCGACGAGCCCGGCCCCGCGCTGCTGGAGTACTCCGGCGGCCGCCTCACCGACCGGACCGCCGCCGAGGACGCCCGCCGCCACCCCTGGTACGCGGGCCACGGCTACCCCGCCGTCCGGGTCGACACCCGCGGGCACGGCAACTCCGAGGGCACCCCCGGCGAACCCGGCGGCGCACAGGAACTCGCCGACGGCGCCGCCGTCGTCGACTGGCTCGCCCGCCGCCCCTGGTGCAACGGCCGGCTCGGCCTGCTCGGCACCGGCACGGCCGGCACCACCGCCCTGCGACTCGCCGCCCGCGCCCCCGAGACCGTCGGCGCCGTGGTCACCGCCTGCCCCGAGGACGGCCACCGGCTCGGCGGGGCCCTGCTCGCCGCCGACCTGCACACCCGGCTCACCGCCCTGGTCGCCGACGCCGCCCTGCCACCGGACCCCCGGCACGTCGGCGACGCCTGGCGGGCCGCCTGGCTGGCCCGGCTGGAATCGCTGCAGCCGCCCGTCGACGACTGGCTCGCGGCCGGCGAGAGCACCGTCCCGGTGTCCGTACCCGCCCTCGCCGTGGCCGGCTGGGGCGACCCGTCCTGCTCCTTCGTGCTGCGGCTGCTCGCCGAGTCCCCCACCGCGCGCGCCCTGATCGGCCCCTGGCCGCACGGCCTGCCCGAAGCCGCCCTGCCCGACACCCTGCGCTGGTGGGACCACTGGCTGCGCGGCATCGACACCGGCGCCCTCAAGGAACCCGCCCTGCGCAGCTGGCTCACCACCCGCTGGACCGGGGACGAGGCCTGGCCCTCCCCCGACGTCCGGGAGATCCACTACGGCCTGGACGGGCCGCTGCGCACCGCCGGCACCGCCTCCGACGACCGGTACGTCCGCGTCCGCTCCCCCCAGCACACCGGCCTCAACGCCGGCGCCTACGTCCCCCACGGCCGCCCCGCCGACCAGCCGCCGGACCAGCGCGAGGAGGACGGCCGCTCGGTCTGCTTCGACTCCCAGCCGCTGCCCGAACCCGTCGAACTGCTCGGCGCCCCGACCGTACGGCTGCGGCTGCGCGAGGACGGGGCGCCCGTCCAGGTGGCGGTGCGGCTGTGCGCGGTCGGCCCGGACGGCACCTCGGAGCTGGTCACCCGGGGCGTCCTGGTCACCGAAGGCCCGGACGCCGAGGTCGAGCTCGCGGCCTGCGCCTGGACGCTCCCGGCCGGCCACCGGCTGCGGCTCGCCCTCTCCTCGGTCTACTGGCCCTGGGTCTGGCCCCCGGCGCAGGACACCGGGTACGGCGTCGACCCGTCCCGCTCCACCCTCAGCCTGCCGGTGCGCCACCTCGCCGCCGACGTCGGCGCCCCGCCCGTCACCTTCGAGACCCCGGCACTGCCCGAACCGCTCGACGTCCACCTCACCGAACCGCTCACCGCCCGGCCCGAACACCTCACCGTGCACGACATCGGCCGCCAGGAGTGGCGCACCGAACTCTCCCCCGCCACCGACGGCACCCGCACCCACCCCGACGGCCTGGTCCGCGACGAACACACCGTCACCGCCTACCGGGTGCTCACCGGCGCCCCGCTCAGCGCCCAGGCCCGCACCGACCACACCGTCCGGCTGGAGCGCCCCGACATCGGCTGGGACGTCACCGTCCAGACCCGCACCCAACTGCGCTGCGACGCCGGGCACTTCATCAGCGTCGTCCAACTGCGGGCGCTGGAGGCGGGATCGGTGGTGTTCGCCCGCGAGTGGCAGCACCGGGTACCCCGCGGGGCCTCCTGAACGAAACCGTTCGTGATGTGACAATGCCCTTACCGGAAGCGCGAGTCGGGGAGGGCGGGCATGCTGGACGAGACGGTGTTCCGGACCGAGGACGTGGCCCCGCCGGACCGCCTGGAGTACTGGCGGCACCGACTCGCCGAGAGGAGCGCCCCGTTCGAGGCCGGCACGGAAAACGCCGTCGACTTCCGGGCGGACCTGCGCATCCTGACGCTCGGTGAGCTACAGCTCTGGAACATGGAAAGCCCGTCGATCACCGTACGCCGGCCGGCGCGCCTGATCCGCTCGTCCGACCCGGAGTTCTACCTCCTCTCGCTCCCGTTCCCCGGCGCCGGCCCCGCGTCCCGGTCCGACGGCCACGGCGAGTGGCGCCCTCGGGACCTGGTGATGTACGACAGCATCCGACCCATCTCCCTCCAGGTGAGCACCGACGATCCGCGCCGGCAGATCCGCGGGGCCTGGCTGACCGTCCCCCGGCAGGCGCTGCCGCTGCCCCCGGACAAGGTGGCCGAGCTGATCGCCCGCCGAATGCCCGGGGGCACGGGCGTGGGCGCCCTGCTCGTCCAACTGCTCAACGGCATCGCCGCCGACACCGGCGCCTACCGGGCCGGCGACGCGCCCCGGCTGGGCACCGCAGCCCTCGACCTGGTGTCGGCGCTGCTCGCCCACCACCTCGACGCCGAGGACGCCGTACCGCCGGAGAGCCGGCGCCGGGCACTGGTCCAGCGGATCCGGGCCTTCATCCGCGCCCACCTGCACGAACCGGACCTCAACCCCGGCACCGTCGCCGCCGCCCACCACATCTCGGTCAGCTACCTGCACCGCCTCTTCGAGAACGAGGAGGAAACCGTCGCCGCCTGGATCCGCCGCCAGCGCCTCGAACGAGCCCGCCGCGACCTCACCGACCCGGCCCTGGCCACCACCCCCGTCCACGCCATCGCGGCCCGCTGCGGATTCCCCCGCGCCGCCGACTTCAGCCGCGCCTTCCGCGGCGCGTACGGGCTGCCGCCCAGCGACTACCGCCACGGTGCCGCCGCGACGGCCGGCGGTGGACGCTGAGCGAAGCCGGAGTGGACTGCCCGTTAACGACAACGCCCCTGGGGGAACGGCACGCTGATGATGCGTCCAGCACGGGGGATCAGGTGGTGGACGCGAACCCACCAGCACCCTCGAAGGGGGACCATCCATGTCCAGCAACGGACTTCGCAGCACCCGGCGCTCCGCCGCCGCCGTCGGCCTCGCCGCCCTCGCGCTCGCGCTCAGCGGCCTCGGCGGCGGCCAGGCCTTCGCCGACTCGCACGCCGGCCTCTCGGCCACGTTCGAGTTCCCGAACGACAGCGGCAAGTGCCTGGAGATCACCAACTCCTCCACCGCGAACGGGGCCAACGCCCAGCAGTGGGAGTACAAGGGCCAGTCCGGCGCACTGTGGGTGCACTGAACCGGTAGCGGCCGCCACCCCTCGGCCCGCCTACGCGTGATCGGCCAAGACCTCGGCGACGACGTGGCGGGCGAGGTCACCCCGAACGCCGCCCTCCGCACTCGGGTCGCACACTTCGACGACCCCGACGGCACCGACCTGGAGATCATCCACCCCGAGAGCGGCTTCGCCGGCTAGGAGCCTGCGGCGGCCCGCTGCCGGGGCCACCCGCGCAGGGCCGCGCGCGCCCGGGCGACGCCTCCGGGCGTGGCGGGTGCGCCGGTTCCGACCGCGACGGTTCTCGTGCCGAGGCCCGCGCAGGTGCGGCAGATGCCGGGGCGGGGCACGGGGTCGTGGCAGCGGCCGCACTCGGCGAACGGAGCCGGTGGCGCTGGTTGTTCGGGTGGCAGCTTGCGTTGCAGGCGGTCCCGGAGGATCGCCACGGGGGAGTGCATCGGCTGGGGCAGCCCGGGGAGCAGGGCGTGGGCCAACTCGGCCCCGCTGCAGCCTCGTTCCAGCCACTGCGTGACGAGCGGTGCCAGTGCGCGGGCCTCGGCCTCGCCGAGGCGCAGGCGGGGTTCGGGCCGGATCACCCGGAACAGGGTGGCCACGGCGGCCCGCGTCCGTTCATCCGGGAGGGTGGGTTCTTGTCCCGGGTCCTTTACGGGAGGAGTGACAGCGCCGCCGGTCCCTCGCCCACCGGAAGCCGGGCGCTGGGCAGCCGGTTCGGGCTGCGGGGTGTCGAAGACGTGGGCCTCGGATCGGACCCTCCCGTCGGCCATCCGGACCGTGTCGACCCGGTAGTACCCGGCGTCCTTGAGTTCTTTGAGCGCCCGCCGCACGGCACCCCGCCCCTGCGGACTGCTGTCCGCCATCTGCCGCCCGTCCTCCCGCCAGCCGCTCGGCCGGGAGAGGAGGTCGGCGAGGAGACCACGAGCGGTGTAACTGAGCCGACGGTCCTGCAACAGGCCGTTCGGTAGAACGGTGAACGCGCGCACGTGCGCGCTACGATGAATCTGCATCTGGAGTTCCAGCTCCTGGTGCCCGACCCCGGGGTGTTCCACCACCGCCGGGGTCTCCTATGTTCTATTGATGATGCGGAAAGTAGCACACCGACTACGAAGAGTGCGAACCGTTTAGGCGTGAAGCCCAGGCCCTCGCATCACGTACGCCCCCACCTTCGGGGGGGGGGGGGGGGGGGGCCCCCGGAACCCCCCCCCACCACCGACGCAGAGAGGCGACGCGAAGAGACGGTGATAATAATAGAAAGCAACAGGGCGATCA
>NZ_JBHXLL010000014.1:0-31130 GCF_042721415.1 Kitasatospora sp. NPDC058444 | reverse complement strand
CCACACACCCCTCTGTGCGCCCCCGGTTGTGGGTTTACGCCCGGCCCCTCCAAACCCTCCCCCCCCCACCTGGGGGGTGGTAGGCCGCCCCCCCCCACTCCCCACGCCGAACACGGCTACGAGTGTCGACAGCGTCATGCGAGGTAGACCTTCTGCCACTCCAGGGACGTCATGGTCAGCGCGGCCTCGGCGAGGGCGTGAGCAGACTCGGTCTTGAGGCTGCCGAGGCTGCTGTCAATCCACGGCTGGACGTTCTGGTAGCCCTGTTCGCGGTACTCCACGGCCTGGATCAGGCACTCCAGCTTGTCCGCGTCGTGAGCGACGGTGACTTCCAGGTTCTCGGCGTTCTCGTACTCCTCGATGAGGGCCTGGAGTCCGGCAACGACGGCCGGGTGAGCGGCGCTGACCTGGTCGGCGGTCACGCGTTCGTTCGAGGCGGCGGTGAGGTAGCGCCGACTGATGTGCGGGATATCGCTGACCCGGGTCTCCTGGGTGTCGTGGAAGAGGCACAGCAAGGCGACCTTCGCCGGGTCGGCACCCTCCATCATCGCGAGCACCGCGCCGATGATGCCCGTCCGGAACGAGTGCTCCGCGATCGACTCGGGGTCCTTGACGCCGGCGATCCACCAGCCCTGGCGCTTCGCCCGCTTGAGCATGCCGGCCTCGAACAGGTAGCTCGCGGTGCCCCTCGCCTGCTTGTCGTCCGTCATGGCCGTCCTTCACTGTTGGATCGGTTGTTGCTGTAACCGCCTACCCGCAGACCGTAGTGCACAGACTCCAGCTCTCGACGGGACTGCCGTGAAAGGCCGTCACCATCAAGAAGGACGCGCACTCGGGCGGCCAGGTCGCGGGCTGTACGGGGGTCCGCGTCGGCCAAGCCGCGTCGATTGAGCATGAGTGCCCAGATCGAATGGACGTACAGGTCGGTGTACTTGCCTGCACGGTCCAGCCGGATGGTGAACTGCCGCAGAAGTGAGGAGGCGTCCCACGCCGGGTATTCCTGCTCGGCCATGAAGTCGTCGCTGGTCTGAGGACGTGAGTCGAGCCCAAGCCAGTGAGCCCAGTAGTTCAGGTTCGCGGTCTCGAAGTCGTCGTTGTCGGTGATCGAGAGGGCGATGAAGTCCCGGAGGAGCTCGGGGTCCCCTTTTCGCGCCAGTGCGGCTGCGACCGACCTCGCTTCGGCCCAGCGGGGCGACCACCCGGAACCGGCTGACGGAATTCGGCCCCTGCGCTGCATCCCGCCAACCCACTCGCCTACATCGCGAGCTCGGTCGTAGGAAGAGAGGTACCAGACCTGTCTCCGGAGTAGGGCGGTTTCCTCTCCGTCGGCCTCCACCAGGTCGGCGGCATGCCGGAGGTTGTCGAAGAAGCGCGAGCGCACGTCCTGTCCGAGGAGCGGCGCAGTGGAGACCGGACCGCGTCGGGCCGCAGGGATGCTCAGCTCGGCGGCCACGACGCCGGGCAGAACCCCGCTGATGGCCCAGCCAATCATGTGCGTGGTGTCCCGAGTGAGCACCCACCCGGCCAGCGGATGTTCCAGAACCTCGGCCTTGGTGGGCCGGGACCGCAGTATCTCGCCGAGGACGAAGTCCGCATCCATGGCGAGGCTGATCAGGTCCACCAGTCCAGTCGGCGCGCCGAGCAGGATCAGCTTGCGTCGCAGCACCACCAGGTTCCCGGCCCGGGTGGAGGAGAGTGGCCGGCGGCCGGACTCCCAGCCTTGAACGGTGCTCTTGTCGATGCCCAGGTCCACGGCCAACTCGTCCTGGGTTCTCGGGATCTGCTCCCGGATCACCTTGAATAGGAAGCCGGCAATCACCCCTTCGTGGACCCGTAGCGCCTCGGACCGACTGCCGGTCAGTGTTTCAGTGCGCTTCGATGGCGTCCGACCAGCCATTCCAGGCCCCCTTGGCGCCTCGACCGTCTCGGCAACTCGTACTGGCAGTCCGTCGAACCTTGGATTCACCGACCGTAACTTCGTGACTACGGCATCACCGGTGTCAGCGGAAGCCTAGTGCCAACTCGGTCTTCTGCGAACAACGATGCTGCCGCCATGCAACCCGCGCGGCTACCTCCCTCAACAGGAAGACCAGCATGTCCACCAGCACCAAGCCCACCACCGACGCCCGGGCCGCGCGCAGATCCGCCAAGGGTCATCTACGGCGGAACGCCCTGGCCGCCGCAGCAGCCGAGTGAGTCAGAGCGCCCCGGCCCTGGTCGGCTGATCAAAAAACCCGACCGGCGGCAGGCCCGGCGCACGTCGCGCTTCCTTCGCATCCCCCGCTCCATCCCTTCGAGGTACCCCCATGCTCACGTCCCGCCGCCCCCGCATGTTCGTCGCGCACCTCGACTCGCGGACCGAATCCACGCCCTTGGCCCGGTACTTGCTCCGCGCATACCTGGCCGGACTGCCCTCCGGCGAGCGCTACCTTGACACCGCCGAGCTGCTCCTCAGCGAGCTCTTCGCCAACGCCGTCCAGCACTCCGACGCCAACGACGACCGGCACATCGAGGTCCGCTTCGCCCTCACCGGCTCCCGGCTGCGCCTCGAAGTCCACGACGCAGGTAGCGGCCGCCCGTCGCTCCGCGCCGCCGCACCCGATGACGAGCACGGCCGCGGCCTCTACCTCGTCAACGAACTCGCCGAACGCTGGGGCCACGACTCCCGCCCGTGCGGCATCGGCAAGTTCGTCTGGGCCCTCGTCGCCCCCGCCCCCATCCTCGCCACCGCCTGAAAGCACAGCCCCCATGCACCTCACCACGCTCGCCCGGCACACCCTCTCCCGTGGTGCCACCCCCGCCGCGACCTATGCCCTCATCGCCCGTCTCGGCCACCAGCCCCTGTCCGTCGCGCGCGCCGTCTGCCTCGCCCTCTCCATCCCCCTCGCCGAGACCGCCCGCCGCCTCGCCGACTGCCACGACGCTCTCCTCGCCAACCCCCGCCCCGACACCGAGAGCGACACCGGCGAACTCCTGGAAGCCCTCGGCGTCTTCGACGTCCCCGCCTCCCTCACCGACACCGAACTCGCCGTCGTCGAGCACTTCCTCGTTGCCATCGACGCCATGGGCGGCATCCGGCCCGGCCACCAACACGGCCTGACCCGCTGGTTCACCACCGGCAACCTCACCGCCGCCTACCTCTCCCTCGCCGCCGCCCGCCCCTTGCCCCGCACCGGCGACCCGGCCCGCTACTGGACCACCCTCGTCACCGCCGGCGAACTCCTCGCGGCCACCCGCCCCTCCGATTGCCGCATCAAATACGCCCTCATCCACTGCCGCGCTCGCGCAACCCGCCCGTAAGCGCAGGAATGGCGGTGAACCGTGCCGTTGCCGCTTCGGCAAGGCCGAAGCGGCAACGGGCTCGGCTGTGGTTGCGGCTGCCCCGGCCATCTGCGGCCGGGGCAGCTGTCTTGACCAGGGCTGCTGGGGTGCCTCATTTTCGGGCGGCCCGGCCAACTTTGGCCGGGCCGCGCATGCGTTGTGTGGAAGGGGTGGGCGGGCGGGCCCGTGTGCCTGCACGCGGGGCCCGCCCTCGGCCTTGACCTGGTTCGCTCATCGTCTGCGCAGGAAGTCGGCCGAGCCGACTTCCTGCGCAGGGAGTGGTGGTGCGGCGAAGTGAGGGCTGTTTGGCGGTGGTTTCGGCGACCCCGGCCAAGTTTGGCCGGGGCCGCCCGTTGCCTAAGCAGCGACGGTGGGCCGGACCTCCGCCAGGATGCCCTCCGCGTCCTGGTCCAGTAGGAGGCCCGCCACTCGAACGCCCAGCTTCTCCGGCTCGCCCAGCGGGCCGGAGAGCCGGGCCTCCACCTGCCGCCTGCCGTCCACGGACGTGACCTGCCCGTACAGGGTCAGCATGTCGCCGTCAGCTTTGCCGAAGGCGCCGACCGGCACCGAGCATCCGCCGTGGAGCGCCGCCAGCATCGCCCGCTCGGCCCGCACCTCCGCGTCGGTCACCGGGTCACCGGAACCGGCCAGGATCTCGCGGGCCGACTCGTTGTCCTCCCGGATCTGGACGCCCAGCGCGCCCTGCCCGGGCGACGGGGGAAACGGCCCGATCGGCAGGATCTCGCTGATCTCCTCGCTGCGGCCGAGCCGCGTGATCCCGGCGGCCGCCAGGATCACGGCGTCCAGTTGCCGCGTCCGGAGCTTGCCGAGTCTGGTCGGGACGTTCCCCCGGATCTCCACTGGCACCAGGTCCGGGCGTACGTGCAGCAGTTGGGCGATCCGGCGCGACGCCGAGGTTCCGATCCTGCCCCCGTACGGGAGTTCGGCCAACGTCGAGCCGCACAGCGCGTCGTGCACATCCGCGCGGGTGGGCGGGGGCAAGAGGATCAGGCCGGGCGGGTTCGTGGTCGGCAGGTCCTTGAGCGAGTGCACGATCACGTCGACCTCGCCGGACACCAGCGCGTTCACCTGGTTCACCGAGAACGCCGAGCCGCCGCCGCGCTCCGAGACGTCCCTCAGGGCCGACCTGCGGTCCTGATCGCCGGCCTCCGTGATCACGCGCTGACGGAAGACCACCCCAGGGAAGCGCTCCCGCAGCGGCACCAGGAACTCCCTGACCTGAGCCCGCGCCAGGTGACTGGCCCGCGACCCCACCACCAGTGTGCTCATAGGCCCAACTCCCAGTAGCTGACAAGGTGTTGACCGCATGCTACTCGCACCGAACACGCCCGGTTTCCGACGTTATGTCGGAAACCGGGAAGGAGTCTTGGGAGTCGCACACCAGCCAGACCATTCGTCTCGCCGAGCCCGCCTGTCCAGCCCCCGCCGAACTCGTTCGGCGGGGACTGGACAACACTGAATCAAGTCCGGCCCACTCCAATGGGAGTACTTCTCCTCCTGGTTCTGCGCAGGAAGTCGGCCAGGCCGACTTCCTGCGCAGGGAGTGGTCGTGTCCGTTGCCGCTTCGGTGCAGGCCGAAGCGGCAACGGATGGCAGGGCCGCCTGAATGGGCTCAGCTGTGGCCTCGGCGGCGCGTACGGGCTGCCACCCAGCGACTTCCGCCACCGTGCCGCCGCGACGGCCGGCGGTGGACGCTGAGCGAAGCCGGAGTGGACTGCCTGCTAACGACAACACCCTTGGTGGAGCGGCAAGCTGATGATGCGTCACCACGGGGATTCAAGTGATGGACGCGAACCCACCAGCACCCTCGAAGGGGGACCATCCATGTCCAGCAACGGACTCCGCAGCACCCGGCGCTCCGCCGCCGCCGTCGGCCTCGCCACCCTCACGCTCACCCTCACCGGCCTCGGCGCCGGCCAGGCCTTCGCCGACTCGCACGCCGGCCTCACCGGAACGATCGAGATCAAGAACGACAACGGCAAGTGCCTGGAGATCACCAGCTCCTCCACCGCGAACGGCGCCAGGGCCCAGCAGTGGGACTGCAAGGGCCAGGCCGGCTCGAAGTGGCAGTGGCGGTCCGTGGGCAACGGCTACTGGAACCTCGTGAACGCCAACAGCGGCAAGTGCCTGGAGATCCAGAGCTCCTCCACCTCGAACGGCGCCGAGGCCCAGCAGTGGTCGTGCAACGGCCAGGACGGCGCGAAGTGGTGGGTGGTGCAGGAACGGACGAACCGGTGGACGATCCGGAACCACAGCGGCAAGGTCCTGGAGATCACCAGCTCCTCCGACACCAACGGGGCCAACGCCCAGCAGTGGGAGTACAAGGGCCAGTCCGGCGCGCTCTGGTCCTGGTAGCGCGCCGCCGGCCGCTCCCCGCCCGTCGCCTCGCGGGCGGGGAGCGGCCCCGCCCGCCTACGCGTGGTCGGCGAGGACCTCGGCGATGACGTGGCGGGCGATGGCGGTCATCCTCGGGTCGCTGTCCCGGTAGTAGGCCACCTCCAGCAGGGCGATGGACAGGGCCCAGCCGCGGGCTCGGGCCCACGTCGCGCCGGCGGCGCCGACGGCCGCACGGAAGGTGGTGCGGGCGGGGGCCGGCAGGACGTACCAGGCGGTGATCAGGTCGACGGCCGGTTCGCCCAGGCCCGCGCAGCCGAAGTCGATGACGGCGCTCAGCCGGCCGGCCGGGGAGACCAGCAGGTTGCCGGGCTGGAGGTCGCCGTGGATCCAGACCGGGGGGCCGGCGGGGGCGGGGGCGCTCAGGGCGTGCTCCCAGGCGGCGGTCGCGGCGGTGGCGTCGACCAGGTCCGGCACGGCCGCGATCGCCTTCCTGGTCCCGGCGTCGCGCGACGCCAGCGACTCGCTGCGGTAGGCGGCGGGGGCGCCGGTCGGGTCGATCCCGCGCATCGCGGTCACGAAGTCCGCCAAGTCCCGGGCCAGCAGACCGGGTTCGGCGATCCGCCCGGCGTCCGGGGTGGCGCCGTCGAGCCAGCGCAGCACCGACCAGGGCCAGGGGCAGCCGTCGACCGGTCCGCCCACAGCCAGCGGGACCGGCACCGGGACCGGCAGCCGCGGGGCCAGGCGCCGCAGCCAGACGTCCTCCTTGGCGATCTCCTCGACCACCCCGGGGATCCGCGGGATGCGCACCACCAGCTCCGCCCCGAGCCGGTACATCGCGTTGCTGGTCCCGGCCGGTTCCACCGGCGAGACGGGCAGCCCGGCCCACTGCGGGAAGCGCTCGGCGACCATCCGGCGCACCAGCGCCTCGTCGATGTCCAGCTCGTCGGGGTGCAGCTTGCGGGAGGCGGCCATGGTGCCCGACCCTGCCACCCGCGGACCGGGCCCGGCAACCGAATTGGCGCCGGGCCGGCCGCCTGGAGGGCGAGCCACTACCCCCGGGCGACCGCGCCCGCGGCGATCAGCCCGGGCAGGTCCCGCATGTCGTCGAAGACGACGGTGCCCGGCCCGGCCAGCCGCTCCGCGGCCGTGACGCCGCCCGCGTAGCCGAGCGCGCGCATCCCGGCGGCGCGGGCGGCCTCGACGCCGGGCCGGCTGTCCTCGACCACCACGCAGGCGGCCGGGTCGACGCCCATCGAGCGCGCGGCGTGCAGGAAGAGATCGGGCGCGGGCTTGCCGCGTCCGACCTCGGTGGCGCTGAAGATCCGCCCGGCGAAGCGGTCGTGGAGGCCGGTGCGGCCCAGGGTGTGGCGCATCTTCTCGTGCGTGCCGCTGGAGGCCACGCAGGTGGGCAGGGTGATCGCGGCCAGCGCCTCCGGCAGGCCGTCCACCGGGGTCAGTCCGGCGTCGACCGCCTCGGCGTGCAGTTCGACGAAGCGCTTGCTCCACACCGCCGCCGTCTCGCCGCCCAGCCGTTCGGTGACCGTCGCCCGGTTCGCGGCCTCCGACCGCCCGACGAAGCGCTCGATCGCCTCCGCCTCGGTCAGCGGCCAGCCGTACTCCTCCCCCAGCCGCACCAGCACCCGGACGGCGATCACCTCGCTGTCCACCAGGACGCCGTCGCAGTCGAAAATCACCAGCTCAATGGGCTTGATCATCCGGCCAGCATAGGCCGGTGACCGCCGAACCGGTCACCGGCCCATGGACGTTGGCGTCAGCTGGTCTGGACGGAGGTGTCGTCGATCACGAAGCTGGTCTGGAGCGAGGCGTCCTCGGTCGCGGCGAACTTCACGGTGACCGTCTGGCCCGCGTAGGCCGACAGGTCGAAGGTGCGCTGCTGGTAGCCAGCCGCGGCGTCCACGTTGGAGTAGGTCTTCAGCGTGGTGCCGTTGACCGACACGGTCAGCTTGTCGTACGCGGTGCTGCCCGACTCCGCGGTGTCGATGTGCAGCCAGAAGCTCAGCGTCGCCTTGCAGCCCGCCGGGACGTTCACCGTCTGGGACAGCGAGTCCGAGTGGGTGGAGCCGTAGCCGTTCATCCACGCCTTCCAGGAGCCGCCGTGGGCGGCCTGGGAGGCGCTGCTGTCGACCACGCCGCTGGACGCGGTCCACGGGGTGGCGGTGCCGGTCTCGAAGCCGGCGTTGCCCAGCAGCTGGGCCGGGGTGCAGCTGCCACCACCGGTGGCGACCGCCCAGGTGAAGGAGGTGGAGGCCGACTTGCCCGCGGCGTCCGTCACGGTGACCGTCACGTTGGAGCTGCCCGCGGTGGAGACGGTGCCCGCGATGACGCCGGTGGAGGAGTTGATCGACAGCCCGGCGGGCAGGCCGGTCGCGGCATAGGACAGCGGGGCGGTGCCACCGGAGGCGCTGATCTGGAGGTTGACCGCGCCGCCGACGGTGGTCGACTGGTTGCCCGGGTTGGTGACGGTGACGGCACCGCTGCCGGCCGGCTTGGTGAGCAGGCAGCCGGAGACGTTGAGGTCGATGGCCCGGGCGGAGTTCAGGCAGGTGGTGAACCAGTACGTCTGCTCACCGTAGCTCTGGCCCTTGAAGGCCTTGGTGGTGCCGTCGGCGGCCACCTCGCACGGGTTGTTGAGGGTGCACATGGCGCCGTCGTCGTTGCCGGTGTTGTTGATGCCGATGATCCGCCCGCTGGAGGTCTCGACGATCGGCGAACCGGAGGTGCCGTGCGTGGTGTTGCAGCCGGAGCTGTAGCGCAGCGAGTCGTGCCAGCTCCACTCGTCCTCGCGCAGGGTCGGCACGAAGCCGTTGACGGAGCAGTTCCAGACCTGCTTCCAGTACGACGAGGGTATGAACATCGACGCACCGTCGGTCGGGTGCGAGTCGCTGATGGTCAGCGCGGTGACGCCGTACTTGGAGCTGATCGACCCGAAGGTGTCGGTGAGTTGGTAGAGCGCGACGTCGGTGCCGGTCATCGTCGCGTACAGCAGCTTGTCGGCCTGGACGGTGCCCAGTCCGGTGCCCGCGCCGTTCAGCAGGGTGCCGCTGCGGCTGGCGGTGGCGTTCTGGATGACCTGGCCGGCCGGGGGCATGGTCGGCAGGCAGTGCCCGTTGGTGAGCATCATCGCGCGGTCGCCGTCCACGGAGGTGGGGTAACGGACGAGCGAGGCCGAGCAGTTGCTCAGGGCGATGGTGGCGTTCAGGTCGGCCGCCTGGACGGCCTGAGCGGGGGCGGCGGCGAAGGCCAGCCCGCCCGCGACGACGGCACTCGTACCGGCCACCGCGACAAGTCTCTTGAACATGGCTCTCCTTGTGGGGGATCGCGGGGCGTACGACTGGTCGCCGAGGCCCGCGCCGCTCGAAAGTGCCATGGTCACTTCAAGGAGGTCAACCGTTGTGACCGAACTCGCCACTGACCGGGCCGGGTCGTGCCACCCGAGGGCAACGACCCGTCCCGGTATGCCCGTTACGGCCGGGGCTACGGCTGCGGGGCGGTCCCGGCGGTCAGCCAGGTACTAGCGCCACGCTTGCCGTCCTCCGCACGGGCCTTGAAAGTCCAGGTCGTCCCAGATGGCTCGAACTCGAATACGTCCCCCACCTTGGCGAACCGGCAGTCCTGGGTGAATTGCTTCGCCTCGGAGTCCCAATCCACCCCAGTCGTGTAGTGGAAGGAGTACGAACCCGTCTTGATGCCGTCGATGCCGGCCTTCTGCCCCTTGACCACGTACACCGAGGCCACGGACTGCCCGTCCTGGACGACCGAGACGACGACGTCCGTCGCACCGTTGTTGTCGAAGACCAGCTCCCCCTTGCCGTGGTTCCCGCCGTCGCGGACCAGGGTGCCGTTCTCCAGGGCCCGCGGCTGGGGCTGCGGCTTGGGCAGCTGCGGAACGGCGAACGCGACCTGCTGGCCGGCCGCCGCCAGCTTGGCGATCGCGGCGGGGACGGCCACCACCCCCTGGCCGCCGCCGAGCCGAGCCTGGACGACACCGGCGGTGCAGTACTTCTTGAGGTTGAGGTCGGTGCGGATCGTCAGCGCCTCGGAGGAGAGCGTGTTCAGGCCTGCCACCAGCTCGGTGCGCGCCGTGTCGGCCCCGCCCGGTGCGGCGGCGGCCGTCAGGCTCCGGACGGCACGGTCGGCGCTGGACTCGGTCATGGCGAGCGCGGTCTCGACGTCCTTCATGGTCGTCGCCGCGGCCACCTTCGCCAGCCCGGCGCCGACCGGCTCCAGGGACTGGGCGAGCGTCGTGCCGAACGGCGTCGCCGAGGCGCTCGGCAGGGCCGTCGCCGAAGCGCTCGGCGCCGCCGTCCCGCCGCCCCCGCCGCCCGAGCAGGCCGCCAACACCAGTACCCCGCCGAACGCCAAACCGGCCCTACCCGTGAACTTCATGACCCCACCCCGAGACAACGACAGTTCGCACACGCGACCGCACATCGTGCCGATCAGGCAATGGCCCGGTCAAGCGATGACCCGGTGATCGCCAACCCAGGGCCCGTCCGGGGGGCTCCCAGGAGGTCAACTACGATCGGGCTCGTGCTCAGTCTCACCGGACTCCCGCTCCAGATCATCGCCTCCGTCCTCGCGATAGCCGTCTTCGCCGCCACCATGTGGCTCTGGCCGCGGTTCGGTGGGAAGGGCTGGAAGGCGTGGCTGGGCCGGATCGGCGCGTTCCTCGCCACCCAGGTGTCGGTCCTGGCCGCGATGGGTCTGATCGCCAACAGCTACTTCGGCTTCTACAGCTCCTGGACCGACCTGCTCGGCACCAGCGGCGGGCTCGGCACGGTGGTCGACCACCAGCCCAACGCCTCCGGGGTGGCCGTCACCGGCGAGCAGAAGTTCTACTCCGCCCAGGGCTCGGACCCGGAGCGCTCCGGCCTGATCCAGAAGGTCGACGTCAGAGGAGCCGGCAGCGGTCTGAGCACCGAGGCGTACGTCTACCTGCCGCCGCAGTACTTCCAGCCGGAGTACGCCAAGCAGCGCTTCCCGATGGCCCTGGTGCTCACCGGCTACCCGGGCACCCCGGAGAAGCTGATCTCGCTGATGCAGTACCCGGCGTCCACGCTGAACGCGATCGAGCAGAAGAAGCTGCCGCCGACCGTCCTGGTGATGACCCGCCCGACCCTGGTCGGCGACCGGGACACCGAGTGCGTGGACGTGCCCAACGGCCCCCAGGTGGAGACCTTCTTCACCACCGACCTGCCCAAGGCCCTCGCCACCAGCTACCGGATCGGCACCGACCCGGCCAACCGGGCGGTGATCGGCAACTCCACCGGCGGCTACTGCGCGCTCAAGTTCGCGATGCGCAAGCCCGACTCCTACCGCGCGGCGGTCGCCCTCTCCGGCTACTACAGCGCCGCCCACGACCCGACCACCGGCGACCTGTTCGGCGGCAACGACCGGCTGAAGCAGGAGAACGACCTGCTGTGGCGGCTGAAGAACCAGCCGCCGGCCCCGGTCTCGCTGCTGCTGACCACCGCGTACGACGAGAACAACTACGACGAGACCAAGGCCATGCTCGCCGCCTTCAAGGCCCCGACCACGATGTCCACCATCACCCTGGACACCGCCGGCCACAACTTCCACACCTGGACCCGGGAGATCCCCCCGGCCCTGGAGTGGCTGGGTCGGCACATCACCATGCCGCCATCCGCCTGACGTTCCGGATCACACGCGTCTCACAGCCCCGTCTCACGGTTCTCTCAGCCGCGCCACTCACCGTATGGCGCATGACCACGAGCAGCTACTCCCCTCCGGCCGGCGAACCGTGGCCGGAGGCCGCGAACTTCCCGCCGCCGGAGGTGCCGCGACCGGAGCCGGCACCGCTCTTCCCCGAGCAGCCCCCGCCGCCCACCGGCCCCAAGGGTCCGGCCTCCTGGTCCGGCCGGCTGCGCACCCTCCCGGCCCGCGCCTGGCGCGGGCGCGCGGACGACCCGCGCTGGGTGCGCCCGGCCCTGCTGGCGCTGCTGGCCGCGACCACCGTCCTCTACCTGTGGGGCCTGAGCGCCTCCGGCTGGGCGAACTCCTTCTACTCGGCCGCCGTGCAGGCCGGCTCGCAGAGCTGGAAGGCCTTCTTCTTCGGCTCCTCGGACGCGGCGAACTTCATCACCGTCGACAAGCCCCCGGCCGCGCTGTGGCCGATGGCGCTCTCGGCGCGGATCTTCGGCCTCTCCTCCTGGTCGGTGCTGGTCCCGCAGGCGCTGATGGGAGCGGCCACCGTCGGCGTGCTGTACGCGACGGTGCGCCGCCGCTCCTCCCCGCTCGGCGCCCTGCTGGCGGGCGCCGCGCTGGCCCTCACCCCGGTCGCGGCGCTGATGTTCCGCTTCAACAACCCGGACGCGCTGCTGGTGCTGCTGCTCACGCTGGCCGCGTACGGGCTGCTGCGGGCGGTCGAGGCGGCGGGCACCCGGTGGCTGGTGTTCACCGGGGTGATGTTCGGCCTCGCCTTCCTCACCAAGACCCTGCAGGCCTTCCTCGTGCTGCCCGCCTTCGCGGTGGTCTACCTGGCCGTCGCGCCCACCGGCCTCGGGCGGCGGGTGCGGCAGCTGCTGCTCGCGGGCGCGGCGATGGTCGTGGCCGGCGGCTGGTGGGTCGCGATCGTCGAGCTGCTGCCCGCCTCGGCCCGCCCGTACGTCGGCGGTTCGCAGGACAACAGCTTCCTCTCGCTCACCTTCGGCTACAACGGCCTCGGCCGGATCAACGGCAACGAGACCGGCAGCGTGGGCGGCGGCGCCCGCATGCCCGCCGGGCTCGACCTGCCCGGCGGCGCGATGCCCGGCGGCGCACCCGGCGGCGGCCGCGGCTGGGGCGAGACCGGGCTGACCCGGATGTTCGGCACCGACATCGGCGGCCAGATCGCCTGGCTGCTGCCGGCCGCGCTGATCCTGCTGGTGGCCGCCCTCTGGGCGACCCGCCGCTACGCCCGCACCGACACCGCCCGCGCGGCCTTCCTGCTCTGGGGCGGCTGGCTGCTCTCCACCGCGCTGATCTTCAGCTTCATGTCCGGGATCTTCCACCAGTACTACACGGTGGCGCTGGCCCCGGCCGTCGCGGCGCTGGTCGGCATGGGCGTGGACGGCCTGTGGCGGGCGCGGCACCGGCTGCCCTGGGCGCTGGTGCTGGCCGGGACGCTCGCGGTGACGGCGGTCTGGGCGTTCGTGCTGCTCGGCCGCAGCCCGGAGTTCGTGCCGTGGCTGCGCTGGGCGGTGCTGGTCGGCGGACTGCTCGCGGCGGCCGCGCTGGCCGCCGGGCCCCTGGTCGCCGGGCCCCCGGCCGTCGGCGCGACGGCCGTCGGCGCGACGGCTGCCGGGGCGACGGGTACCGGGGCAACGAGTATCGGGGCGACGGCCGGACGGCTCTCCGGCCGGACCGGCGCGCGGATCGCCTCGGTGGCGGGCCTGATGGGCCTGGCGGCGGCGCTCGGCGGTCCGGCCGCGTACGCGGTGGAGACCGTGAACACCCCGCACACCGGCTCGATCGTGACCGCCGGGCCCGGCGTGGAGGGCGGATTCGGGCCGGGCGGCATGGGGCGCAAGGGCGGCAAGGGCTTCCCGGGCGGTGGCAACGGCCGCTGGTCCGGTGCGGGCCAGAACGGCCAGGACGGCCAGGCGGGCCGGGAGGGCCGGGACGGTCAGGGCGGTCGGCAGAGCTTCCCGGGCGGAGCGTTCCCCGGCGGGGCGCTCCCGGGCGGCCAGGGCTTCCCCGGCGGCGCCACCGCCGGCGGCCCGCCGCCCGGCGGCATGGGCGGCCTGCTCGACGGCCCCAAGGTGACCGGCGAGGTCGCCGCCATGCTCGAGGAGAACGCCGACCACTACACCTGGGCGGCCGCCACGATCGGCTCGCAGACCGCCGCCGGCTACCAACTCGCCACCGGCGAACCGGTGATGGCCCTCGGCGGCTTCAACGGCACCGACCCCTCGCTGACCCTGGCCGGCTTCCGGACGTACGTCCAGGAGGGCAAGGTGCACTGGTTCATCGGCGCCGGCGGCTCCCGCCGCGGCTTCGGCGGCACGAGCGGCGGCGAAGGCGGGCAGCAGAGCGAGTCCGCTCAGATCGAGTCCTGGGTGAGCACCCACTTCACCGCGAAGACCATCGGCTCGACCAGCTTCTACGACCTGACGGCCCCCACCTCCTGACCGTCGGCCCCGAAGGGGGGCGTGCCGCGTTCGCGCGGCACGCCCCCCTTCCGTCGTGCTCAGTCGGTCGCGCAGTACGTGCCCGCCGCCGGCAGCCGGCCCTCCACCAGGTAGGCGGCCACCGCGTCCCGGACGCAGCCGCTCCGGTCGTAGGCCATGTGCCCGTCGCCCTCCCGGGTGAGCAGCACGCCGTGCTCCAGCCCCGCGGCGAGCCGCTGCGCCCAGGCGTACGGGGTGACCGGGTCGCCGGTGGAGCCGATCACCAGGACCGGCGCGCTGCCCGGTGCCCGGACGGGCTGCGGCGACTCGGGCGAGCGGTACGGCCAGGCACGGCAGTCCGGGACGAGCAGGGTGCCCACCGGGTCGTGCCCGCTGGTCAGCGGGGCGCGGGCGGTGAGTTCGGCGAGGGCCGGGCGCAGTTCCGCCTCGGTGGGCGGCGGCGGGCCGTCCGCGCAGGAGATGGCGGCGAAGGCGTCGGCCACGGTCCGGTAGCGGCCGTCCTCGCCGCGGCCGTTGACGCTGTCGGCGAGGGCGAGCAGGCCCTCGCCCTCGCCCCGGGTGACGGCCGGTTCGAGGGCCTCGCGCACCCCGGACCAGGACGGGTGGCCGTCGGCGAGCGCGTTCAGGACGGCGCCCCAGCCGAGCGCGGCGGTGAGCGTACGGCCGTCGGCGGTGCGCAGCGGTTGGTCGCGCAGGCCGTCGAGGAAGCGGGCCAGGCGCCGCGGGGCGGCGGCCGGGTCAGGGCCGAACGGGCAGGACGTCCCGTCCTCGGTGGCGCAGTCGGCGGCGAAGGCCCGGAACCCGTCCTCGGCGGCGGCGGCCTGTTCGACGCCGAGCTGCGCGGTGGGGACGCTGTGGTCGACGGCGCCGTCGAGGACGAACCGGCCGGTGCGGCCGGGGAACTCCTCGGCGTAGCGGGCGCCGAGGTGGGTGCCGTAGGAGAAGCCGAGGAAGTCCAGCCGGCGTTCGCCGAGGGCGCCGCGCAGCACGTCGAGGTCGCGGGCGGTGTCGCGGGTGCCGACGTGCGGGAGCAGGTCGGCGTGCCGGGCGCGGCAGGCCTCGGCGAGGACCTCGCCGCGGTCGTAGGCCGGGTCGTCGGTGGTGTCCCACTCGTCGCGGCTGCGGTCGTCCAGACAGTTGACGGGGATGGTGTCGCCGGCGCCGCGCGGGTCGAAGCCGACCAGGTCGTACCGGTCGCGCAGCGGCCCCTGGTAGTTCTTCCAACCCCAACGCACCATGCTGACACCGGAGTTGCCGGGGCCTCCGGGGTTGAGCAGCAGGGCGCCGAGCCGGTTCTCGCGGTCGGCTGCGGGCACTTCGGCGAGGGCGACGTCGACGGTGCGGCCGCCCGGGTCGGCGTAGTCCAGCGGCACCTTGAGGGTGGCGCACCGCACGACGGCCGTGTCCGGGTCGGTGCCGTCGCCGCCGGGGCAGGGCTGCCAGTCGATCCGCTGGTCGTAGAGCGCGCGCAGGGCGGGCGTCGCGGTGGCGGCGACCCGCTCGTCCAGCGGCGGCCGGGCGGTTGTCCGGGCGGCGCCGCCCGTACAGCCGCCCGACAGGGCGAGGGCGAGCACGACGGCGAGGACGGGCACGGCGCGCCCGGACGAGCGCGGGAACCGGGAGGTGATCGGGGACACCGCCCACGAATACCATCCGGCCCGCGTCCGGGGCACATCGCACCCGTCCCGCGCCGCTCGGGGTCGACGATCCGTCAGCCGTCGCACTGCTGGAGCATGGCCTTCTTGTCGGCCTCGGTGACGGGCAGCTGGTACTTCAGCGAGACCTGGGCGAAGCGCACCGCGTAGGAGCAGCGGATCTCGGTGTTGGCGGGCAGCCAGGTGGCCGGGCCGGAGTCGCCCTTGGAGGCGTTCTGCGAGCCGTCGGCGGGGACCAGGTTGAGCGGGTCGTTGGCGATCTGGACGCGCTTGGCCTTGTCCCACTTGGCGGCGCCCATCTGCCAGTCGTAGGAGAGCGGCATCACGTGGTCGATCTGGATCTTGGAGGCCTGCTGCTTGGTCCACTGGACGCTCTTGCCGGTGTACGGGTCCCAGATGGTCATCGCGGTGACCGTGCAGTCCGAGCCGTCCTTGTGCTCGACGGCGGTGCCGTCGCGGGCGAGCAGGTCGTTGCGGGTGTCGCACTTGTTGCCGCCGAACGGGACGCCGTCGACGCTGTCCGTCCAGGCGGGGCCGAACTCGTTGCGGTCGTAGCCGTCCTTGCTGCCGACGGCGGCGGTGGCGACCTTGGCGATGACGTCCCGGCCGGCCTTCCGGTCCTCGGGGGTGGTCAGCGGCGCCAGGCCGGGCTTGGTGCCGTCCGGGTTCTGCAGCGGGCTGGTGCCCGTGCCCCCGGCGGGGGCGGCGGTGCCGCCGTCGGCCTTGGGAGTGGTCGACTTGTGGTCGCGGCCGCCGACCAGCCAGCCGACCAGCGCGAGCGCGCATATCAGGAACACGGTGGCGGCGGACAGCGTGGAGCGGCGGGCGGGCACGGAGAACTCCCGAGGTCAGGGGCGGGTTGACGGCGAACCAGCAGACCAGCCGCCCCAGGGCAGGTCAAGGCGACGCCACGCGATGGCGCGGGAGCATGTCGAAGCTCACACCCGCTCGGACCGCCCTCCCCGGGCGGAGCGTTCAGCCGCCGATGGCGGACATCGGACGGTCGGGCCGGACGAACCGGGCGCTGCCGATGGCGTGTCCGGGCCCCTTGCCCGCCACCGCCGCCCGCCAGGCCGCCTCGATCGCCGCATCGTCCGCCCCGCCGCGCAGCAGGTACGGGGGGCCGGGGCGGCCAGCGGCCGAACCGCCGGGCCGCGGCCGCCACGCTCGGGCCGCCGTTGTGGCTTCCCACAATGCGCGCCCCGGCCCCGACCGGGCAGGCTGGCCCCATGCAGACCACACCGACACCCGTCGGACCGGGCCCGGTCGCCGCCCTGGTCCTCGCCGCCGGGGGCGGGCGGCGCCTCGGCGGGCGCCCCAAGGCGCTGCTCCGGTACGGGGGCCGGCCGCTGGTGGAGCACGCGGTGGCGGTGGTCCGGGCCGGTGGCTGTGCGGACGTCACGGTGGTGCTGGGCGCGGAGGAGGAGCGGGTGCGGGCCACCGCGCACCTGCCGGGCTGCCGGCTGGTCGGCAATCCGGACTGGGCGCAGGGCATGGGCACCTCGCTGCGGGCCGGCCTGGCCGCGCTGCCGCCGGACGCCGCGGCGGTGCTGGTGATGCTGGTGGACACCCCGGGCGTCACCCCGGCCGCGGTGGCCCGGCTGCTGGCGGCCCACCGGGCGGGCGCCGAACTGGCCGCGGCGGCGTACGGCGGGCGGCGCGGGCACCCGGTGCTGATCGGTGCCCGGCACTTCGCCGAGGCGGCGGCGGGCGCGCGCGGCGACGCCGGAGCCCGCGCCCTGCTGGCGGCGCGCGCGGCGGAGCTCGTCCTGGTCGAGTGCGCCGACGTCGCCGCCCCGGACGACCTCGACACCCCCGCCGACCTGGCCCGCTGGTCCGCCGGGTGAACATCCGGGTCCGGCCCGCCGAACATCCCCCTCGCGGAGGATTCCGCCCCTACCCGAGCGGGCATGATTCCCTGATCCGTCCCTGAGGATTGCCTCATTCCGCGCCCGGCGCCGGACATTTCGGGGAGCATGGGAAACGTCCCACCCACCCGCCCCCGACGGACGGAGACCGCGATGGCCGGACTGCCCGACGACTTCACCGGACACGACCCCACGCGGCCGGGGCCGGGCGGTGGCGCCCGGGCGATCCGCTGCCCCGCCTGCCGCCGCGAGCACCTCTACGAGCCGCCTTCCCTCCCCTGCCCGTGCGGGGCCTCGCTCAAGGTGCCGCTGCTGCGCGGCGGGGTGCCGGTGCAGGTGCGCTTCCGGTCCTGGGAGGACTCCTGGCTGAGCATGCGCTGTCCGCACTGCGGCCGCTCCGACCAGTGGCCGCAGCCCGAGTTCACCTGCAACTGCGGTGCGACCGTCCGGCTGCCGGTGGACCGCACCACCCGGCTCGGCGGCGGCACCGCCGCCCCGCTGGCCGCCCCGGGCCCGCAGGCCGCCCGCCCGTACCCGGCCCACCCGGCGAACGCGCCCGCACCGGCCCCGCCGGCGCCGCCCTCGGCCGGGCGCTCCCGCCCCTTCCGCCACCGCGCGCCGTTCCGCCCGCATCCGGTGCGCACCTCGCAGGACGCGGTGTTCACCGCCGCCCGCTACCTGGAGTGGCTGGGCTTCGACGACCTGGAGCTGACGGAGGCCCAGGAGCGCGACGGGGTCACCCTGCTGGGCAGCCGGATGGTGGCCCAGGTGGACACCTGGACCGAGCCCGCCGACGTGAAGTCGGTCGAGTGCCTCTGGCTGCAGACCCTGCACGCCGAGGAGATGGCCGCGGCGATGTTCACCCTCGCGGGTTATTCGCACCAGGCCACGGTGCGCGGCGAACAGCTGCTGGTCGCCCTGTTCAGCCTGGACCTGGCGGGTGTGCCGCAGCCCGCGAACGGCGCCGCCGAGGCCCTGATGGAGACCGGCTGGACCTCCTGACCCACCGGGCGGCCCGCCGGACCACCCGCCCGGCCGCCGCCCGTCACCACGCCCCGCCGCCGCCCGGTCTCCTCCCTTGCGCACCCCTAGATCATTTTTCCTCCAAAAGCAACAACCTTCGCTCGTGATCTGGTGCACAAGCTCACCCCCGTGTTGAATTGCGGCCACAGCGCGGGCCTTTCGCCCTGTCGTCGTCCTGCGTGCGGGTCGTGGCGACAGGGCCTCAGGGGCAGGTCCGCGCCCTTGCCGGATGGCGCACACAAGGAGGTGGCGTTGTCGGAGCACGGATGGGACCCGAGCGGCCCCAAGGGGCGGGGGCGGGCAGCGGAGGAGCCGGGTGACACCGTGTGGCGGCTGAGGTCCCGGGGGTGCTGGCAGGAGGCCGCCGAACAGCTGCGGCCGACCGCCGAGCACGACCCGGACGCGGCCCTGGGGCGGGCCGAACTCCTCATCGAACAATGCCTGTTCACCGCGGCGCACTGGACCCAGGCGGAGCAGGCGCTGCGCCTGGCGGAGGCGCTGGCCGCCGGCACCGAGCAGCGCGCGGCGGCCGCCTGCGCCCGCGGCTTCCTCGCGTACGTGGCCAGCGTGCTCGGCCCGCGGGACCGGCTGGACGAGGCGCAGGCCGCGCTCGGCCGCACCTCGGCGCTGCTGCCGCCGGACGCCCCGGGCCGCCCGCTGCTGGACTTCCGGCGCGGGCTGGTCGCCGAGAACCTGCTGCGCGACCGCAGCGCCGCGTGGATCGCCTACCGCCGGGCGCACGAGGGCGCCGGCGAGCGCGGGGACGAGCTGCTGCGCTCGTACACCTGGCGGCACCTGGCCGCGCTGGCGCTCTCGCGGGGGGACCGCGGGAACGCCCGGGAGGGTTTCGAGGCCTCCCTGCGGCTGCGCGAGCAACTCGGCTTCACGGTGGGGGTGGCGCCGGCGCTCGCGGCGCTCGCCGAGGTCTCCGAGCCGCCCGAGGCCGCGCGGCTGCGGTCGGAGGCGGCCCGGCTGGTGGCCGGTCTGGGCGGGGTGCCGGTCTGGCTCGCGCGCCAGTTGGGCGCGGCCCGCGCGCCGGGGCCTCCCACGGACGGGCGCATCGCGAGCGAGGCTGGCGGAACAATCAGCTAAGGTGAGGCTAACCTGGCCGGGGGGAGCAGTACCCCGGCCAGGTCGCCTTGCCGTTCCCCGGGCACCGCCATGCCCCGGTCCGGCCCCGTCCGGCGCGCCACCACCGCCGGGCACCGCCGGGCGGACCATGGCCGCCCCGGTCGACCCGATGGGGCCGCCCATGACCGCGAGCAGCACCCGGCCCGGCCCCAGGCCGCGCGCCCCCCGCACCACCGGGGCGCGCACTCCCGTCCCCGCGCCCGCTCCCCTCACCCCGGGCGCCCCCTCGTACCACCGGCTGTCCGGACTCACCCCCATGCTGACGGTGCGGTGCGCCCCGCCCCGGCGCCGCGACGGCTGGCTGCCCGCCGCCGACCTCGCCGCCCGCCCCGAGGCGGTGCGCGAGCTGATCGCCCACGACGCCCGACAGGGCCTCGCCCGCTACGGGCGGCCGCTGCGCCCGGACGTCGCGGCCGGCTTCGGACTGCACCGCTTCGTCTGGCCGGTCTCGCTGCTGTTCACGCTGCCGTGGTTCCTGGAACGGCGCGTCCCGCTGCTCGCCCTCGGGGACGTCGCGCTGCGCCGGCACCCCGACACGGTCGAACTGACCGTCCGTCCGGCGGAGTTCGCCTGCCTGCCGGACGATCCGGCGGCCGGCTCGGGGCGGGCCCGGACGGTCCCGGACGAGCCGGCGCTGGCCGCCGCCCTGCGGTCCGCCCTCGGCGCCTTCCTGACCCCGGTGCTCACCGCCTTCGGCCCGGAGGCCAGGCGCGGGCCCCGGGTGCTCTGGGCGATGGCCACCGACGCGGTGGTGGAGGGGCTCTGCTACGCGGGCGGGCTGCTCGGGGAGCAGGAGCGGGCGCGCGCCGAACTGTCCGCGCTGCTGGCGCCCGGCGAGGCCCCCGACCCCGCCGGGCGCGGCGGCGCCCTCGACCCCGCGCGCACACCCGGCGCGGGCGACCGTCCCGCTCCGGCCCCGGCCCCCTTCGCCCCGGGCGCCGGTTTCGCGACCCCGGCGCCCGGGGCGGACGGCGCGCCGCCCCCGGACCGGTCCCGGGCCAGCTGTTGCCTCGTCTACACCGCCGATCCGAAGGACATGTGCGGCGGCTGCCCGCGCGTCATGCGACGTTGACGAAAACCTGTCCGATATCGGGTTCGAAAAGACCGCTATTCCTGGAACAACCCACGTCGGATTCCTCTGACCATGCGATGGTCACCGGGTCGAAAATCCCTCTCCTCAACGCATTGACGGCGAATCCGCCATTCCCCCGCCGGGCTTCCGCCATGATGGTCCCCGCCATCACGGCGCAGGAAAGCGACGCAGGAAAGCGAGGCCGGCTCCGGCGATGAAATTGTCCGACATACCGCTCGGATGGGCGATCACCGTGGTCGTGGCGCTGCTGGTCAGCGTCCTCCTGATGGCCCGGATCCGCAGCCGGGGGGCCGCCTCCGCCACCGCCGGCACGGATTCCTGGGAGCGCGCCGAGGACCGGCGCCGCCGCAAGGAATCCCTGTACGGCGCCGCCTCCTACACCCTGTTGTTCTGCTGCGCGGGCGTCGCGGCCGCCCTCTCCTTCCACGGCCTGGTCGGCTTCGGCGTGCAGAACCTGGGCCTGTCCGGCGGCTGGGAGTACCTCGTCCCGTTCGGCCTGGACGGCGCCGCGATGTTCTGCTCGGTGCTCGCCGTCCGCGAGGCCAGCCACGGCGACGCCGCGCTCGGCTCCCGGCTGCTGGTCTGGCTCTTCGCCGGCGCCTCGGCCTGGTTCAACTGGGTGCACGCCCCGCGCGGCCTCACCCACGCCGGCGCCCCGCAGTTCTTCTCCGGCATGTCCCTCTCGGCCGCGATCCTCTTCGACCGGGCGCTCAAGCAGACCCGCCGGGCCGCGCTGCGCGAACAGGGCCTGGTGCCGCGCCCGCTGCCGCAGATCCGCATGGTCCGCTGGCTGCGCGCCCCGCGCGAGACCTACGCGGCCTGGTCGCTGATGCTGCTGGAGAACGTCCGCAGCCTGGACGAGGCGGTCGACGAGGTGCGCGAGGACAAGCGGGAGCGCGCCGTCGAGAAGCAGCGCCGCAAGCTGGCCGGGCGCCGGGCGCGGGCCGAGATCCGGGCGATCAACCGCTCCCACAGCGCCTGGCGGCGCGGCGGCGGCAGTGGCAGTGGGACGGCGCGGCAACCGGCGGCCGGCCCGGAGGCCGCTCTGACCGCCGGAGCGGAACCGGCCGGGGTGGAGCGATCCGGTGCGGGACGTCCAGGCCTGGAACGATCCGGTGTGGAACGTCCAGGCGTGGGACGGGCCTTGGCGGAACGGGCCTCGGCGGAACGGGTCCCGGCCGAGCGCGGTGGGACGGAGCGGGTCGGGCCCGAGCGCCCCGGCGCGCCGCGCGAGGTGGAGCCGGCCGGGGGCACGGCCGCTCAGCCGGGCCTGCCGGCCCGGCCGGAGCGGCGCGCCGTCGACCTCACCCTGGAGGAGGACACCGTCACGACGTCCCGCCTGGACCTGCTGGAGCGCAACCTGAAGGACCTGGAGCAGCAGTTCGGCTGATCCCCTCGGGTCCGACGTCCGGTTCCCGTTCCCGTTCCCGGCCTGACTCCCCGTCCCCGGCCCGGGGACGGGGAGTCAGGCCGCTGCCACCGCCGTCCCGCTGAGCTCGAACCACATCCGCTTGCCCGATCCCCGCGGCTCCACGCCCCAGGAGTCCGCGAGCGCCTCGACCAGCATCAGCCCGCGCCCGGAGGAGGCCTGCTCCCCCGGCGTGCGGCGGGTCGGCCAGAGGTCCGACTCGTCCTCCACCTCGACCCGCAGCCGGGCCCGGCCGCCGTCCGCCTCCGGCTCCCGGTAGAGCCGGGCGGTGAACATGGCGTCCCGGTCGGTGTGCCGGATGGCGTTGGTGACCAGCTCGGAGGAGAGCAGCTCGGCGGTGTCGATGAACTCGGCCACGCCCCAGCGGCGCAGCGCGTCACGCAGCTCGGCCCGCACCTCGGCCACCCGCGCCAGGTCGGCCTGGCCGATCCGGCGGCGCAGCTGCTGGGCGGTCAGGCCGCCCGCCGGGCCGTCCCAGCGCAGGAGCAGCAGTGCTATGTCGTCCTCGCGCTCGCTGGAGTCGGCGGCCTGGGAGGCGATCCGGTCGGCCAGCTCCTCCAGCGGGTCGCGGGCGGCCTCCACGGCGTCCGGCAGCGGGCGGGCGAGCACCCGGGTGAGCCGGGAGACGCCCTCGTCCAGGTCCATGCCGCGCGCCTCGACCAGGCCGTCGGTACAGAGCAGCACGGTCTCGCCCGGGTCCAGGCTGAACCGGGTGACCCGGTACTCCTGGTCCGGGTCGATGCCCAGCGGCAGCCCGCCGGCCACCGGCACCACGGCGGCGGTGCCGTCCGCGCGGCGCACCACCGGGTCGAGGTGCCCGGCCCGGACGGCGTAGACCACGCCGTAGTCCACGTTGACCTCGGCGTAGGCGCAGGTCGCGAAGTGGTCGGTGTCCAGGTCGGCGAGGAAGCGGGAGGCGCGGGCCATCACGGCCGCGGGCGGGTGGCCCTCGGCCGCGTAGGCGCGCAGCGCGATCCGCAGCTGGCCCATGATCCCGGCGGCGTGCACGTCGTGGCCCTGGACGTCGCCGATCACCAGGCCGACGTGCCCGCCGGGCAGCGGCACCACGTCGTACCAGTCGCCGCCGATCTGGAGGCCGGAGCCGGCCGCGAGGTAGCGCACGGCGGTGGTCACACCGGGGACGGACGGGACGGTGCGCGGCAGCATCACCCGCTGGAGGCCGGCCGCCAGCTCGTGCTCGGCGTCGTGCAGCCGGGCCCGGGCCAGCGACTGGGCGACCAGTCCGCCCAGGGTGGTCAGCAGGGTGCGCTCGTCCGCGTCCAGCTCGCGCTCGTCGTCGAAGCTGACCACGCAGACGCCGATCGCCCGGCCGCTGGCCACCAGCGGCAGGTACGCCCAGGAGCCCCGGCCGGTGCGGCTGGTCGGCTCCCACACCTCGGGGTAGCCGTCGCGGAACTCCTCGCGGGTCGAGACGAAGACCGGCGTGCGGTGGCGCAGCGCCTCGGCGGCCGGGTGGCCGGGCGGCAGCACGGTGCGGTCCCAGACCGCCAGCGTGTCGGCGCGGTAGCCGGAGGCGCCGAGGATCTGCGCCCGTCCGGCCTCGAAGGAGGCCAGCACCAGGCCGTCCGGCGGCAGTCCGGGCAGCGGCAGCTCGGTGAACACCCGGGCCACGTCACGCACGGTGACGGCTTCGGAGAGAGCGCGCGCCGCCTCCTTGATGAACCGGGAGCGCTCCTCGCGCAGCAGGGCCATCCGGTCGGCGTGGTCCCGCTTGTGCAGCTCGACGGTGGCGTCCCAGACGAATCCGACCATCCGGGAGGCCCGGCCGAAGGCGTCGGCGAGCACCCGGCCGCGGAAGCGCACCGCGCGCATGCCGCCGTTCGCCCCGACCGTGCGGTAGTAGGCGCCGCACTGGCCCAGCTCGGCCACCGCGCGCTCGACCCGGCGGCGCACCACGGGCGCGTCCTCGGGGTGCAGCAGAGCCAGGAAGGAGGCGGCGGTGCGGTCGAACCGGCCCGGCTCCAGGACGTCCAGTCCGACGATCGCACAGGCCCGCTGGTCGCCCTCCAGGACGTCGCGGCGGATGTCCCAGTCGAAGGAGCCGATGCCGTTGGCCGCCATCGCGGGCTCCAGCCAGTCCGGCATGGTGTCCGCGGAGGACGGCGGCAGTCCGCCCGACAGCACGGGCGCCAGCCGGGCGGCGGCGAGACTCGGGGACGGGCGCACCCCGGAGCCGCGGCGCGAGGGCTGCGCCGGCGGCCGGGCCCGGCCGGTCCCGGCGGTGGCGGGGCCGGCGGCGAGCTGCCCGGGGGTGCGCGACTCCGGGGCGCCCGGCTGCTCGGCGACGCGCGGCGTGGCACCTCGCGGTGCGGCGGCCCGCGGCGTGGCGGCTCTCGGGTTGGCGGCTCTCGGGGTGGCGGTGCGCGACTCCACGGTCCTCGGCTCTACGGTTCGCGGCTCGACGGTTCGCGGCTCGACGGCGGGCGCCGCGCCGGGAGGAAGTGCCGACCCCGGCGACTCGGGCTCAGTGGGCATGCTGCTCCTGCCGCTGCCGTGGCGGACCGCGCCGACCGTCCGGACGGGCCGCGTGGCGGTGTGATGGGTCGTGCTGGATAGGACGGTGCGACGGACGGTGGCCAGTCGAGGTTCGGTCTCCCCGCTGCTTCCCGCACGTGGACACACATTCCCACCATCCTGGCCAATGTTCGGCCGAGCGGCAATGCCAACGGGCCGGAAACCTTCCGTTCCGCCTTCCACTCAGGGCATCCTTCGTCGGCGAATCAATCGCCGGCGAACCATCGTACGGCCCCGGGGCCAGCGGCGGGCCCGGGGCCGTCAGGCCGTGTCGGCGCCGGTGCCGGCGTCGGTGCCGGGCTCAGGGCGTGGCGAGCTCGAACCAGGTCACCTTGCCGTCGCCGCGCAGCTGCACGCCCCAGGAGTCCGCGAGCGCCTCCACCAGCAGCAGGCCGCGCCCCGAGGTCGCGTACTCGGCCTCCGGATCGCGGCGGCGCCCGGGCAGTCTGCTGGTGCCGTCCTGCACCTCGACGCGCAGCCGGTGGTCCGAGCCGAGCACGGCCTCGAACACCGCGCCCTTGCCGGTGTGCAGCAGCGCGTTGGTGACCAGCTCGGAGGAGAGCAGCTCGGCGGTGTCGGACAGCTCCGGCACCCCCCAGTGGCTCAGCGCCGACCGCAACCGCCGCCGGACCGCGCCCACCCCGACCAGGTCCGCCGGGTCGAGCGCGAGATGCAGCCGCCGGTGCACGGCACAACCCGGAGCCGGCGTGCCCGGCAGGGTCGTCCCGGTGCCGCCGGTCGGCCCCTGGACCGGCCCGGACCGGTAGGCGTCGCCGGAACTCGTCCGCTGCCGCGGGAATCGCGACTGACCGTCCATCAACACATGCCCCCGCCCTGAAATCCGGGCCCCCGCCTCCGGATCCCCCGCCGGCCGGGTGGCCCCCTCGTTCTGACCACTCATCCTCATGCCCAGTTGACGGCGTTTGCAACAGTGTGCGTCCGATCACGTGGGGTGAAAGGGGCACGGGGTGGTTCGCGTGATCCAACTGCCCGCGCCGGACAGGTTTGCGAAGCGCAGAGGCCGTTTTCGAGGAAGCCGTCACCCGATCCCGCGCACGCCCGGCGCCCGTACGGACCGCGCGTCCGACCACGCGCCCCTCCCCCGCTCCCGCCGTGCGCCGGGCACGGCACCAGGGCCGTGGGCCGCTCCCGCCCGTCGGCCCCGGCCCGTCGGCCCGGCCGGCTCCTCACCCCCCTCCCCCGCCCAGCAAGCCGAACCCCCGCGCAGCGGCAACGCTGGACAGGGCGGCCCGGTGCGGGTTCAATGACCCGAGATGTTTGAACGACGTTCTAACATCGACACCGACAGCCCCGAGGCCCCGAGCCGACCCCCTCCCCGGCGACCGCGAGCGAGGAACCGTGCGACTGACCCCCACCGAGCGGGACCGGCTGCTGATCTTCACAGCAGCCGAGCTGGCCCGCGCCCGCCGCGCCCGAGGCGTGCGCCTCAACATCCCCGAGGCCACCGCCCTGATCGCGGACACCGTCTGCGAGGCCGCCCGTGACGGCCGGCGGCTGGCCGAGGCCATCGAGGCCGGCCGCTCCGTGCTGACCGCCGACGACGTCCTGCCCGGCGTGCCGGACGTGGTCACCGTCGTCCAGGTCGAGGCCGTCTTCGAGGACGGCACCCGCCTCGCCGTCGTCAACGACCCGTTCAAGGGCGCCGGCTCGCTCGGCGACGAGGCCCCCGGCGGCGCGCTGATCGGCGACGGCGCCGGCTACGACCCGGTCGAGGAGACGCTGCTGCTCCCCGTGCACAACACCTCCGCGGTGCCGATCTCGGTCACCTCGCACTTCCACTTCTTCGAGGCCAACCCGCGGCTGGCCTTCGACCGGGCCGCCGCCTACGGCACCCACCTCGCCGTCCCGGCCGGCTCCTCCGTGCGCTTCGACCCCGGCGCCACCGTCGAGGTCGGCCTGGTGCCGATCGGCGGCGCGCGCGTCGCGATCGGCTTCGCGGGACTCGTGGACGGCCCCCTCGACGCGCCCGGCGCGAAGGAGGCCGCCCTGGCCAAGGCCCGCGCGACCGGCTACCTGACCGGCTTCGACGACTCGGAGGTGCCCTCGTGACCTCGATCACCCCGCACGACTACATCTCCGTACACGGCCCGCGCGCCGGGGACCGGGTCCGGCTCGGCGACAGCGGACTGATCGTCCGCGTGGAGTCCGACTCCCAGGCACCCGGCGACGAGTTCCTGGCCGGCTTCGGCAAGACCGCCCGCGACGGCCTGCACCTCAAGCCCGCCGCGGTCCGGGACACCTGCGACGTCGTGATCAGCAACGTGCTGGTGATCGACGCGGTCCAGGGCATCCGCAAGACCTCGATCGGCCTGATCGGCGGCCGGATCGCCTCCATCGGGCGGGCCGGCAACCCGGACACCCTGGACGGCGTGGACGTGGTCGTCGGCACCGGCACCACGATCGTCTCCGGCGAGGGCATGATCGCCACCGCCGGCGCCATCGACACCCACGTCCACCTGCTCTCGCCGCGGATCATGGAGGCCTCGCTGGCCTCCGGCGTCACCACCATCATCGGCCAGGAGTTCGGCCCGGTCTGGGGCGTCGGCGTCAACTCGCCCTGGGCGCTGCGCCACGCCTTCAACGCCTTCGACGCCTGGCCCGTCAACATCGGCTTCCTGGGCCGCGGTTCGTCCTCCGACGAGGCCCCGCTGATCGAGGCGCTGGCCGAGGGCGGGGCGTCCGGCTTCAAGGTGCACGAGGACATGGGCGCGCACACCCGCGCCCTGGACACCGCACTGCGGGTCGCCGAGGAGTACGACGTCCAAGTCGCCCTGCACACCGACGGGTTGAACGAGTGCCTCTCGGTCGAGGACACCCTGAAGGTGCTGGAAGGCCGGACCATCCACGCCTTCCACATCGAGGGCTGCGGCGGCGGACACGTCCCCAACGTGCTGAAGATGGCGGGCGTGCCGAACGTCATCGGCTCCTCCACCAACCCGACGCTGCCGTTCGGCCGGGACGCCCTCGGCGAGCACTTCGGCATGATCGTCTCCGCGCACGACCTCAAGGTCGACCTGCCCGGCGACGCCGCGATGGCCCGCGACCGCATCCGGGCCGGAACCATGGGCGCCGAGGACGTCCTGCACGACCTCGGGGTCATCGGCATCACCTCCTCCGACGCCCAGGGCATGGGCCGGGCCGGCGAGACGGTCCGCCGCACCTTCGCCATGGCCGGGAAGATGAAGGCCGAACTCGGCCCGCTCGACGGCACCGGCTCGTACGGGACGACGGAGAGCGGCGACGACAACGAGCGCGTGCTGCGCTACATCGCGAAGCTCACCATCAACCCGGCCATTGCCCACGGCCTTTCCCACGAGGTCGGCTCCATCGAGGTCGGCAAGCTCGCCGACATCGTGCTGTGGCGCCCGGACCACTTCGGCGCCAAGCCGCAGCTGGTCCTCAAGGCCGGCTTCCCCGCCTACGGCGTGGTCGGCGACCCCAACGCCTCCACCGACCGCTGCGAACCGCTCGTCCTGGGGCCGCAGTTCGGCGCCCACGGCGCGACCGCCGCCGACATCTCGGTGGCCTTCGTCGCCCAGGCCGCCGCCGACGGCGCGTACCTCGACCAGGCCGCCGACGGGCTGCCCACCCGCCGCCGCCGGGTCGGCGTCCGGGGCACCCGCGGCATCGGGCCGCGCGACATGGTGCGCAACGCCCGCGTCGGCCACGTCGAGGTCACCGAGACCGGGCTGGTCTCGCTGGACGGCTCGCCGCTGCGCTCCGAGCCCGCGGACAGCGTCTCGCTCAGCCGCCTCTACTTCCTCTGAGCCCTCCTCCGAGCCCTCCCCTGGGCCTTGCCCGAGCCTTCCCCCGAGCCCCCTCCAAGGCCCCGGACCCCTTTAGGACTTGATGATGACCACCCCCACGCCCGCCTCCCTCGGCTACCGGATGCCCGCCGAATGGCACCCGCACGAGCGCACCTGGATGGCCTTCCCCACCACCAACCCCACCTTCGACGGCCCCGAGCAGCTGCACGCCGCCCGCCAGGCCTGGGCCGCCGTCGCCGACACCATCGTCCGGTACGAGCCGGTGACGCTGATCGTCAACACCGGTGAGACCGAGGAGGCCCGCACGTACGTCTCCGAGCGGGTCGACATCGTCGAGCGCCCGCTGAACGACGCGTGGATGCGCGACATCGGCCCGTCCTTCCTGATCGACGGCAAGGGCTCGCTGGCCGCCGCCGACTGGATCTTCAACGGCTGGGGCGCGCAGTCCTGGGCCCGCTGGGACAAGGACCAGCACATCGCCGAGCACATCAGCGAACTGACCGAGGTGCAGCGCTTCGCCTCCCGGCTGATCAACGAGGGCGGCGGCATCCACGTCGACGGCGAGGGCACGGTGCTGGTCACCGAGACCGTCCAGCTCGGCGAGGGCCGCAACGCCGACTGGACCAAGGAGGAGGTCGAGGCCGAGCTGCACGCCTTCCTCGGCACCACCAAGGCGATCTGGCTGCCGCGCGGACTCACCCGCGACTACGACGAGTTCGGCACCCGCGGACACATCGACATCGTCGCCTCCTTCGTGCGCCCGGGCGTCGTCGTCGCCCACGTCCAGCCCGACCCCTCGCACCCCGACCACGAGGTCTGCCGCGAACTGGTCGAGGTCCTGCGCGCCGCCACCGACGCCCAGGGCCGCCCGCTGGAGGTCATCGAACTGCCCGCCCCCACCGTCCTGCTGGACGAGGACGGCGAGCCCGTCGACTACTCCTACATCAACCACTACGTGGCCAACGGCGCGGTCGTCCTGTGCGCCTTCGACGACCCGCGCGACCAGGAGGCCGCCGCCATCCTCGCCGACGCCTACCCGGGCCGCACCGTCGAACTCGTCGACGCCCGCGAGATCTTCGCCAACGGCGGCGGCATCCACTGCATCACCCAGCAGCAGCCGAAGGCGCTCTGACGCCCGACGTCCCACCGACACCCCGCCCGGGCGGGGGCCCTCACGCCCCCGCCCGAGCGGCCCGCCGCGCCGCGCCGCGCCGCGCACCGCTCCGTTCCGTCCCGTCCCGTCCCGTCCGGCCGAGGAGACCCGCACATGGCCGACCCCCGCCCGCGCCGGCCGGCCCGCCCCCGCGAGGAGGTCTTCGCCACCGCCCGGGCCGCGATCGCCGAACACGGGCTCGCCAAACTCACCATGGCCGGGCTCGGCAAACAGCTCCAGATGAGCGCCGGACACCTCCTCTACTACTTCGGCAGCAAGGACCAGCTGCTGCTGGAAACCCTGCGCTGGAGCGAGGACCAGCTCGGCGCCCGCCGCCGCGAAGCCCTCGCCGACCACACCCTCGACCCCTGGCAGCGCCTCGACGCCTACCTGCGCCTCTACCTGCCGGAGGGAGCGGGCGACCCGCGCTGGATCCTCTGGGTCGAGGTGTGGGGCCGCTCCCCCGCGAGCGCCGAGATCCGCCAGGGCCAGCAGGAGATCGAAGCCCCCTGGCAGGCCGACCTGGTCGCCCTCATCGAGGAGGGCACCACCACCGGCCACTTCACCCCCGGCCCCGCCGCCGACCGCGCGCTGCAGATCCGCGCCCTCCTCGACGGCCTCGCCGTCCCCATCGCCATCGGCCTCCCCGACGCCCACCGCCCCGCCGCCCTCACCCAGGCCACCGCCGTCACCGGCATCCTCCTGCGCACCTGACCCCACCGGGGCGGTCGCAGAACGCCGCACAGACCGTCAACTTCCCTCGCAGCAAAGCGAACCGGCTCGCGGTCGGGGCCGCGGATCCGCCGGGCCGGTGCACACCGGGCGGCAGGCGGCGAGCCGTCCGGGCGTTCCCACCCCGCAGCCACACCCACCGCTTCACCACTTCTCCTTCCTGCGAAGCCCCCCGCCCGGCACCTCCTCGCACCCCACGCCCGTCCGCCAACACGCGTGAGAAGTCGACCCCGTCGACTTCTCACGCAAACGCCCGGGCGCCTGGTCAGCGGAAATATGCCGACCGGTCTACAGATTTGTCCATGTCCGGTGGCCTTGCGCCGTGTGAAAAGTCGGCCCGGCCGACTTCCTGTGCGCACCAGGGTCTGGCGGGCAAAAATATGTCGACCGGTCTACAGACCCTCTGGGACGTACCGAGCGCCGGCGCATGCGTGAGCGCGCAGCGCATGGGAAGTCGGCCCGGCCGACTTCCTACGCACCACCTCGGTGAAAGCGCACACTGAATATGTCGACCGGTCTACTGATTAACCGCCTGAAAAGTCCCGAGCGCCGGGCGCATGCGTGAGCGCAGCGCGTGAGAAGTCGGCCAGGCCGACTTCCTGTGTGTGCCACCTCGGCGAAACACACAGGGAATATGCAGACCGGTCTACAGATTCACTCCCAACCACAACGGGTTCCGAGCTGCCTGCGCGTGTGTGGGTGCGCGGCTCATGAGAAGTCGGCCTGGCCGACTTTTCGGGTGGCGGGCAGGGGTGGGGGTCCTGTGGGGCTGTGCGCGAGAAGTCGATCGGGTCGACTTGTCGCGGACGCGGGGGGGGGGGGGGGATGGGGGCGGGTCGGGGGTTTATCGGTCCAGATTGCGGGGGGCGTTCGGGAGTCGGCGTAGGCCGTGGG
>NZ_JBHXLL010000013.1:103036-187027 GCF_042721415.1 Kitasatospora sp. NPDC058444 | reverse complement strand
GGCTGACCAGCACCACCCGGATCCACCCTTCACGTTGGGAGCAACACCTCATGCCTCGCAACTCCTCGCCCCGCAACCTGCGGGCGGGTGTGCTGGTCGCGGCCGTGGCCGCCGGCACGCTGAGCACCTTCTCTCCGGCCCAGGCCGTGGTCGGTGACGCGGCCGCCGACGGCACCTACACCGCCGCCGCCCGGATCGTCCTCGGCGACAACCTGCGCGGCTGCACCGGCGCGCTGGTGGACCGCTCCTGGGTGCTCACCGCCGCGTCGTGCTTCTCCGACGACCCGGCGCAGCCGCAGGCCCTCGTGGCCGGCGCGCCGAAGTGGAGCACCACCGTCACGGTCGGTGCCAAGTCCTCGCAGGTGGCCGAGCTGGTGCCGCGTCAGGACCGTGACCTGGTGATGGCCCGTCTCGCCACGCCCGTGGACGGCGTCGCCCCGCTGGCGCTGGCCGCCACCGCCCCGGCGGCCGGTCAGAGCTTGCGGGTGCCCGGTTTCGGCCGTACCAAGGACGAGTGGGTTCCGGGCAAGCTGCACAGCGGCGTGTTCAGCCTCGACTCGGTGGGCCCGACGGGCATCGGCACCACCGGTACGGGCGGCGCGGCGGTCTGCAAGGGCGACACCGGTGCCCCGGCGATCCGGGAGGTCAACGGCAAGGCCGAGCTGGTCGCCGTCGCCTCCCGCTCCTGGCAGGGCGGCTGCCTGAACGTGCCCGCCACCGAGACCCGCACCGGCGCGTACAGTTCCCGGGTCGACGACCTGGGTGACTGGGTGAAGGACCTGCGCTACCGCACGGCGGAGGTCAAGTCCGGCCTGCACGTGCAGATCATCGACATCAACAGCAGGCTGTGGGACACCGTCGCCGACGACAGGCCCGGTAAGTGGATCGGCAGCTGGTCGCCCGTCAACAGCGGCGCGCTGACCGCGGTGGACAGCGTCGCCATCGGCGACACCGTGCACGTCTTCGCCGTCGGCTCCGACGGCAAGGTCTACACCCACGACGGCAAGGCCGGCGGCGCGTGGACCCCGTGGGGCGAGGTGCCCGGTGGTGCCGGCGGGGCCAAGGGCATCACGGCCACGGCCCGGGGCAACACCGTCAGTCTCCAGATCATCGGCTCCGACGGCTCCCTCTACAGCACCCACGCCGACTACGCCGCCGGCGGCTGGCGCGGAAACTGGGAGCAGGTCGGCACCAACAACCTGAAGGCCATCACCAGCGCCACCACCCCGGACAACGTGGTCCACGTCTTCGCCGTCAACGAGGACAGCCGCGTGTACACCAGGGACCAGCTGACCAACGGTCAGTGGACGCCGTGGGGTGAGATCCCCGGTGGTGCCGTCGGTGTCCAGGGCATCACGGCCGCCGCCCGCGGCTACACCGTCGACCTCCAGATCATCGGCGGCGTCGGCGACCTGTTCACCACCTACGGCCACTACGACCTCGGTCACTGGGACCAGCAGTGGCAGAAGGTCAGCGACAACAGGCTGAAGGCCATCAGCAGCAGCGCCGAGGGCAACGTCGTCCATGTCGTCGCCGTCAACGAGGACGACAAGGTCTACACCCGCGACGCCGACTACAACGCGGGCCGGTGGACCGCGTGGGGCGAGGTCCCCGGCGGCGCCACGGGCGTCAAGACCATCACCGCCGCCACCACCGGCTGACCAGGCCCGCACCACGCCCCGCCGGACCGGCCGCAGGCCGCCGCGCGGTCGCCGGCCGGCGGGGCGCCCACCTTCTCGTACTCCTCAGGGGGGATTCCTGATGTCCCGCAAGTCCCAGGCCCGGTTCCGCCGGGCGGGTGTGCTGGTGGCGGCCGCTGCCGCCAGTTCGCTGAGCACCTTCTCTCCGGCCCAGGCCGTGGTCGGTGACGCGGCCGCCGACGGCACCTACGCCTCCACCGCTCGTCTGGTGATCGGTGACAGCCTGCGGGCCTGCACCGGTGCGCTGGTGGACCGTTCCTGGGTGCTCACCGCCGCGTCGTGCTTCGCCGACAACCCGGCGCAGCCGCAGGCGCTCGCGGCCGGCGCGCCGAAGTGGAAGACGACCGCCACCGTGGGCGCCAAGTCGTCCCAGGTGGCCGAACTGGTGCCGCGTCAGGACCGTGACCTGGTGCTGGCCCGTCTCACCACGCCCGTGGACGGCGTCGTCCCGCTGGCGCTGGCCGCCACCGCCCCGGCGGCGGGGCAGAGCCTGCGGGTGCCCGGTTTCGGCCGGACCAAGGACGAGTGGATCGCGAGCAAGCTCCACTCCGGTGCGTTCAGCCTCGACTCGGTCGGCGCGACGGGCATCGGCATCACGGGGACGGGCGGCGCGGCGGTGTGCAAGGGCGACACCGGTGCCCCGGCGGTCCGGGAGGTCAACGGCAGGGCCGAGCTGGTCGCCGTCGCCTCCCGCTCCTGGCAGGGCGGCTGCCTCGGCGAGACCGAGACCCGCACCGGCGCGTACGCGACCCGGGTCGACGACCTCGGCGGCTGGGTCAAGCAGGTGAAGGCCTCCCGTCCGGCCAGCGAGCTGTTCGCGGTCGGCGGCGACAACCAGGTCTGGGTCAACGAGGGCGGCTACACCACGAACGTGTGGGGCACCTTCGAGACCGTGGCGACCAGCAGTGGCGTGCGGCAGGTCAGCGCGGTCACCATGGGCGACAAGGTGCGCCTGTTCGGGATCGGCAGCGACCAGCGGATCTGGACCGCCGCCAAGGACACCGCCACCGACACCTGGAGCCCGTTCGACGCCGTTCCGGGCAACAGCGGCATCCGGCAGGTGACCGCCGTCGCGATGGGCGACAAGGTCCGCCTGTTCGCGATCGGCGGCGACAGCAGGATCTACACCGCCACCGGCGACTACACCGCCGGCACCTGGTCCGCGTTCGAGGCCCTGCCCAGCAGCTCCATCAAGCAGGTGACCGCCACCACCGTCGGCAACACCGTGCGCCTGTTCGCGATCGGCGGCGACGACAAGATCTGGACCACCACCGGCGACTACACCGCCGGGACGTGGACCACCTTCGAGGCGATCCCCAGCAGCGGCATCCGGCACATCGCCGCCACCACGCTCGGCAGCACCGTGCGGCTGTTCGCCGTCGGCGGCGACAGCAAGATCTGGACCACCGACAGCACCGCCAACGGCCCCTGGACCGCCTTCGACGCGGTGCCCGACGTCCTCGGCGCCAAGCAGGTCGCCACCACCACCATCGGCGACACCATCCGCCTGTTCGCCATCGGCACCGACGACAGGATCTGGACCGCCGACAAGAAGGCCGACGGCAGCTGGACGACCTTCTACCTCGTCCCCAGCAGCTCCATCCAGGGCATCGCCGCCACCAGCGGCTGACCCCGGCCCGTCCCCCTTCCCCGCGGGGGCCGTCGGCACTCGGCACGAGACCGACGCCCCCGCGGGTTCCCGCAGGCTCACCCGAAGGAAAGGTCCGCATGTCCCGCTCGCCCCGCAAGTCCCAGCTCCGCTCCCGGCGGGCGGGCGTGCTGGCCGCCGTGGCGGCCGCCGCCGCCGGCTCACTGACCACCTTCGCCCCGGCGAGCGCCGTCTCCGGCGCCGCGGCGGCCGACAACACCTCCACCAGCACGGCGCGGATCGTCATCGGCGACAACCTGCGCGGCTGCTCCGGCGCGCTGATCGACCAGTACTGGGTCCTCACCGCGGCTTCCTGCTTCGCCGACGACCCGGCGCAGCCGCAGGCCCTCGTGGCCGGTGCGCCGAAGTGGAGGACGACCGCCACCGTGGGCGCCAAGTCGGCCCAGGTGGTGGAGCTGGTGCCGCGTCAGGACCGCGACCTGGTGATGGCCCGTCTCGCCGCGCCGGTCGAGGGCGTGGCGCCGCTGGAGGTCGGCACCTCGGCGCCGGCGGCGGGGCAGAGCCTGCGGGTGCCCGGTTTCGGCCGGACCAAGGACGAGTGGGTGCCGGACAAGGTGCACAGCGGCGTGTTCAGCCTCGACACGGTCGGCGCGACGGGCGTCGGCATCACGGGGACGGGCGGTGCGGCGGTGTGCAAGGGCGACACCGGTGCCCCGGCGATCCGGGAGGTCAACGGCAGGGCCGAGCTGGTCGCCGTCGCCTCGCGCTCCTGGCAGGGCGGCTGCCTGGGCGTGGCCGCCACCGAGACCCGCACCGGCGCGTACGCGACCCGGGTCGACGACCTCGGGACGTGGATCACCAACGTCCGCCACTCCACCCCGTCGGGGAGCACCGTGAAGGCTTCGCCGTTCACGGTGGTCGACCCGGTCACCGGTCACCCGCTGACCTTCGTGCAGGACAGCCGCAACCACCTGTGGTCGGTCGATCCCAAGAACGAGGGCTGGGTCGACCTGGGCACCTACGCCGCGACCCGCCCCACCGCGATCGCCGATCCGGTGAGCAAGCACGTGATGGTGTACGTCAACGGGCCGGACAACAAGCTCTGGTCGTACGACCGCACCACCGGCCAGTGGACCGCCTTCGTCCCGACCCCGTCCGGCACGGTGCTGGCCCCCGACGCGGTGCCCCGCACCGTCGTCGACCCGGCGAACAACCACCTGGTCACCTTCGTCCGCGACACCGCCAGCCACCTGTGGTCCGTCGACCCGCAGGGCGAGGGCTGGTACGACTACGGCCCGCTGGCCGCCGCCGACCCCGTTCCGGTGATCAACCCGAACGACGGCCACATCGTCGTCCACGTCAACGGGCCGGACAACCGGCTGAACTCGATCGACCGCCGTGGCAACGGCCGGGTCGAGTTCGTCCCGACCACCTCCGGCACGGTGATGGCCCCCGACGCCGTACCCTCCACCGTGGTCGACCCCGCCACCGGGCACTTCACCACCTTCATCCGCGACACCGCCCACCACCTGTGGTCCGTCGACCCGTGGGGCCCGGGCTGGCGCGACTGGGGCGTGATGGCGGCCACCGACCCGGTCGCGATCGCCGACAAGGCCGGCAAGCGGACCGTGGTCCACGTCAACGGCCCGAACAACCGGCTGAACTCGCTGGACTTCTCCACCGGGACGTGGACCGAGTTCGTCCTCACCCCGGCCGGGACCGCGCTCGCCGCGGACACCGTCCCGCAGACCGTGGTCGACCCGGCGAACAACCACCTGGTCAGCTACGTGCGGGACGCCAACAACACCCTGTGGTCCGTCGACCCGGAGGGCCCGGGCTGGGTCCGCTTCCACGGCGGCCCCTCCGCCCCCTGACCCCTCGCCCGCTGACTTTTCCGCCTCCTGACCCTTCCGCCCGCCGAGCCCGGCGACCCGGATCCGGCCCGCCCCGCCACCCGCGGGGCGGGCCGTCCTCCGGCCGCCGGCAGGGTCACCGGCGAACCCCATCGGCGTCCCGCGCAGCCGCGCGGTGCCGCCCTTCCCGAACGCTCCAGGGAGATCCCTCATGTCCCGCAAGTCCCAGGTCCGCACCCGGCGGGCCGGCGTGCTGGTCGCGGCGGCCGCCGCCGGCACGCTGAGCACCTTCACCCCGGCCCAGGCCGTGGCCGGCGACCCGGCCGCCGACGGCAGCTACGCCTCCACCGCGCGCCTGGTGATCGGCGACAACCTGCGCTCCTGCACCGGTGCGCTCGTCGACCGCTACTGGGTCCTCACCGCGGCCTCCTGCTTCGCCGACGACCCGGCGCAGCCGCAGGCCCTCGCGGCCGGCGCGCCCAAGTGGAAGACCACCGCCACCGTCGGCCGCACCGATCTGACCACCTCCGCCGGCACGGTGACGGAGGTCGTGGAGCTGGCGCCGCGCCAGGACCGCGACCTGGTCCTGGCCCGGCTGGCCGCGCCGGTCACCGGCGTCGCCCCGCTCGCGGTCGCCACCACCGCCCCCGGCACCGGGGAGACGCTGCGGGTGCCCGGCTACGGCCGGACCAAGGACGAGTGGATCACCAACAAGCTGCACAGCGGTGCGTTCAGCCTCGACACGGTGAGCCCGACGGGCATCGGCATCACGGGGACGGGCGGTGCGGCGGTGTGCAAGGGCGACACCGGTGCTCCGGCGATCCGTCAGGTCAACGGCAAGGCGGAGCTGGTCGCCGTCGCCTCGCGCTCCTGGCAGGGCGGCTGCCTGGGCGTCCCGGCCACCGAGACCCGCACCGGCGCGTTCTCCTCCCGGGTGGACGACCTCGGCGCGTGGATCGACCAGGTCCGCGGCGGTTGGTGGGACACCGTCACCGCCAATCCGGCGGCCGGGAGTTCGGTCTACGACCCGGTCCGGAAGATCTCCACGGTCTTCGCCGTCGACAGCAACCGCCACGTGGTGTTCTCCTCCAGCTCGGACGGCGTGACCTGGAGCGGCTGGACGCAGATCGGCGGCAACTGGGCGTTCGCGAGCGTTCCCACGGCGCTGTACAACCCCGCGACCGACGCCATCGAGCTGTTCGCGATCGACACCGACGGTGTGCTCAAGCAGACCTACTGGCTGCCGAACGGCCAGGGCTGGAGCGACTGGTACGCCCAGGACTCCAACCGGAGGTTCACCGGCAGTCCCACGGCGGTCTACAACCCGGCGACGAAGACCGCGGAGGTCTTCGCCACCCAGACCAACGGCGGTGTCGCGCACTCCTACTACACGCAGGGCATGCCGAGGTGGAGCGGCTGGTACGGCATCTACGAGAACTGGCGGTTCGCGAGCAGCCCGAGCGCCGTCTACAACCCGTCCACCGGCGCCATCGAGCTGTTCGCGGTGGGCACCAACGGCGTGCTGTGCCAGACGTACTGGAAGCAGGACGGCGCGGACTGGCACGAGTGGTACTACCAGGACGACAACCGTCGGTTCACCGGCAGCCCCACGTCCGCCTACAACCCGGTCACCACGACTGTGGAGGTCTTCGCGACGCAGACCAACGGGGTCGTCGCGCACTCCTACTACACGCAGGGCATGCCGAAGTGGAGCGGCTGGTACGACGTCCCCGGCCGGCAGTTCGCGGGCTCGCCGGCGGCGGTCTTCGACCCCGCCACCGGAGGCTTCGAGCTGTTCGCGGTGGGCGGTGACGGCATCCTCTCCCGCACCGAGTGGATCCCCGACGGCAAGCCGTGGCGTGCCTGGACCGCCCTGGGCGACTGGAAGTTCACCGCCGGACGGTTCCCGACCGCGACGTTCAACGCCACGGCGGGCGTCATGGACCTCTTCGCCACCGGCCAGGACGGGGTCCTGAACCACGCCTCCTACAAGCCCGGCCCGGGCCAGGTCTGGGGCGGGCTGACGACCGTCCCCGGCAAGACCATGATCACCGGCTGACGGACGGCGGAGTCCCGAAGCACTCCGGGCCCGGCCGCTCCCCCGTCCCGGGGGGGGCGGCCGGGCCCGGGTCGTCGGGCGAACCGTCAGAGGGCCAACCCTCAGAGGGCGAGCCGTCAGCGTGCGAGCCGTCAGAGGCGCTCGGGCACCGGGTTGCCGACGGCCTCGATGGCGCGGCGGACCGGCACCCTCAGCAGGACGACGAAGCCGATGACGAAGAAGATCAGCAGCGAGATGATCGCCGAGCGGTAGCTGCCGGTGACCTGGTAGGCGAGGCCGAAGACGAGCGGGCCCATCCAGCTGGTGCCGCGGTCGCTGATCTTGTAGAAGCTGAAGTACTCGGCCTCCCGGCCCGGCGGGATCAGGTGGGAGAAGAGGGAGCGGGAGAGCGCCTGGCTGCCGCCGAGCACCAGGCCGATCATGCAGGCCAGGGCGTAGAACCAGGCGGGCTGGTGGGCGGGCATGACGTAGCCCAGGGCCAGGGTGACGACCCAGCCGACCAGGGAGCCGAGGATGGTCCGCTTGGCGCCGTACCGGTGGGCGATCCGGCCGAGCAGCAGGGCGCCGCCGATCGCCACGATCTGGACCAGGAGGATGGCGGTGACCAGGGAGGTCTGGTCCATGCCGAGTTCCTCGCTGCCGTAGATCGAGGCCTGCGAGACGACGGTCTGGATGCCGTCGTTGTAGCAGAGGAAGGCGGCGAGGTAGAGCAGCGTGAGCGGGTGTTCGCGCATGCCGCGCAGGGTGCGGCCGAGTTCGCGCAGGCTGCCGGCGGCGGGCTCGCCGTCCTGGGTCGGGGCCTCGGTGCCTCCGGCGACGGCGGTGCGGCCGGGGGCGACGCCCGCCCGGGAGGGCAGCCGCAGCAGTGGGACGAGGGTGAACAGCGCCCACCACAGGCCGGCCGAGGCGAGGCAGATCCGCACGGCGGTGCCGGCGTCCAGGCCGAACGCGTCGTGGCCCTGGAACAGCGCCAGATTGGCGATCAGCAGCAGTCCGCCGCCCGCGTAGCCGTAGGCCCAGCCCGTCGAGGAGACCTTGTCGCGCTGGTCGGGGGAGGCCAGGCCGGGCAGGTAGGCGTAGGAGAGCGCGACCGAGACGGCGTACGAGATGTTGGCGACCACCAGCAGGCCGGCGCCGAGCAGGTAGCGGTCACCGCTGAGGAAGAACATCCCCATGGTGGCGAGCGAGCCGAGGAACGCGAAGCCGCACATCAGCTCCTTGTGCCGCCCGGTGCGGTCGGCGACCGAACCGGTCAGCAGCATCGCCGCGACCGAGACCAGCACGGAGAGCGAGACCGTGTACGGGTAGAACGATCCCGCGGGGACCGACAGGCCGAGCGGGTGCACGTCGCCGGCCGCGTCGGCGGCGTCCTTGGTGATGCCGGTCAGGTACGGGCCGAGGAACACCGTCAGGACGGTGGAGGAGAAGGCGGCGGCGGCCCATTCGTTGACGTACCAGCCGAACTGCATCCGGCGCAGGGCCCGTCCGTCGGCGGCTGCCGTGTCCTCCGCTATGCGCTCCGCCGGGGCGGCCGCGGGGTCGGTCGGTGGGTCGTCCGGCAGGTGCGTCGCCGAGTTCGTGGTGCTCATGGGGTTCCCATCACCGTGCTGGAGCCGGTACTGCCGTCCGTCCAGCAGCCGCGCTCGCCGAGGACGTCCCGCAGGACGTCGATGCGATCGGACATGATGCCATCCACACCCAGGTCGAGGAGAGACCTGATCCGTGTGGGATCGTCCACAGTCCAGACGTGCACCTGGAGGCCGAGCCGGTGGGCGGTGCGGACGAAGGCCCGGTCGACCACCCGGACGCCCAGGTGCCGCTCCGGCACCTGCGCGCACAGCCCGGCGAACGGCGCTCCCGTCCGGGACCGCGGCCCCGGACGGGAGGACGGCAGGAACGATTCGGCCAGCGAGCGCAGCCGCAACCGGGCCACCTCGCGGGGGCCGAGCGAGGTGGCCAGCCGGGGGCCGGCGGCGGCCCGGACGGCGGCCAGCCGGCTGTCGGAGAAGCCGCCGACGCAGACCCGGTCCCAGGCGTCGGTCCGGCGGATCGCCTCGACCAGCGGTGCGACGGCCGGCGCCGCCTTGACGTCGATGTTGAAGCGGGCCCCGGGGAAGGAGCCGAGCAGGTCCTCCAGCAGCGGCACCGGCTCCGTCCCGCCGATCCGGGCCCGCCTGACGGCCTCCCAGGGCAGCTCCGCCACCGCCCCGGCGCGGTCGGTGACCCGGTCGAGGCGCTCGTCGTGGAAGGCCACCAGCACGCCGTCGGCGGTCGCGTGCACATCCGTCTCGAGGTAGCGGTACCCGAGCGCGACGGCGGCCTCGAAGGCGGCGAGCGAGTTCTCCGGGCGCCCGAGGTCACCACCCCGGTGGGCGAAGGCGAGCGGCCCGGGGTGGTCGAGGAAGGGGTGCATGTGGTGCTCCGAGCTGCGGGGGGAGGGGCCCGACGCCGCCCGCGAGACCAAGATCCGTGGGCATGCCGGCGCGTTACAGTATTACGCACCCTGTCAAGCGGTAACGGTCCCCGAGTGCAGGGCCCTGAACGGCCCTGAACGGCCCTGAACAGCCCTGAACGGCCCTGAACGGCCTTACAAGGACCGGAAAGGCCCGGGAAGTCCCGGAAGGCTCGCTACCCGCGGGGGTCGACCTGGACGAGGGCATGCCGCCCGTCGGTGCGCCACGGCGTCCCGGTGCCGTCCAGCCGGGCGACGGTGGCGGCGTCGAGGCCCACGACCACGTCCGACTTCAGCGTCCGCAGCGCCGCGACGGGGGAGGGGAAGTGCCCCGCCGCCCCGGCGAACGGCGTGGTCGGCGGCCAGAGCCGGTCGCCGACCAGCCGGCGGTAGTTGAGGTCCCCCTTGACGATCGTCAGCGCCGCACCGGCGAACTCGGCCCGCAGATCGGCCGGCAGGTCGTGGAACGGCAGCGGAGCGCAGAAGAACGGATGCGTACGGACCACGAGCGCACCGCCCTCCAGCGCCCGCCACAGCCGCCCGCCGACCGCCCCGGCCACCGGCGACGGCGCGGCGCGAAGCCGCCCGACCGCGGCGAGCACGTCGGCCGTCGTCGCGTCCGACACGAAGTACGGCTGCGGCTTGACGTACAGCACGACCCGCGCCGCCAGACCGTGCGCCAGCAGATGGTCGATCAGCACCAGGTCCGGCAGTAGCTCCCGGCCCGCGTTGTCCGCGACGACGCAGACCGTCCCGGCCCCGCTCCCGGCCCGCTCCAGAGCGGCCCGCAGCAGCGGACCGTCGTCGGCGGCGAGGTCCGGCGCCGACGCCCCCTGCGCGCCCGCGGTGATCCGGAAGCTGAGGTCCGCCCGGTTCCCCCACAGCGCGGAGGAGACCAGCGCCCGCGCGCGCCGCTCCTCCGGCAGCCCGTCGAGCCCGTCCAGCGCGGCCAGCTCCTCGTCCACCGCCGGCCCGTCCAGCTCGGCGCTCTTGAACGGCGCGAACGGATCGACGCCCTGCCAGGCACCGGGCCGGAAGTAGCCGGTGGCCTCCAGCAGCCGCCGGTAGAAGTAGCTCTCCGCCCACAGGAACGGCGCCTCGCCCCACGGCCTGCCCCACAGGCCCTCGCCCCAGGCCAGCCACCGCGCCCCGTCCGGAGCGTCCGCCTCCAGCGGCTCCAGCACCCCGCCGGTGCTCTCCGCCAGCAGCCGCTCGACCGCCGCCCGCTCGCCCGGCCCGTACGGCAGCGCGTCGAGGACCTGCCGGAGCAGCTTCGGGTGGCGCTCGTGGAACACCCCGTGGGCGAAGGACCCGGGCACGCCGCTCCGGATCACCGGCGGCGCGCCCGGGGCGCTGGTCACGTTCGACGGGTTCGGGCCCGACGGGTTCGGCTTCGACACGATCGGGGCTCGTCTCTACTCGTCCTCGGCGGCCGGAGCCACTGGCACGCCGAGTCTAGAGCCGGGCCGCTCCTCAGCCGCCCGCCCCACCGCGGACGTCCCGGCGCAGCCCGAGGATCTCCGCGACGGCATCCAGCCAGCGGGCGAGCAGCTGGTCGCCGTCGACGGTGGTGACGGTGGTGGCCGCCGAGCCCAGCCAGTCCCGGGCGAGCCGGGCCGGCCCGGCCCCGGGCAGCGGTTCGGGCAGGTCCGCGGCGTAGCGGGCGCCGCCGCTGCGCACCACCTCGGCGAGGAAGGCGAGCGAGCGGGGGAGCACCCCCAGCCGGTCGGCGGCCAGGGCGGCCGCGACGGCGCCCTCGCCGAACAGCGCGGCCCGGTGCGGGCCGGCGAAGGCCAGGCCGTAGCGGAGCATGGCGGACACGTCGAGCCGGAGCAGCTCGTCGTCGGACTTGGGGCGGAAGCGGTCCTCGGAGCTCATCGGACCGTCACCGTGTAGGTGGTGCGCACGATCATCTTCCTGTTCTCGTCGCTGGGGGCGGGAAGGTTGCAGTAGCCGCGGAAGCAGTTGAGGAGGGTGACGGCGGTGGTCCCGCTGCCCTTGGCCTCGAAGGTGTAGAAGCGGGTGCCGCCGACGCCGTCCGCGGTCTTCGACTTCTCCGGGAGGTCGAGCTTCTCGTCGGCCAGGGCGGCGACCGCGGCGTCCGGCTTCGGGTCCGCGACGCTCCAGCGGTCGCCGACCGAGGTGTTGTCCCGGACGGCGACGGTGAAGCGCTCGCCGACGGCGAGGGTGACCGAGCGCTCCTCCGGGCCGAGCAGCCGGCCCCGGTCCGGTCCACCCGGTCCGTCCTGTCCACAGGCCGTCAGCCCGACCGTCAGCCCAGCGGCCAGGACGGCCGCCGATGCCGCCGCCCGCACCGGCTTGCTCGCGAACACCCTTACCACCCCGGTCACTTCGGCAGGTGGACGGCGTAGGCGGTGGGCAGCCGGTCGTCCGAGGCCCCGGCCATGCGGCCGTTGACGAAGTCCTCCTCGCTGACCCAGGTGGTGGTGCCCCACGGGTTGTAGATCTGCAGCATGTTGCCCTCCTGGCCGACGATCATCATCGCGTGGCCCGACCGCTTGCCGTCCTTGTCGTAGCCCTCGACCCCGACCGGCACCGGCTTGCCGTCGGCGACCGCCTTCTCGATGTCCGGCAGGAGCTCCCGCCGGGAGTCGGCGTCCGGCATCTTCTTGTAGTCGAACTCGGCGCCGGTGTGCGGGCTGACCTCCTTCTCCAGCACCTTCTCCTTGCCGTCCGGCCCCATGCCGTCCCAGTTGTCGCCGCCGTCGCCCTCCTGGTGCACCCGGTGCTGCTCGGCCAGCAGCCGCTGCTGGAACGCCGCCGGGTCGTCCTCCTGGCCGGTCGGGCCGCCGGTCAGGTCCAGCGCGTAGAGCGGGTCGACCATCGCCCGGGCGGTGACGGTGGAGGAGGCGACACAGGTGCCCTCGGTGTCCGCCTGCTTCCAGTTGGCGCCGTCGAAGGTCACCTGGTCGGTGTTCTTGTTGGAGCCGTTGTCGTTGGTGCCGCCGCTGGAGGTGTCCTCGTCCTCGGTGTAGACCGGCGAGAGGTGCGTCCGGAGCCACTCCGGGTCCTTGCCGTGGATCTTGCCCTGGAAGGCGCGGATCTCGTCCATGTTGTGACCGGCCGCCAGCGCCTTCATCAGGTAGGCGCGCTCCTGCGGGGACTTGGAGTCGGCGAGCAGCTTCTCGAAGTCCGCCCGGTCCTTCTCGTTCATCTTGTCCAGGTACTCGCCGGACCGCTTCATGTCGTTGGCGGTCAGCAGCTCGTTCAGCTCGGTCGGACCGTCCGGACCGGAGGTCTCGGCCAGCACGAGCTTGTCGGCGGCGGTGACCGCGCCGGTCTTCATCTTGCCCGCGCGGGCCTCCGAGGCCAGCTTGTTCAGGTCGCGGGCCGCCGCCCGGGCCGCCTCGTCGGCGTGCTTGGCAGCGGCCAGCATCGACTCGACGTACGGGGCGGCGGCCTGCTGCGCCTTCTTGCGCTCCTCCTCCTCGTCGTCGTCCTCGACCAGGTCGTCGAACCAGCCGTCCTCGCCGCCCAGCGAGCTCAGCACCTGCTGGAGCCCGGAGCGCGCGGAGCCGTCCTGGGCCTGGGCGGTGCGCAGCGCGTCCGCGAGGTGGAGCAGGGCTATCCCGCCGTTGTGGAGCGCGCTGGTCTGCTGGTCGACGGCGCGGGCGGCGGCGGCCACCACCTCGGCGGCCTTGGCGCCGGTCGAACCGGTCCAGACGTCCGGCAGCCCGGAGGCGGCGACCGCCTGGACGTCCTGGTGGAGCTGGTTGGAGTCGGCGGCCGCGTTCTTGTAGCGGTTGCCGGTGGCCTCGATGGTGCCCACGTCCCCGACCGGCGCGTGGACCGCGAGCGCGCCCTTGATCGCGGAGATCAGCTCGTTCTTGCTGTCCGCCTCGCGGACGCCCTTCAGCCGGTCGCTCAGCGCCTTGCAGCGCTGCGTGGTGGATTCGCCTGCCATGGTGGCGAGTTCGCCCCCTGTTCCCGTTGCCCGTGGTGTGGTTCCCGCCGCTGCTCGGCGGCTGTTCGCGTGCTGCCCGCCGGCGGTTCGCGAGCTGCCCGTCGGTCGCCCGTGAGCTGCTCGTGAGCTGCTGGGCCGCCCGGCCTCAGCCGAAGGGCCGGTACTCGCCGCTGCCCGCGGCCGCGAGGTCCTTCACCACGGTGCCGTCGGCCGACTGGTAGCCGGCCGCGGAACTCCGCACCTTGCCCGCCAGTTCGCTCAGCGCGCTCTTGACGGTGGCGGTCTCCGCCTGCCAGGCGCTGCTGAAGTTCTGGTACGCCGGGTCGACGTCCTCGCCGCCGAACACGTCCGGGGCGTAGCACACCGGATCGCTGATCGCCGTCCCGATCTTCCCCTCGTCCCCGGACGCCTTGTCCAGCGCCTTCGCCTGGCCCTCGGCCCCGCCGGCCTGGATCGCGTACCCCGACCCCTGCGCCATGGTTCACCCCTCGTGCGTCCCCCGAGCCGTCCGCGCGACGGCGTCCGAGCACCATACGGGCCCTCAGGTGCCCGGGCAATTCGTATCGCGCCTGGTGGGAGCGCTGTTGCGAATTCATGACAGAGCGTCCACCGATCGGTCACGGCGCACCGCCGAGGCCGGCCGGCGCCGTCCCGTCAGCGCGCCGCCGGTGTCCTGTCAGCGGTGACAGCGTCGTGTCCGCGTCCCGTCCGCGTCGTGCAAGTGGCCCGTCCCAGAGTGCTGTTGAACACCGAGCGACCCATGGGAGGTCACCATGTCGAACAGCATCCGGCCGCACTCCGGCCCGCGCACCACCTCGGTCCTGGTCTCCGGCGCGGGGATCGCCGGCACCGCCCTCGCGTACTGGCTGAACCGCTACGGCTTCCACGTCACGGTCGTGGAGCGGGCCCCCTCGCTGCGCGGCGGCGGGCAGGCGGTGGACATCCGCGGCACCGCCCTCACGGTGGTCGAGCGGATGGGTCTGCTGGAGCAGGCCCGGGACCGCCGGACGGGGCTGCGCGGGATGTCCGTGGTCGACGCGGACGGCCGGGAGCTGCGCCGCAGCACGGAGTGGACGGCGACCGGCGGGTCGATCGACGGCCCGGACGTGGAGATCCTGCGCGACGAACTCGCCGAGCTGATCGCCGGAGCGGAGAAGAGCGGCACGGCCGCCGGGCCCGGCGTTGAGTACCGCTTCGACGACGCGATCGACACCCTGGTGCAGCACCCCGAGGGCGTCGAGGTCCGGTTCCGCAGCGGCACCGAGCGCTCCTTCGACCTGCTCGTCGGCGCCGACGGCCTGCACTCGAACACCCGGCGCCTCGTCTTCGGCCCCGAGGCGGACTACCTCCACCCCATCGGCACCTACCTCGCCGGCTGGAGCGCCCCCAACCATCTCGGCCTCGACCGCTGGGAGGTCGCCCACCAGGACGGCGACGACCCGAACTGGTTCAGCATGGCGATGACCGTCCGCGACAACAGCGAACTGCGCGTCTTCGTCGGCTTCCACAGCGACGAGCCGCTCGCCGGCATGCTCCCGCGCGACCCGGCCCGGCAGCGGCAGCTGGTGGCCGAGCGATCCGCCCACGCGCGCTGGGAGCTGCCGCGCTTCCTGGAGGCGATGTGGGAGACCGACGCCTTCCACTACGACGTCATCGCCCAGATCCGGATGGACCGCTGGTCCAAGGACCGCGTCGTCCTGCTCGGCGACGCCGGCTACTGCTGCTCCCCGGCCACCGGCCAGGGCACCAGCGTGGCCCTGACCGCCGCCTACGTCCTGGCGGGCGAACTGCGCGCGGCCGACGGCGACCACCGCACGGCCTATCCGGCCTACGAGCGGCGGCTGCGCGACCACGTGGCCGCCAACCAGGCGATCCTCGAACTGACCGGGGACCGCGAGGCCCGGTCCGAGAGCGTCGCGAACCCCGGACAGGCCGACTCGAAGCTGGAGGCGGCCTTCCGGGCGGCCCTCGACTTCGACCTGCCGGACTACTGACCGGGGCTTCCCGTACCGGCCCGAACCCGGGAATCCGGGCCCGGGCCGGCCGGGCGCGGGCCGTAGCGCCCGGCGCCCGGCGCCCGCCCGACCGCGGCGCCTACCCGGCGACGGCCGGGGAGAGCTCCGCGGCGAGCCGGCGCAGATCGGCGCCGTACTCGGGGTTGGCGAGCGCGGCGGCGAACTGGGCGCGGAGGTAGGCGGCGGGGTTGCCGGTGTCGTACCAGGTGCCGGCGATGACCTGCCCGTAGACCGCGCGCCGCGCCGCGTAGGCGTTGATGGCGTCGGTCAGGTAGACCTCGTCCTCGGGCTTCTCGTGCCACCGGAGGGTCAGTTCGCGCAGCTCGTCGACGATGCCGGGGGTGATGACGTAGCCGCCGATCGCCGCGTACGCGGAGGGGGCGTCGGCCGGCTTCGGCTTCTCGACCAGGCCGGTGATCCGCAGCGATCCGCCGCCGAGGTCCTCCTTCACCACCGGCACGCCGTAGCGGTAGGAGTCCTCGGGAGCCATCGGCATCAGCGCGAGCACCGGCGCGTTGGTCTGCTCGTACGCCCGGATCAGCTGCTGCGCGCGGGGGACCTCGGCCACGAAGACGTCGTCGGGCCAGAGCACCAGGCAGGGCTCGTCGCCGAAGTGGCGGGCGGCGTTGAGCACCGGGGTGCCGTTGCCGTACGGGCCGTGCTGGTAGAGGTAGCTGATGTGGCCCTTGCGGGACAGCTCGCCGACCTCCTCGACCGCCGCCGCGAAGGCCGCCTTGCCGTCCCGGCGCAGTTGCTCGACCAGGACGGGGTTGGGGCGGAAGTGCTCCTGGATCAGGCCCTTGTCGCCGTTCACGACGATGGTGATGTCGGTGATGCCGCTCTCGATCAGCTCGCGCACGGTGTGTTCGATGACCGGCTTGTCGCCGACGGGCAGCATCTCCTTCGGCGTGGCCTTGGTCAGCGGCAGGAGGCGGGAGCCGAGGCCGGCGGCGGGGATGACGGCTCGGCGGATCGTCCTGGGGGCCATGTGGCGCTCTCTCGTTTCGTGGCTGGTGCGGCCGCCGCGGTGGCACGGCGTCCCGGCCGACGCTATCAAGCCGTGACGTGCCGTTAAGTGGACGGTCGGCGTACGGAAGTTGGCCCCGCGGAAGCCGTCCGGATGCACCCGGGGCCGCGAGCGGTCCCGCCGCGCGGAGGGCGGTCGCGGCGAGACCGGGCCCTTTTTGCTCCCGGGTCGTTGCCCACAGCGGCAGACCACCCGAGGACGACCACCGGAGGCACCTCATGACGGACGAGACCGGCGCGACGGACGAGGCCGGCGCGATGACCGAAGCCGGCGCGATGACCGAGCCCGGAGCGGAGGACTGGCCCGCCCTGCCGCCGTACCGCAGCTACAGCTGGGAGGACGAGCAGGGCGCCGTCCACTTCACCCTCTACCCGGGCGAGGAGGAGGCCGACGAGGAGCTCAAGGCCGTGTTCCGCGCCAGGGGCGCCCGGATGCTGGCCGACATGATCGCCGACCAGGAGGCGGAACACACCCCGCCGTTCCCCGGCATGCCGAGGCTCCGACTGATCCACGGCGAAGGCTCCGCCTGACCACCCCGACGAGCCCCCGCACTCGCTCCAACCCGCCCCGGCGTGCGCGCCCCGGCGTGTACGCCGGCGGTGTGCGCCGGATTTCCGGCTGATGCGGGGCCTGATGGGCCGGAATGAGCCGGAATAGGCCGGAACGGACCGGGATGGGACCGGGGGGGGGCGGACCACCGGCCGCCGACCGCCGTGAAGGCGTCGGTCGGCGGCCGCGAGCCGTCAGCCCTTGCCGCCCGCCTTCAGCACCTGGGCCGCGGCCACGCCCGCCGCGCTGAAGCCGTGCCCGCCGCCCTCGACCTCGGCGGCCACGGCGAGGTCGCCGCGGTAGGCGATGAACCAGCTGTTGTTGGCCTGGCCGCCGGCCTCGACGGTGCCGGTCTTGGCGCCGATCTGACCGGACAGGCCGGCCATCGGGGTCCGGGCGGTGCCCTGGGTGGCGGTCTTGGACATCATGGCGCGCAGGTCCCGGGCGACGTCCGCCGGCAGCTTGCCGGGCGCCGTCGCCCGCTTGACGTCCTCGCGCAGGACGGGCTGGCGGAAGGTCCCGCTCTGCACGGTGGCGGCGACCGAGGCCATCGCCAGCGAGTTGGCCTGGATCCGGCCCTGGCCGATGTACGAGGCCGCGGCCTCGTCCTTGTTCCCGGGCGCCGGGATGGTGACGTCCCGGCTCGGGACGCCGATGTGCCACTCCAGGCCGAGCCCGAACTGGTCGTGGGCCACCGTGCCCAGGGTGCCGGGCTGGAGCTTCTCCAAGCCCTTGTCGATGAAGCCGGTGTTGCAGGAGTGCGAGAAGTCATCGGCGAGCGTGTAGGACGGGAAGTCGCCGGGCTCGTCGTTGTGCCAGGCGCGCGGGGAGTAGGTGGTGGCCTTGCAGGGCACCACGGTGTCCGGGCTCACCCCGGCCTCCAGCAGGGCGGCCGAGGTGATCACCTTCATCGTCGAGCCGGGCGGCTGGCCGCCCGCGATCGCGCGGTTGAAGCCGCCCTGCGGCGCGTACGCCATCGCCAGGATGTTGCCGGTGCTCGGCTGGATGGCCACCAGCGAGGCCGGATTGCCGTTCGCCGACTGCTGCTTGACCGCCTCCTCGGCCACCTGCTGGAGGTCGGCGTCCAGGGTGAGCTTGACCTGCGGGGCGCTCGCCGGGGTCAGTATGAACAGCTGGTCCTGCTCGCTGCCGCCGCCCCCGCCGGAGAGCGTCACGGCCCGGCCGGTGGCGGCGGTGGCGCCGTCCGGCGGGGCGATCTGGGGCAGGACGCCGCGCAGCGACGGGAAGGCGTCGAGCGGCCGGCCCTTGCGGTCGGTGGGCTTGGACACGGCGTTGGGCAGCGCCTTCACCGCGATGGTCCGGCCCGGGGTGAGCTGCGGGTGGATCACGGACGGCTTCCAGCGCACCACGGGCCGTCCGTCCTGGGAGCGGACGAAGCTCAGCACGCTGTCGTACTCCCAGGCGTCCGGGGTGCCCTCGAACTCCGCCTTCACCCGGAAGCCGAGCGCCGGCTCGCTCGGGGTGTCGGCCTGCGCGCGGCCCGTCCCGGTCAGGGCGAGCGAGCGGGGGCCCACCTGCTCCTGGAACGTGGTCAGCGCGGCGCGGGCGGTTTCCGGCCGGTCGGTCAGACCGGCGGCGGCCGCGATGTCGCCGCGGCTCCAGGCCGCCAGGAACTCCTTGGCCGCCGCCTCGGCCTGCTCGGCGGTCGGCGGGTCCTGCGGGGCCTTCGCCACGGTTTCGGAACCCTGGTGGCCGCCGCCGGACGGGCCGTTGTCCGTCACGGCGTTCAGCACGTTGTAGGCGCCGTAGCCGCCGACGGCCAGCAGGGCGGCGAACACCCCGCCGGCCGCCACCATCACGACCCGGCGCGTGGTCGACCGGCGAGGGGCCTCGCGGTCGTCCCCCTCGTGCTCGTCGAACGGCTCGTAGCCGGCGTCGTCGTCGGCGAGTTCGTCGTACTCCTGGTGCGGGCCGTAGCCGTCCCGCGGGTGGAACCCGTCGTGCCCGTGGAGTCCGTCGTTCCCGTCGTGCCCGCCGTGCCCGTCATCCTCCTCGTACCTGTCGTACTCGTCGTGCCGGTCGTTCTTCCGCTCCCCGGACATGGCTCCGTCCCCCCTGCGATCCTCCGTGTGCTGCGGGCACGCCCCCTCCGGTGTGTCGGCCCGCCGGCCCGAGGACGGACGAAAGTCCGTTCGGGCGCGGATCAGCCTATGCCGAGACGGGTGATCGGTCGACAGCGGCACGGCCCGCCCGGTGACCGGCCGGGCGGGCCGCAGGGGTGCAGGGGTGCAGGGGTGCCGGGGCCGCTCAGGCCCAGGGGTCGGTGAAGGACCGGCCGGGGACGGGCTTGGCGATCAGGGCGATGGCGGTGAAGAAGTTGACCTGGCCGATGGCGAGCATGAGCGTGGTCAGCGCCTTGTCGTCGTAGTGCCCGGCGACCTCCGCGTACAGGGCGTCCGGCACCCGCTCGCCGTGCGGGTTGGGCTGGAGGACGGCCTCGACCAGGGCGAGCGCGGCGCGCTCCGGGGCGGTGAACCAGGGGGAGTCCGGCCAGCCGGCCACCGAGGCGATCCGCTCCTCCGACTCGCCGGCCTTGCGGAGGAAACCGGTGTGCAGGACGGTCAGGTAGGTGCTGCCGGCGATCTGGCCGGCCCGCAGCTGGACCAGGCCGATGGTGCTGCGGGGGACGGACCGGTTGCCGGTGGCCTTGAACAGCGCGGCCGAGACCTCGGCGATCTCGGGGACGAGCTCCACCGGGTCCTGGGCCATGCGCGGGCGCAGCGGGACCTCGGCGGTGATCGGGCGGACGGTCATCGTGGTGTTCCTCTTCTCGCGGGTGAACCGTGCGGTCACCCGTCCGACGGATCCCGGCGCGGGTTTGTGACAGCCGGACCCGCCCGGATCCGGACCCGCCCGGATCCGGAGTCGTTGCCGCACTCGGAGAAGACCTCAGCCCAGCGAGGCCGGCGTCGGCCCGTCCGGCCGCACGGTGATGCTGTACGCCGCCCCCGCCGGCCGCGACCGGAACGCCAACGGCCCCATCGGCAACAGGAGTTCCAGCAGCGCCGTGGTCTCGCGCAGCGCGAACCGGGTGCCCAGGCAGGCGCGGGCGCCGAGGCCGAACGGGAAGTAGGCGCCGAGCTGCCCGGGGCGGTCCGCGCCGGCGGCGAAGCGGGCGGGGTCGAAGCGCTCCGGGTCGGGCCACAGCGCCGGGTCCCGGTGGGTGAGGTACGGGCAGACCAGCACGTCCGTCCCGGCGGCGATGCGGTGCCCGGCGATGACGTCGTCCTCGACGGCGTGCCGGGGGAGGAGCCAGGCGGAGGGGTAGAGCCGCAGCGTCTCGCTCACCAGCGCCTGCGGTTCGGCCGTGCGGGCCTCGGGGTGGCGGTCGAGCAGCAGGAAGAGCCAGGTGAGCGTGGTGGCCGTGGTCTCGTGGCCGGCGACGAGCAGGGTGACCAGCTCGTCCCGGATCAACCGGTCGGTGTACTCGGGGTACTGCTCGCCCGCCTCGACCAGCATCCGGAGCACGCCGGGCTCCGCGGTCGGGCCGGCCGAGCGGGCCGCGTCGATCGCCGCGTGTGCCACCGCGTCGATCCTGGCGAGGTCCGCGGCGACCGCGTCCCGGGCGTCCGCCGCGTTGGTCGGCAGGGTCGGCATGGCGGCCACCACCCGTTCCACCGCGCGGAGTTCGCCGTCCGTCCGGTCGTCCAGCGGCAGCCCGGTGAGCGCCCGCCAGACGGTGTCCAGGGCGAAGCCGCGCATCTCCTCGCCGACGTCGAAGGTCTCCCCGGTGCGCCGGTACCCCTCCCAGCGTTCGGCGGTGCGGCGTGCCGCCGCGGCGATCCGCTGCTCGTAGCGGCGCATCCCGGTGCCGGTGAACTGCGACTGCAGCAGCCGCCGTTGACGCTTCCAGGCGTCCCCGGCGGCGGACAGCACACCGTCCCCGACCAGCATCCGGGCGCGGTGCGAGCGCTTGACGTACCGGTCCGGGTGGCGGCCCAGGACGTGCTGCACGGCGGCCGGGTCGGTGACCAGGACGGTCGGCGTCGGGCCGAGCCGGAAGGCGGCGATGCCGCCGATGCCGCGCTGCGTCCGGGCCAGCAGCTCGACGAGCTCGGCCTCCTCGGCCCGCCACTGCTCGACGACCTCGGCGGCCAGCTCCGGTACCGGGCGGGTGTCCGTGCTCACGGGTCTGGTCCTTCCGATCTGCTGACGGTGCGTCCGTCGCGGTCCGACTCTATGTCAGGGTGCGCCCGCCCGGGTTGCGCCGAACAGGTGGCGGGCCCGGCCAGGGGAGGCGCGGTGGCCCACCGGGCCGTCGGCGCACGGGTAGCGTCCGACGGGGCCGACCGGCCCCTGCACGCCGCGCGGATGGGAGAAGGCATTGCCCGGGACCGGGAACTTCGGAGGCCACCGGACCGGCCGAGCGGCCCGGTGGCTGGCGGCGGCCCTGCTCCTCCCGGCCCTCGCGGCCCTCGCGGCCTGCGGCGGTGGCGGCGACTCCGGGTCGGCCGGTGCCAACCAGGCCGGGCAGAGCGGGCAGAGCGGGCAGAGCGGGCAGAGCGGCCGGAACAGCGGTTCGGGGCAGCCGGACGACCAGCGGACCAAGGACCAGGGGGACCAGGGCGGATTCCGGAACGCCGGCGAGCCCTCGGCGAACGTCCAGGGCACCGACCGCACCGCCCGGATCAGCCTGTCCTTCCCGTCGAAGACCAGCTTCACGGCCACGATCAGCAAGGTCTCCGACTGCGGCAGCACGGTGTACGCCACCCCCGCCTCGCAGACGGTCCAGGTGACCGACGGCGAGACCGAGCGGGCCGAGTTCCGGCTCCCGCCGTGGAAGCCCGGGACCAAGAGCCGGGACATCTGCCTCACGGTGGCGGCCGACGACTCCGTCAAACGGATCAAGGCCGTGGGCTCGGTGGAGATCATCAGCCCCGACGAAGGGTCCACCCCCGGCAACGGCGGGACCTCGGACGGCGGCGGGTACAACAGCGCCACCCCCACCGGCGGGTCGAGCCCGTACACCGGGAGCACCCCCTGAGCCCTGCCGAGGAGGACTCCCCGGGAGAGCCGGAGCAGCCGCCGTCGCGCTCCTGGTCGGACTGGATCGCCAAGCTCGCCACCTGGGTCGCCCCGACCACCCTCCTCACCGCGCTGCTCTTCTTCTTCGGCTACGCCTACACCAGTTCGCTCTACAGCTACTTCGGCATCGACGCCGGAACGATCGGCTTCGCCACCCAGGACCTGCTGCTCCGCAGTTCCCCCGCGCTCTACGTCCCGGCCGGGGTCGCCCTGTGCGGGGCCCTCCTCGGCGCCCTGGGCTACCACGTCGCGACCAGGGCGGCCGGCGGCGGTGCGGCCGGCACCCGGACGGTGCGACTGGCCTGCCTGGCCCTGGCCGCGCTGGTCGTCCCGCTGCTGGTGCTCGGCTTCCTGGCCGGCTTCGAGGTGTTCGACGCCGGCCCGATGGGCACCCCGCTGCTGATCGGCGGCGGGCTGCTGCTCGCGGTCCTGGCCCGGATGATGTACGTGCGCGGCACCGGTGCCCCGTACCCGCTGACCGGCGAGCGGGCGGCGCTGGGGATCAGCGTGGCGATCATCGTGCTCTGCGCGTTCTGGGCGGTCGGCGGCTACGCCCAGCAGAAGGGCACGGCCGACGCGGAGCAGCTGGCCCACCACCTCTACCGGCGTCCTGCCGTCGTCCTGGACACCTCGGAGCGCCTCCACCTGGGCTGGTCCGGGGTGCGGGAGACGGTGCTGTCCGACGTGGAGCAGGGGGCGCGGTTCCACTACCGCTACGAGGGCCTGCGGCTGCTGGCCCACGCCGGCGGCCGGATGTTCCTGATCCCGCGCACCTGGACCTGGGAGACGGGCAACGGTCTGATCGTCCCCTTCGACGACACCGTCCGGGTCGCCTTCCACCCGGGCTGAGGCCCCGATGATCCGGGCTGGGGCCCCGGCGGTCGGAGACAGGGCTGCGCCGCGGACCGTCCCCTCGACGGACCGCGGCGCAGCGGCTTCACCGGGCGTCAGGGCGCCCCGGTCACACCTGCTGCCAGAGCGCCGGCACGACCGGCGGCTCCCAGCCGACCTGGGCGGTGTGGCCCTGGAGGCAGCGGTAGCTGACCCCGTTGTAGGTCACGACGTCACCCGCCTGGTAGGTGGTGCCGGGGGTCCAGGTGCCACCGGGGTTCGGCGAGTCGTTGCCCACCACCAGGGAGAAGCTGGTGCTGTGGGTGGCCGAGCCGGTCCCGGTCAGGGTGATGGTGTAGGTGCCGGTGGCGGTCGAGGCGGCGGTGGCGACGGTGAGCGTCGCCGAGCCGCCGGACTGCACCGAGGACGGGTTGAAGGAGACCGTCACGCCGGCCGGCGCGCCCGAGGCGGTCAGGTTGACCGTCTGGGCCGAGCCGGAGGTGGTCGAGGTGGCGACCGTCGCGGTGGTGGTCTCGCCGGGCTTGACGGTGGCGGTGGCCGGGTTCACCGAGACCGAGAAGTCGTTGCTGGGCGTGGTGCCGCCGACCGAGGTCTTCCAGATGGTGTACGCCACGCCGTCGGCGCTGCGGTTCAGCACCGTCGCGTCGATGTTGCCGGTGGTGTCGCAGGAGGAGTGGTAGCAGGAGTCGTAGGAACGGCCCGCCGTGCCACCCCACTTGGCCGCCTGCGCCGAGGTCTTGGTGTCACTGGCACCGGCCGCGTAGCCCGAGGTCGGGATGCCGGCCTGCTGGAAGGAGTAGTCGTCCGAGCGGCCCTGGCCCTCGACGTTCTCCTCCGGCTTGAGGTTCAGCGAGTCCCAGTAGGCCTTCATCGGCGCGGAGGCGGTGGAGTTGATGTTGTTGATGAAGTAGCCGGCGTTGGTCGAGGCGATCATGTCGAAGTTGTAGTACGCCTTGATCGCTGATCGCTGGGCGGAGCCCAGCTGGCCGACGTAGGACTGCGAGCCCTGGAGGCCCTGCTCCTCACCGGTCCACCAGGCGAACCGCACGTGCCGGGTCAGGCTGGGGTTCTGCTGGGCGAGCACGAGGGCGTTCTCCAGCAGGGTGGCCGAGCCGGAGCCGTTGTCGTTGATGCCGGGGCCGGCCGAGACGCTGTCCAGGTGGGCGCCGAACATGGTGACCTGGTCGGCCGGGCCGCCCGGCCAGTCGGCGATCAGGTTGTTGGACTGGTAGGTGCAGGAGGTGCAGGTCTGCTCGGTGACGCTGTAACCGGCCGCCTGGAGCTTGCCCTTGATGTACGCCAGCGACTGGCTGTGTCCGGCGCTGCCCGCCCGGCGGTGGCCGCCGTTCTGGTTGGCGATGCTGTTCAGCTGGGACAGGTGGGCCTGGATCTTGGCGACGTCGATGTCGGGCGCGGCCCCGCCGGGGTTGCCCCCGCCGCCGACGGTGAGGCCGTACTGGGCGGTGTGGGTGGTGGCGCCGGCGGTGCCGGTGACGGTGATCTGGTACGTCCCGGCCACGGCGGCCGCGGAGGCGGCCAGGGTCAGGGTGGCGGAGGAACCGGCCTGCACGGAGGAGGGGTTGAAGCTGGCGGTGACGCCGGACGGCAGGCCGGAGGCGGTGAGGGTGACGGTCTGGGCGGTGCCGGAGGTGACGGCGGTGCTCACGGTCGACGAGGTGGAGGCTCCGGGCTGGACGGAGCCGGACGTCGGGCCGAGCGAGAGCGAGAAGTCACTGGTGCCGGACGGCGTGCAGGTGGGGTCACCGCTCTGGGCGGGGACGCTGACGGCGTCCCAGGCGGCCTTGGCGCGGTTGAAGAAGGTGCAGGTCGCGTCGAGGCTCTTGGCGGCGGTCAGGGTGGCGGTGCGGTAGCGCTTGTAGGTCATGCCGCTGGTCTTCAGCAGCATGCCGCCGTAGAAGACCCGGCCGGCGTCCTTGATGCCGATGCCGGTGACGGAGGAGTTGTTGCAGGTGGGGCTGGTGGGCTTGCCGCCGCCGGGGTTGGAGCCCTCGGCGAGCAGGTAGAACCAGTGGTTCAGCGGGCCGGCCGCCGCGTGCTCCTCGGTCTGCGGGATGGACGCCGAGTAGCAGTTGGGGTTGTTGCTCACCAGCGACGGGTTGTACATGTTGCGGATCGGGCCGTTGCCGACCAGGTTGATCATCTCGCCGACGGTGTAGTCCGGGGAGTCGTACGGGGCGGGCTCGTTGGCGTAGGCCTCGGTCAGGGCGCCCATGATGTCGCCGGTGGCCTCGCCCAGGCCGGACTCGTTGTTGGCGCCGCCGGGGGTGTACTGGTCGAGGCCGTGCCCGAACTCGTGGCCCACCACGTCGATGGCGGCGATCCACTTGTTGGCCTGGCTGTGGCCGATGGATATCGTGCTGCCGTCCCAGTAGGCGTTGACGTCGCTGAGCCCGACCTTGACCGGCCAGCTGCCGCCGTTGCCGTTGTGGCCGTTGCGACCCAGCCAGTCGCGGAGCATGTCCCATTCCTTCTGGGCCGCGAACATCGCGTCCCCGCAGCCGGTCTCCTTGCCGGAGGCGCTGCCAGTGCCCCAGGAGTCGCTCGACTTCGAGAACACCTGCCCGGTGCTGTAGTCGGAACACGACAGGCCCGGACGGTTCGGGTCGCGCAGCGAGTACGAACCGCCCGAGTTCGTCGTGCTGATCGTGACCGGCGCCGGACCGTTCCACTCGCTGTTGATCGTGCCGGCGCGCACGTCGTCGTAGCTGTCGATCACCTCACCGGTGGCCGCGTCGACGAACACGTGCAGGCGGCTGGGGGCCGCGCCCTTGTGACCGGCCAGGACGGTCTCCCAGGACAGCCGGCTGCTGCCGTCCTTGACCCGCACGACCAGGCGGCGCGACTCGACCGAGTCGACGGAGGCCAGCTTGGTACGGGCGGTCCTCTCCGCCTGCTCCGCGCTGATCCGCGGTTCGGTGGAGCCGCCGACCGGACCGGTGGCGGCGGACTGGAGGCCGCGGACCTTGCCCTGGGAGTCGGCGAGGACGACCGCGTCGCCGCCGACCACGGGCAGCCCGCGGTAGCTGCGCTCGTAGGCCACCGAGTAGAGGCCGCCGACCCAGGGCGTGACGGCCTTGCGCTCGTAGGTCTCGTCGGCGCCCTTGGCCAGGGCGTCCAGGCCGGCCGCGGCGGCGGCGTCGGCGGCGTTGACGGCGGCGGCCAGGGCGCTGGGCGCCGGTGCCGGGGAGGGGGTGGGCGCGGCGGTGGCCGGGCCCGCGGCGGCGGCGATCATGCCGGCCAGCACGGTCAGGGTGGTCGCCGTGGTCAGCAACCTTCCTGCGGAAATCCTGCGTTGCATCGAAGCTCCTCGCATGTGGGGGTCCTCGACCGCGGACGGCAGGGCTGGTGGCGCACCGCGGGGCCGTGTCGGGGGACGGCCGTGCGGGCCGTCCGCGCTCGGGTGCCCGAACCCTCACACGGCGTCATGCCCAGGTCAATGCTCGATGCGCGCCAGGCGAGTGGTTGGCAAATTCCGTCAAGCCCGCCGGTCCGGCTTTGCGTCAAGCTGGGCTTTCCTTCAAGTGGTTGAGACCACCTCATGTACGAGCCGGTGGCGATCGAGTACCGTCTCGTCGTCGGAGTCATCGGAGTCGTCGGAATCACCGGAGCCGTCGGCAGTCCCTGCGACCGGCCGAGGACGACGCGCCCGGGGAGGCAGCCGTGCAGCGCAACCGTGTGGCCCCTGCGGTGGCGGTGCCGGCACCGCCGACCGGCCGGGGGCAGGACGCCTGGCGCGAGTTCGGCGCCCGGCTGCGGCACTGGCGGCGCCGGGCCGGCCTCACCCAGGCGCAGCTCGGCGCCGGGATCGGCTACGACCACACCGCGGTCAGCAAGATCGAGCACGGCGCCCGCCGGGTCACCCCCCGGGTCGCCGACCGGATCGACGAGCTCCTCGGTGCCGCCGGTGAGTTGAGCGCCGCCTGCCATCGTGCCGAGAGTGCCGAACTGTGCGGCCTGGACGCCTTCTCGCCCGCCCTGCTCCGACCGCCGCTGCCGGGCGGGGCGGCGCCCGGTGCGCCCGACCCGCTTCCGGCCGCCGGCACGCCCCCGGCCGCCGCCCCACTGCGCCTGCCCGACTACGGCCTGCTCTGCCCGCTGCACGGCGCCGAGGGCTGTGCGGTCCCCGAGGCCGGAGAACTCGCCGCCCTGCACGCCGAGTTCTGCGCCCCGGTGGGGATCGCCGATCCGGCCGCCGGGCCCCCGCTGGACGCCGTCACCGCGCACGCCCTGACCGGGCTGCTCGCCGCCCGCCTGCGCTCCGGCGAGACCGGCGACCGGCCGGCCCTGGCCGCCGCGGTGGAGCGCACCCTGCACGCCGTGCTCGCCCGGCTGGCCTCCGCCCCCGCCGCGCAGCGCGGTCCGCTGGTCCGGCTGGCCGCCGAGCACGCCCACGCGGCCGGCGCGCTGCGGATGCAGGACGGCCGCAACGCCACCGCGATGGCCTGCTACGACCGCGCCCTCACCTGGGCCGGGCTGGCCGCGGACCGGGCCACCCAGGTCGGCACGCTCAGCGACATGAGCATCCTGGCCCGGCTGGACGGTGACCCGGTCGCCGCGCTCGGCTACGCCCGCGAGATCGAGCGGGTCGCCCCGGACCGGCACTGGGCCGGCGCGATGGGCCGGATCAGCCGGGCCCGGGCGTACGCGCTCACCGGTGACGTGCGGGCGACCGTCCGGCAGATCGGGCTGGCGCGGGCGCACCTGGACCACATCGGCGCACAGGACGAGGTCGACGTGCCCTGGCTCTCGATCGCCTCGATGCGGATGCGGGTCGAGTCCGCCGCGGCCGCCGCGCTGCGCGACCTCGCCGCGGCCGCCGACGACCCCCGGCTGGCCCGCCGCGCGCTGGACGCCACGGAGACCGCCCTCGGCCTGCTGGGTCCGGACCAACTGCCGTCCAGCCGACTGCTCTTCATCGTCCGGGCGGCCGACTGCCACGTCTGCGCGCACGACCCGGCGACGGCCGTCGAGCTGCTCGGCCCCGCGCTCGAGGCGACCGGCGTGACCGCGCTGCCCGCGCTGGTCGAGTACGAGCTGCGCGGTCTGCGCGACCGTCTCGCGGCGCACGCGCCCCGTGCCGCGCACCGGTTGGCGGAGCCGGTCCGCTCCTGATCGGGCGGCCCTCGCCGCGGCTCCCGGCGAGGGCCGCCCGATTGGCCGGATCAGTAGCCGTGCGGGGCAGCGCAGAAGGGGCGCACGACAGCGCCCGACAGTGTGCACTGCTGCCTTCGCGCGCCGTCCTCTCCGACATCTACTCGAAAATGCGCCCCCTTCACGCCGCTCAGACGTCAACTTCGTGCGCGTATAGTCCGCCGATCGGGTCATTCGTCGAGTTAACACGTCGAATGACTGTCACGGCGGGCGCGTGCCGCTTAGAGTCTCTGACGTTTCCAGTCGTTAGTTCGCGAAGAACGGGGGGCGCGTGCTGTCAGCCATTGCCCGCCGGCTCGCCCATCCGCTTCTGCTCCTGGGTGTGCTGTGCACGGCCGTCGCGTCCCTGCACTTCCACTGGGCGCCGGACAAGGTCTCCCCGCTCTTCCTGATCGCCGTCCTCGGCTATCTGGCGGTCCTGGAGCGGGTGATCCCGTACCGGACCGACTGGCATCCGAGCCGACGTGAACTCGGCTGGTACAGCGTCTACTTCGTGCTGAGCATGGTCGGCGGAGCACTGGCCCAGGGGCTGGTGGCGACGCTGGTGGAGGTGCTCGGCCCGGCCCACCCGGTGCTGCCGTTCGCGGTGGAGATCCCACTCGCGCTGCTGGTCGGCTCGCTCGGCGACTACCTCGTGCACCGCTGGTCCCACCGCAACCGGTGGCTCTGGCGGCTGCACGGGGTGCACCACGTCCCGGACAAGGTGAACGTCGCGAACAACGGCGTGAATCATTTCCTGGACGTGTTCGTCGCGCAGTCCGTGGTCCAACTGTCGCTGGCGCTGATCGGATTCTCGCCGGATTCAGTGTTCGTGGTCGGAATATTCGTCCTGGCTCAGGGGTATTTCGTCCACGCCAACATCGAAGTCCGCATCGGCCCGCTCGGCCACGTCCTGGCCGGGCCGGAACTCCACCGCCTGCACCACAGCACCGACCTCGCCGAAGCCGGCCACTACGCCTCCGACCTCTCGCTCTGGGACCACGTGTTCGGGAGCTTCACCTGGCGGCCCGGCAGAGTGCCGAAGTCCGTCGGCCTCACCGACCCGGCCGCGTTCCCCGCCACCGGGGAACTCGGCGCCACTCTGCTGCACCCCTGGCGCCGGGCGAAGACCACCGAGCAGTCCGTCTGAGCCCCGGCCCGAGCGGCCGCTCCCACTTCCGTGTCCCCGCGTCACGCCAGAACCCCCGGATTGGATCATGACCTCCTCGCCCTTCGCCGTGCCCCGCGAACGAATCGCGATCACCGGTATCGGCTGCCGCCTGCCGGGACACGCCAACGACCACCGGTCCTACTGGAGCAACCTGATCGAGGGCCGGGACTGTCTCACCGAGACGCCCGCCGACCGCTACGACACCGGCACCCTGGGCAGCCGGGACCGGGCCAAGCCGGGGCGGCTGATCGGTGGCCGGGGTGGCTACATCGACGGCTTCGACACCTTCGACCCGGACTTCTTCGGCATCAGCCCGCGCGAGGCCGAACACATGGACCCCCAGCAGCGCAAGCTCCTGGAGGTCAGCTGGGAGGCCCTGGAGGACGGCGGCCTGCGCCCCGGCGAGCTGGCCGGCCGTGAAGTCGGCGTCTACATGGGCGCCTTCACCCTCGACTGGAAGATCCTCCAGTTCGCCGACCTCGACTTCGGCACCATCGCGGCACACACCGCCACCGGCACCATGATGACGATGGTCTCCAACCGGATCTCGCACTGCTTCGACTTCCGCGGGCCCAGCGTCTCGATCGACACCGCGTGCAGCTCCTCGCTGGTCGCGGTCCACCTCGCCTGCCAGAGCCTGCTCCGCGGCGAGACCGAACTCGCCCTGGCCGGCGGCGCGTTGCTGCACATGGCGCCGCAGTACACGATCGCCGAGACCAAGGGCGGCTTCCTCTCCGCGGACGGCCGCTCGCGCGCCTTCGACGCCTCCGCCGACGGCTACGTCCGGGCCGAGGGCGTCGGCGTGGTCGTGCTCAAGCGGCTCTCCGACGCACTGCGCGACGGCGATCCGGTGCACGCCGTCATCCTCGGCACCGGCGTCAACCAGGACGGGCGCACCAACGGCATCACCGTCCCCAGCGCGGACGCCCAGGTCACCCTGATCGAGCGGGTCTGCGCCGAGGCCGGGGTCGTGCCCGGCAGCCTCCAGTACGTCGAGGCGCACGGCACCTCCACCCCGGTCGGCGACCCGATCGAGGCCGCCGCCCTCGGCCGGGTGCTCGGCATCGGCCGCCGCGCCGGGGACCGCTGCTACGTCGGCTCGGTCAAGACCAACATCGGGCACACCGAGGCGGCGGCCGGCGTCGCCGGACTGATCAAGACCGCGCTCGCGATCAAGCACCGCCGCATCCCGCCGCACCTCAACCTGGAACGGCCCAACCCCGGCATCGACCTGGACGCGCTGCCGTTCGAGATCCCGACCGCCGCGGTGGACTGGCCCGAGCACCAGGGGCCGGCCCGCGCGGGCGTCAACTCCTTCGGCTTCGGCGGCACCAACGCCCACGTGCTGCTGGAGGAGCCGCCGCTGCCCGCGCCCGCCGCGCCGGCCGCCGAGCCGGCCCGCACCGTGCTGCCGCTGAGCACCAAGGACTCCGCCGGGCTGCCCGAACTGGCCGCCGCCGTACGGCGGGAGCTCGCCGACGGGACGCCGCTGGCCGACCTCGGCCACACCCTGGCGCACCGCCGCCAGCACCTGCCCGAGCGGCTCGGGGTGGTCTACTCCACCCGGGAGGACCTGGACGAGGCACTGGCCGCCTGCGAGCGCGGTGAGCAGCACCCGCGGGTGGTCCAGGGCCGCGCCCGGGAGCGCCGGCAGCGCAGGCTGGCCTGGGTGTTCACCGGCATGGGCCCGCAGTGGTGGGGCATGGGCCGAGGGCTGTACGAGCACGAGCCGGTCTACCGGGAGGCCGTGCAGGCCGTCGACCAGGAGATCCGCGCCCAGGCCGGGTGGTCGCTGCTGAGCGAGCTGGCCCGGGACGAAGCGGACTCCCGGATGGCCGAGACCTGGCTCGCCCAGCCCGCCAACTTCGCCGTCCAGGTCGGGCTTTCGGCACTCTGGCGGAGCCACGGCCTGCGCCCCGACGCGGTGGTCGGCCACAGCACCGGCGAGGTCGCCGCCTTCCACGAGGCCGGGGTGTACGACCTGGCCGACGCCGTACGGGTGGTGCTCGCCCGCAGCCGCCTCCAGCAGCGGCTGGCCGGCACCGGCACCATGCTCGCGGTCGGCCTGCCGGAGGCCGAGGCCGAGCGCCGCATCCGCCCGTACCGCGACCGGATCTCGCTCGGCGCGATCAACAGCCCCTCCGCGGTGACCCTGGCCGGGGACGCCGAGGCGCTCGCCGAGCTGGCCGAGGAGCTGCGGCAGCAGGGCGTCTTCGCCCGCCCGCTGGACGTCGAAGTCCCGTACCACAGCGTGCGGATGGACCCGATCCGGGACGAGCTGGTGGCCGCGCTCGCCGTCATCAAGCCCCAGGAGGCGCGGCTGCCGCTCTACCTGACCGCCCGCGAGGGGCTCGCCCGCGGGCCGGAGCTGGACGGCGAGTACTGGTGGCAGAACGTCCGCAACCCGGTGCGCTTCCGGGCCGCCGTCGAGCGGATGGCCGAGGACGGCCACGGACTCTTCCTGGAGCTCGGCCCGCACCCGGTGCTCGGCCACGCGATCCGCGAGTGCGCCGAGCAGGCGCACACCCTGCCGTCGATCCGCCGGCAGCAGGACGAGCCCGAGCGCTTCGCCCGCAGCCTTGCCGAACTGCACACCCTCGGCGTCGAGTTGAGCTGGGAAGCGCTGCACCCGGCGGGCCGCCCGGTGCCGCTGCCGGCCTACCCGTGGCGGCGAGACCGGTACTGGGTGGAGCCCAAGCCGGTCGAGCAGGTCCGGCTCGGCCGGCTGGACCACCCGCTGCTCGGCCGCCGCACCGCGAGCGCCCAGCCCGGCTGGACCAGCGCGCTCGACCCCGAGCGGCTGCCCTACCTGACCGACCACCGGATCGAGGGCCAGGTCGTCTTCCCGGCCGCCGGGTACCTGGAGATGGCCGCCCAGGCCGTCCGCACCCTGACCGGCGGCACCGAGGTGACGCTGGCCGAGATCGAGCTGAACCGGGCGCTGTTCCTCTCCGAGACCGAGCCCGTCCCCGTCCAGCTCACCTACGCCACCGAGGACGCCCGCTTCACCATCGCCTCCACCCCCGCCGGCGGCGAGCCGAGCGTGCACGCCGGCGGCCGGGTCCGCACCGGCCAGCGCCGCGGCCACGGGCCCGCGCTGGACGCCGACGCCCTCCGCGCCCGGGGGCGGCACCTCGACGGCCCGGACTGCTACCGGCGGCTGGCCGAGCGCGGTTACGACTACGGGCCCGCCTTCCAGGCCATCGCCGAGGTGTGGACCGGCCCCGGCGAGGCGCTCGCGCGGATCCGGCCGACCGCGCAGCTCGGTCCGGACGCGGCCGACCACCACCTGCACCCGGTGCTGCTGGACGGCTGCTTCCAGACCCTGCTCACCACCCAGCTGGAGGCGCCCGAGGGCGGCAGCGTCCGGCTCCCCGTCTCGATCGCCGAGGTCCGGCTCGACGAGATCGGCGACCGCCCGCTGTGGGTGCACGCCACCGTCACCCGGGACAGCGGCGAGGAACTCGTCGGCGACCTCGCGCTCTACACCGAGGACGGCACCCCGGTCGGCAGGGTCACCGGCTTCCGGGTCGCCGACGTCGCCCAGGCCCCCGCCTCCGTCGGGCTGGCCACCATCGACGGCTGGCTCACCGAGGTCGACTGGGTGCCGGCCGCCGAACCGGCCGTCGACGAGGCCCCGGGTGACCTCCTGCTCTTCGCCGACGAGAGCGGGCTCGCCGAGCGGCTGGCCGCCCTGGCCACCGGGCGCGGCGCCCGCTGCCACCTGGTCCGGCCCGGAACCGAGTACCGGCACGGTGAGGGACACTCCACCGTACGGCCCGACTCCGCCGAGGACGTCCGGCGGCTGCTCGCCGACCTCGACCCAGGCTTCACCGCCGTCGTCCACCTCTGGAACCTCGACCAGCCCGCGCTGGCCGCCACCACCGCCGACCGGCTCGGCCCGCTCGCGACCCTCGGCGCCTACTCCCTGATCGCCCTCGCCCAGGCCCTGCCCGACGCCCGCCCGGACGGCCGGCTGCACATCGTCACCCGGGGCACCCAGCCCGCCGCCCCCGGCGACCGGGTCGAACCGCTCGGCGCCCCCGCCTGGGGCATCGGCCGGGTGCTGTGGCAGCAGGAACTGGTCGCCCAGCGCGGCACCCTGATCGACCTCGACCTGGCCGCCGACGCCGCCGACCAGGCCGAGGCGCTGCTCGCCGAACTCGCCGCCCGGGACGAGCAGGAGATCGCCCTGCGGGCCGGCGCCCGGCTCACCAGCCGGCTGCGGCAGGCCGAGGGCCTCACCCGCCCGCTGCCGCCCGTCCTGCGCCCCGACGGCAGCTACCTGGTCACCGGGGCCTTCGGCGCCCTGGGCCGGCTGCTCTGCCGGACCCTCGTCCGGCGCGGCGCCCGGCGGCTGATCCTGGTCGGCCGCACCGCCCTGCCCGAGCGTTCCGCGTGGGCGTACACCGACCCGGACACCCCGGTCGGGGAGCGGATCGCCTTCCTGCGCGAGCTCCAGGCGCTCGGCGCCGAACCGCTGCTCGCCTCGGTCGACGTCACCGACGAGGCCGCCCTCGCCGACTGGCTCGCCGACTACCGGCAGCGCCAACTCCCGCCGATCCGTGGCGTGTTCCACCTCGCCGGACAGGTCAAGGACACCCTGCTGGCCCAGATGGACCGGCCGGCCTTCGACGCCGGCTACGCCCCCAAGGTGATCGGCGGCCACCTGCTGCACCGGCTGCTGCGGGACGAACCGCTCGACCACTTCGTGCTGTTCGCCTCCGTCGCCTCGCTGCTCACCACCGCCGGGCAGACCAACTACGCGGCCGGCAACGCCTTCCTGGACGCCCTGGCCCACCACCGCCGGGCCGAGGGACTGCCCGGGCTCAGCCTGGACTGGGGCCCCTGGGCCACCGGCATGATCGAGGAACTGGGCCTGGTCGCCCACTACCGCGACGCCCGTGGCATGAGCTCGCTGCCGCCCGACGCCGGTACGGCCGTCCTGGAGCGCGTCCTCGGCCAGGACCGCGCCCAGCTGCTGGTCGCCACCGTGGTCGACTGGCCGACCTTCCTCGCCTGGTACCCGGCGCCGCCGCCGCTGGTCGCGGACCTCGCGGCGAACGCCGCCGAGCAGGCCCCGGCCGAGACCGGCGGCTTCCTGGACGCCTACCGCGCGGCCGACCCGCAGGCCCGCCGGGAGCTGGTCGTCGAACGGTTCGGCGCCGCCGCCGCGGCCGTGCTGCGGATCGGCGCCGAACGGATCGACACCGGGACCAGGCTCGGCGCGCACGGCCTGGACTCGCTGCTCGCGATGGAGCTGCGCGCCCGGGTGCACGGCGAACTGGGCGTCGCCCTGCCCGTGGTGGCCCTGCTCAGCAACGGCTCCGTCGGCGACCTGGTCGACCTGCTCACCGAGGGCCTGGCCGAGCGGCTCGCCGCCGACGGCGGCCCCGCCGAGGCCGAGGTCGAGCTGTACACCGACGAGTCCCGCTTCCCGCTCACCCACAACCAGCAGGCGCTCTGGTTCCTGCGCCTGCTGCACCCGGACGGCTTCGCGTACAACATCGGCGGCGCCGTCGAGGTCCGCGCGGAGATCGATCCGGAGCTGATGTTCGGGGCCTTCCGCCACCTCGTGGCCCGGCACCCCGAGCTGCGCGCCGCCTTCACCGCCGAGGAGGGCCGCCCGGTCCAGCGCATCCGGGAGGAGGCCGAGGCCGACACCGGGCTGTTCGACGTGGAGGGCCGGCCGTGGGAGGAGATCCACGACCTGATCGTCCACGAGTACCGGCGGCCCTACGACCTCGCCGAGGACCCGCTGGTGCGGCTGAGGCTGTTCCGGCGCGGGCCGGACCGCTGGGTGCTGATGAAGGCCGTCCACCACATCGTCTCGGACGCGATCTCCACCTTCACCTTCATCGAGGAGCTGTTCGAGGTCTACGAGGCACTGCGCCAGGGCCGCACCCCGGAACTGCCCCCGGTGCCCGCCCGCTACCTGGACTTCCTCAACCGCCAGAACCGCTTCCTGGCCGGGACCGAGGCCCGCCGGATGCTCGACTACTGGCGCGGCCACCTGCCGGCCGAGATGCCGGTGCTGGCGCTGCCCACCGACAAGCCGCGCCCGGCCGTGCAGACCCACAACGGCGCCTCCGAGTTCTTCCGGCTGGACGCCGACCTCACCGCCCGGGTGCACGAGCTGGCCCGCGCCCACGGCGCCACCCCGTTCATGGTGCTGCTCAGCGCCTACTACCTGCTGCTGCACCGCTGGTCCGGGCAGCCGGACATCGTGGTCGGCAGCCCCGTCACCGGCCGCACCCAGGAGGAGTTCGCCTCCGTCTACGGCTACTTCGTCAACCCGCTGCCGCTGCACGTGAGCCTGGCCGGGGAGCCGACCGTGGCCGAGCTGCTGGCCCGGGTGCGGGAGAGCGTGCTCGGCGGGCTGGACAACCAGGAGTACCCCTTCCCGCTGCTGGTCGAGCAGTTGGGGCTCCAGCACGACCCGAGCCGCTCCGCGGTGTTCCAGGCGATGTTCATCCTGCTCACCCACAAGGTCGCCGTGGAGCGCTTCGGCTACCGCCTGGAGTACATCGAACTCCCGGAGGAGGAAGGCCAGTTCGACCTCACGCTGTCCGCCTACGAGGACCGCTCGGACGGCTGCTTCCACTGCGTCTTCAAGTACAACTCGGACCTCTTCGAGCCCGCCACCGTCCAGCGGCTGGCCGCGCACTACCGCAACCTGCTGGACGCCATGACCCGCGCCGCCGAGGACCGGCCGGTCGGCCGGCTGCGGATGCTGGGCGAGGCCGAACGGCGGGAGATCCTCACCGGGTTCAGCGGCGCCGAGCGCCGGATCGAGCACGACACCCCGGTGCCGGAGCTGATCGCCAAGGCCGCCGCCGAGCGTCCCGAGGCCGTCGCGGTCGTCGCGCCCGGCCGGGACGGCGTCCGCCGGCTGACCTACGGCGAACTCGACCGGCAGTCCCAGCGCACCGCCGTACGGCTGCGCGAACTCGGCGTCGGCGACGGCTCGGTGGTCGCGGTCTGCCTGGACAAGTCGCCCGAGCTGATCACCACCCTGCTGGGGATCTGGCGGGCCGGCGCCGCCTACCTCCCGCTGGACCCCGGGCACCCGGCCGACCGGATCGCCTACCAGGTGGCCGACGCCGGAGCGGCGCTGGTGGTGGTCGACCAGCGGCGCCCGCTCGCGGCCGACCTGCCCGCCGAGGCGGTCACCCTGGAAGAGCTGGACCGGCCCGTGCTGGGCGGCGCCGTGCCGCTGCCCGCCACCGACCCGGACCGGGCCGCCTACCTGATCCACACCTCGGGCTCCACCGGCCGCCCCAAGGGCGTCCGGGTCGACCACCGCAACCTGGCCGCCGTCACGGCCGGCTGGCGCGCCGAGTACCGGCTGGACACCGAGGTCCGGGTGCACCTCCAGATGGCCGGCACCGCCTTCGACGTCTTCTCCGGGGACTTCGCCCGGGCGCTCAGCACCGGCGGCACCCTCGTCCTGGTCGACCGCGAGCTGCTCTTCGACACCGCCCGGCTGTACCGGGTGATGCGCGAGGAGGCCGTGGACGGCGGCGAGTTCGTGCCCGCCGTGGCCCGCGCGCTGCTGGCCCACTGCGAGCGCGAGGGCCTGACGCTGGACTTCCTGCGGCTGCTGATCGTCGGCTCCGACTCCTGGAAGGCCGCCGAGCACCAGCGGGTGCGTGCCCTGTGCGGCCCGGGGACCCGGCTGGTCAACTCCTACGGGCTGACCGAGGCCAGCGTCGACAGCACCTACTACGAGGGCGCGACCGAGCAGCTGGAACCCGGCCGGATGGTGCCGATCGGCCGCCCGTTCCCGAACAGCGCGGTGTACGTCCTGGACCCGTACGGCGAGCCCGTCCCGGTGGGCGTGCCCGGCGAGCTGTGGATCGGCGGCGCGGGCGTCGCGGCCGGCTACCCCAACGACCCGGAGCAGACCGCCCGGCGCTTCGTCACCCTGGAGCTCGACGGCGATCCCGTGCGGCTCTACCGCACCGGCGACCTCGGCCACTGGGACACCGCCGGCACCGTGCACCTGCTCGGCCGGATCGACAACCAGGTCAAGGTCCGCGGCCACCGGATCGAGCTGGGCGAGATCGAGGCCCACCTCACCGCCCGCCCGGAACTCGCCCAGGCCTGCGTGGCGGTCCGCCAGGACGCCCGGGGCGAGGCCGTCCTCGCCGCCTACGTGGTGCCCGCCGAGGGCACCGTGCTGGACCGCCGCGAACTGCGCCGCCACCTGGCCGAGCACCTGCCCACCGTGATGATCCCCTCCTACCTCACCGAACTGCCGGCCCTGCCGCTCACCCCGAACGGCAAGGTGGACCTCGTGGCCCTGCCCGAACCGAAGGCCGACACCGCCGGAGCCCAGCACGAACCACCCGTCACGCTCTACGAGACGAGGGTCGCCGAGCACTGGCAGAACCTGCTCGGCCTGGACGAAGTCGGCCTCCAGCACGACTTCTTCGAACTCGGCGGCAGCTCGATCCGGCTCATCGAGCTGATCCACCACCTCCAGAGCGAGTTCAACATCAGCATCCCGGTCGGCCTGCTGTTCAAGGTCACCACCCTGCACGGCATGGCCCGCACCATCGAGCAGATCATCACCGGCGAGGTGGCCGGCGGCGAGCCCTACCTCTGGTTCAACGCCGAGGTGCCCGAGGACCGCACCGTCTTCTGCTTCCCGCCGGCCGGCGGCCACGGGCTGGTCTACCGGCAGCTCGCCGCGCACCTGCCGGAGCACCGGATCGCCTCCTTCAACTACCTGACCGGCGACGACAAGACCGCCCGCTACGCGGACCTGGTCGAGGAACTGCACGCCGGCGGGCCGTACGTCCTGCTCGGCTACTCGCTCGGCGGCAACCTCGCCTTCGAGGTGGCCAAGGAGCTGGAGCGGCGCGGACGCAGGGTGGCCTCGGTGCTGCTGGTGGACGCCTACCGGGTCACCGAGGCCTTCGACCTCGGCGAGGAGCACCTGGCCGTCTTCGAACGCGAACTCCACGAGCACCTGCACCGCCACACCGGCTCGCGGATCGTCGCCCGGGAGACCCTCGAACAGGCCAGGGACTACCTGGAGTTCAGCAGCCGCACGCCCAACACGGGCACCGTCAAGGCCCAGTTGGACGTGGTCTGCGAGAGCGACCGGCTCTCCGTGCACGTCGGCGGCGAACCGGGCTCCTGGCACGGCGCCTCCACCACGGGCACCGCGGTGTACGTCGGGAACGGCGCCCACGCCGAGATGCTCGACGGGGACTTCGCCGCCCGCAACGCCGAACTGGTGGGCGCCATCCTGGCCGGAGGGACCGCCGATGTCCGCGGCTGACCGCGGACCGGACTGGTCCACCAGGGAGCGGGCCGACGGCGGCCCGCCCCGGGTGATCGTGATCGGGGCCGGCCTGGCCGGCCTCGCCACCGGCTGCTACGCGCAGATGAGCGGCCTGGAGACCAGGATCTTCGAGAAGCACGTGCTGCCCGGCGGCTGCTGCACCGCGTGGTCCCGGCACGGCTACCTGTTCGACTACTGCATCGACTGGCTGATCGGCACCGCCGAGGGCACCGGAGCGCACCAGGTCTGGAGCGAACTCGGCGCCCTGGACGGCAAGTCGGTGACCCGCTTCGACACCTTCAACCGGGTGGTCGACGAACACGGACGGGCCGTCACCTTCTACGGCGACCCTGACCGGCTGGAGGCCCACCTGCTGGCCCTCGCACCCGGCGACGCCAAGCCGATCCGGGCCTTCTGCCGGGATCTGCGCCGCTACGCCGCGATCGAGCTGCCCTGGGACCTCACCCCGCCGCCGCTGCGCACCACGGCGGAACGGCTGCGCACCCTGCGCACCGTCCTGCCCGCGTTCCGGCTGTTCTGGCGCACCGCGACCACCCCGATGAGCGGCTTCGCCGAGCGGTTCCAGGACCCGTTGCTGCGGCGGGCCTTCCCCAACATGTTCCTCCAGGAGCCCGAGGGCTTCCCGCTGCTGCCGTACCTGTACACCCTGGCGGCCGCCCACAACGGCAACGCGGGCTTCCCGGAGGGAGGTTCGCTCGGGCTGGCCCGCTCGGTGGAGGAGCGCTACACCTCGCTCGGCGGGGTGATCGGCTACCGCTGCCGGGTGGAGCGCGTCCTGATCGAGGACGGGCGCGCGATCGGGGTGGAACTCAAGGACGGTTCGCGGCACTTCGCCGACCACGTGGTGGCCGCCTGCGACGGCCCGACGGTGCTGGAGCGGCTGCTGGAGGGCCGCTACTCCAGCCCCGCGACCGAGAAGCTGTACGGCGAACTGCTCGACAAGCCCGGCAACCTGTACCCGGCCGTGGTCTCCGCCTTCGTCGGCATCGACGGCCCGCTGCCGGAGGGCGAGCCGCACAGCACCACCTACCTGCTGCCGCCCGGGGAGGGCAAGCGGCTGCCCGGCTCGCTCCAGAACAGCCTGGTGGTGCAGCTGCGCTCCTCCTACGCCGACGGCTTCGCGCCGCCCGGCAAGTCGGTGCTGCACTGCACCTACTTCAGCGACTACCGCTCCTGGAAGGACCTGCGGAGCAGTGACCGTCGGGCCTACCGGGCGCGCAAGCAGGAAGTCGCCGTGTTCGTCCGGGAGTTCCTGGAGCGGACCTACCCCGAGCTGGGCCCGCGGATCGAACTCGTCGACGTGGCCTCGCCGGTGACCACCGAACGGTTCACCGGCAACACCTACGGCAGCATCCTCGCCTGGCAGGCCTTCTCCGAGGCCGAGGACGCCGCCAACCGGCTGGTCAACCGGGACCGGATGCGGCTGCCCGGGCTGACCGGCTTCTCCATGGCGGGCCAGTGGACCTCGCTCGGCGGGCTGATCCGGGCCGCCACCAGCGGACGGTTCGCCGCGCAGTACCTCTGCCGGGAGCTCGGCCGGCCGTTCCGGGCCTGGCCGAGCGACAACCGGGAACCCTGGCACGCGGGCAAGTGGGGCCGCCTGCCGCAACTGGGCCGGGCCACCGTGGGAGCGCCGGAAGTGGGAGTGGCGGAGTGAGCGGGACGACGACCGGCGGCCGGCAGAGCATGGTCATCATCGGCGGAGGACTCGGCGGCCTGTCCACCGGCTGCTTCGCGCAGATGAACGGCTACCGGACCCGGATCCTGGAGATGCACGAGATCCCCGGCGGCTGCTGCACCGGCTGGGACCGCGGCGAGTTCACCTTCGACTGCTGCGTCAGCTGGCTGTTGGGCAGCGGCCCGGGCAACGAGATGCACCAGATCTGGCTCGAACTCGGCGCGCTGCAGGGCAAGCGGATGCGCAACTTCGACGTCTTCAACGTGGTGCGCACCCGGGACGGCCGGGCGGTCTACTTCTACTCCGACCCCGACCGGCTGGAGGCCCACCTGCTGGAACTGGCTCCGGAGGACGCCCGGCAGATCCGGCAGTTCTGCACGGGGCTGCGCAAGTTCCGCCTGGCGCTGGCCCGTTACCCCTTCCTCAAGCCGGTCGGGCTGATGGGCCGGTGGGAGCGGATGCGGATGCTCGCCTCCTTCCTGCCCTACTTCAACGTGATCCGGCGCTCGATCACGGTGCTGATGAGCGACTACTCGGCGAAGTTCAGGAGCCCGCTGCTGCGCGAGGCCTTCAACTTCATCCTGTACGAGAAGCACCCCAACTTCCCGGTGCTGCCCAACTACTTCCAACTCGCCTGCCACGCCGGCCAGTCGGCCGGGGTGCCGGAGGGCGGCTCACTGGGGCTGGCCAACTCGATCGAGCAGCGCTACCGGCGGCTGGGCGGCGAGATCACGTACAACACCAAGGTGACCGAGATCCTGATCGAGGACCACCGGGCGGTGGGGGTGCGGCTGAGCGACGGCCAGGAGGTTCGGGCCGACATCGTGGTGGCGGCCTGCGACGGCCGGACCACCATGATGGACCTGCTCAAGGGCCGCTACCTGAGCGACACCTACCGCCGGCTGTACACCCAGACCATCACCGAGCCGGGCATGGTCTTCCCCGGCTACGTGACCGTCTTCCTCGGACTGCGCCGGCCCTTCCCGGCCGGGGACCCGTGCACCACCTACCTGCTGGAGGACGAGGTCGCCGAACGGCTCACCGGCATCCGGCACCCGAGCATCAACGTCCAGTTCCGCAGCCGCCACTACCCGGAGCTGTCGCCCACCGACACCACGGTGGTGTACGCCAGCTACTTCTGCGACATCGAGCCCTGGCGGGAGCTGAGCACCGGGCCGGAGCAGGAACCCCGGGTGCGGCGCGGCGAGGAGCTCCACACCCTGCCGGTCGGCCGGGGGCGGGAGTACCAGCGGGAGAAGCGGCGGGTGCGCGACGCCATCGTGGAGTTCCTGGACGGCCACCACCCCGGGCTGCGGGAGGCGGTGTCGGTCAAGGACGTCTCCACCCCGCTCACCCAGGTCCGCTACACCGGCAACTACAACGGGACGGTGCTGGGCTGGCAGCCCTTCGTGGAGAGCGGCGAGACCCTGGAGGAGGAGGTCAAGCGCAACGGCCCGGGGCTGCCCGGCCTGGCCAACTTCTACCTCTCCGGCGTCTGGGCGACCACCGGCGGGCTGATCCGGGCGGCGGCGGCCGGCCGGCACGTCGTCCAGTTCATCTGCCGGGACGACGGCAAGCCCTTCACCGCCGAGGTGGACGACAGTGCACCGCTGCCCACCCTGCTCATCGAACCGGTCGGCCCGGCCGACCGCCAGTTTGGAGTCACCTCGTGAGAATCGAGAAGTGGGTCGTCGCCGAGCACGTGGACGGAGTGCCGGACGTCGACCGGATGTACCGGAAGGTCGTGGAGGACGTAGACGTCCGGCTCGCCGCGGACGAGATGCTGCTGCGCACCCGGTACGTCTCGGTCGACCCGTACCTCCAGGGCATCGCGCTGGACACGCCGATCGGCGACTACATGGGCGCGGACTCGATCATGGAGGTGCTGGACGCCGGGCCGGCCGCGCGCTTCCAGGTCGGCGACCTGGTGCAGGGCTTCGGCGGCTGGCGCAGCCACCTGGTCACCAACGGCGCGCCCCGGCTCTGGCAGACCGGGACCTTCCCCATGGTCTTCCCGGTCTTCCGCCGGCTGGACCCGGCCGACTACGACGAGGACCTGCCGCTGACCACGGCGCTCGGCATCCTGGGCGGGCCCGGGATGACGGCCTGGGGGACGGTCGAGAAGTTCCTCGACGTGCGCCCCGGGTCGACGGTGCTGGTCGGCGGCGCCTCCGGGGCGGTCGGCTCGCTGGTCGGGCAGCTGGCCAAGCACCGGGGCGCACGGGTGATCGGCACCACAGCGTCGCCGGAGAAGACGGCGCGGCTGTGGGAGCTGGGCTTCGACGGGGTGGTGCTGTACCGCGACGGCGACGCCCCGGAGCGGCTGGAGAAGGAACTGGCCGAGCTGGCGCCGGGCGGCATCGACCGCTACTTCGACAGCCTCGGCGGGACGCTGACCGACGTGGTCTTCGGGATGCTCGCGGTGGAGAGCCGGGTGGCGGTCTGCTGGCAGTGGGGGAGCCAGGTGGGCGGTGACTGGGCCGGGCCGCGGCTGCTGCCGATGATCATGTTCCCGCGCACCACGATCCGCGGCATCTTCTCGCTGGAGTGGTTCACCGAGGACAACTGGGCCGCGCTGCGGCGGGACCTCGGGGCGCTGGTCCGCAGCGGCGAGCTGACGTACCAGGAGACCGTGCACCGGGGGTTCGACAGCATCCCGGCGGCCTACCGCGGGCTCTACCTGGACCGGTCGGCGAGCAAGGGGAAGGTGCTGGTCGAACTCTGAGCGCGGCCGTCGCGCTGTTCCACGACGCTCGCGGGCCCTTCGGCGGATGTGCCGAAGGGCCCGCGAGCGCGCGGAGCGGATCAGGCCGTGATGCCGGCCGCGCGCAGGCGACGGGCCACCGTCTCCCAGTCCGGGGCGACCGGCTCGGTGCGGCGGGTGCCGACGCCCAGGTCCTTGAAGCCGCTGGAGGTCGACACGCAGACCACCGGACCCTCGGAGAGGTCCGGCTCACCGAGGCTGCGCAGCCCGGCCAGGCCGGCCGCCGAGGACAGCTCCGCCCAGAGCCCGGCCCGGGCCAGCTCCCGCTGGGCGTCGGCGAGTTGGCCGTCGCTCAGGGTCAGCGCCCGGCCGCCGCTCTCCCGGACCGCGAGCACACCCCGGTAGCCGCTGACCGGCGAGGTGATCGAGTACGCGTCGCTCGGGCGGACCGTCACGTGGGCGGCCGGCAGGCCCTCGGCGATCGCCCGGGCGAGCGGCCCGGAGGCGGCCGTCTCGCAGGAGTGGATGCGCGGGACGCGGTCGGTCAGGCCCAGCCGGCGCAGCTCGGTGAAGCCCTTCCAGACACCGAACAGCAGCTCGCCGTAGCCGGTCGGGACGAACACCGCGCTCGGCAGGCCGACGTCCTGGAAGATCTCGTACGCGACGGTCTTGTAGCCCTCGGGGCCGTACGCGTGACCGGTGTGGGTGGGAGTCAGGTTGCTCACCGGGTGCAGGCCCAGCCGGTCGACCGCCAGGCGCAGCAGCGGCCAGCGGTCCTCCCACGGCACCGGGAGCACCACCGCGCCGTAGGCGTTGAGGAAGGCGTCGACGTTCGGCGGCAGGTCCGGGCCGGTGAACACCACGCAGCGCAGTCCGGCGCGGGCGGCGTAGGCGGCGGCCGACGCGCCGTGGTTGCCCGAGGAGGCGACCGCGAGGCCCGGCGCGCCGACGCCCACGGCCGCGCTGGTGGTGCAGCGGTTCAGCCGGTCCTTATGGCTCCAGGTCGGGTTGCGGGACTCGTCCTTGACGTACACCCCGGGCTCGATCTCCACCGTCGCGGTGGCGCCCTCGCCCAGACCCGGTGCGAGCAGCGGCGGCAGCAGCGGGGCCCAGCGCTCCAGGCCGCCGCGCACCGGGGCGGGGGCGAACAGGCCCGCCGGGTCCGCCTCGTCGTAGGCGTAGTCGACCTCGACCGGGTAGGAGACATCCCCGGTGCCGGTGCCGGTGCGCGGGCACCCGGCGGTGAGCGGGGGCCAGAGCGGGTAGTCGAGGGCGGGGTCGCCGAGGGAGCGTTGGCCGGTCGCGAGGGAGTCTTCTGCGGGCATGGCAGGAGACTAGCCGCGCGGCCGCCGTGCGGTCCGGCGCCTGCCGGGGCCGGCGACGGGAACCCGGCAGGGGGGCCGGGCCGGTCGGGGCGGGCCTGTTCAGCCGCCCTGGCGGATCGCGGAGATGTCGAACTCCAGGACGACCTTGTCGCCGACCAGGACGCCGCCGCCCTCCAGCGCCGCGTTCCAGGTGACGCCGTACTCCTTGCGGCTGATGGTGACCGAGCCCTCCAGGCCCAACCGCAGGTTGCCGTACGGGTCGACGGCGTTGCCGGTGTACTCGAAGTCGATGGTGACCGGGCGGGTGGTGTCCTTGATGGTGAGGTCGCCGGTGACCCGGTAGTCGGTCTCGGAGCGCACCTCGACCGCGGTGGAGCGGAAGGTGATGTCGGGGAAGTTCGGCGCGTCCAGGAAGTCGTTGGTCCGCAGGTGCTGGTCGCGCTGCTCCACGCCGGTGTCGATGCTCTGGGCCTTGATCACCACCTGGCCGGAGGAGCGCGACGGGTCGCCGCCGTCCAGGTGGGCGCTGCCCTCGAACTCGTGGAACGCGCCGCGGACCTTGGTCACCATGGCGTGACGGGCGACGAAGCCGATCCGGGTGTGGGCGGGATCGAGGACGTAGTCGCCGGTGAGCTCGGAGAGTTTGGCGGTCATGGTCGGCATGCCTCCTGGTGCGGGCCCGGGTCTGGGCCCGGGGGTGGTCGGGCGGTCCCCGGACCACGCTAGGGGCAGTCGTCCCGGGCCGCGCGTCGGGCTGGGCCCGAGCGGGGGGCCTAGGCGGGGTTCGGGGTGGGAAGGCTCGCGGGGTACGTCGGAGGACGGAAGGACCGGGAGGCCGGATTGGACAGCGGGATAGGCGCGATGGTCGAGGCGGTCGGCGAGGCGCGGCGGCAGCTGCGGGAGAACGCGCTGCCGAAGGCGCGGGACAGCAGCCGGGAGAGGGTGCCGGAGAAGGAGGAGGCCGAGCTGCTGAAGGCTCTCGCCGGGCTGATGGAGGTCTTCGTCGAGCTGGCCGCCGCTGCCTCGGACCGGATGACCACCATCGACAGCGGCACGGCCTACCACCAGGTGGCCAAGCGGCTGCGGGACCAGCCCCGCTACCTGCGGGAGGACGCGGCGAAGGTCGCGAAGCGGGTGGGCGGAGCGGAGTGACCGGCAGCCGGTGCCCCTGGCCGGGGCACCGGCTGCTTCGGCCAGCGGTGGCTTCGGTCACCGGCGGCTTCGGTCAGCGGTGGCTCGGGAACTGCACCACCTGCTGGTAGGTCGGGCGGTTCTGCCAGGTGGTCTTGGCGTCCGTCACGCCGCCCAGCGGGCGCTGGATGATCGTGTCGGCGCACCACTGGTCGCCGGCCGCGCAGTCCGCGTCGCCCGGGTAGACCTGGGCCGAGGTCCGGGTGGCGGCCTGCTTCAGGGTGTTCAGCAGGACGGTCCGGCAGGCCGCGAGGTCGCCCCCGCCGCAGAACGGGCGGGCGAGCGGGCCGGCCACCTGGTCGCCGAGGACGGCGCGCAGGTCCTTGTCCAGGTAGCTCCACCAGCCGTACTGGAAGGCCGAACCCTTGTGCGGGATGGCCTCGTTGGCGCTCACCGGGCCGCCGGCGGGGCCGGTCTGCCCGCCCGAGGGGGACTCGTTGATCTGGAGGGCGCCGGTCAGCGCGCCGAACAGCGGGTCACCGAGGCCCGGCCGCATGACGCCGTCGGCGACCAGCGGCCACCAGGCGTCCATCACCCGGATCGCGGTGGCGTCCACGTAGCCGTGGCTGCCCGGTGAAGTCTCCTTCCGCTGGGCTCCGTTGGCGAGCCAGGCCTCCAGCTGCTGCAGGGCGGTGAGGGCGGTCTGGTCGGTGACGGGGGCGCTGCGCAGCACGCGGATCAGGTCGGGCAGCACGTCCTCGGTCCGCAGGTCGGCCAGGGCGGCGCTCTCCATGGCCTGGGTGAGCGAGACCCGGCTCGCCTTGCCGCCGTTCCTGAGCAGGGACTTGACCCGGTCGTCCAGCAGGTTGCCGCGGTGCACCGAGCCGTTGCCGAAGCCGGCCGAGGTGAAGCCGTCGGCCTGCTTGTTGTTCCAGGAGATGTAGTAGTCCTGGTTGACGGACTGCGGGTGCTCGGCCGCCGGGGTGTACCGGGCGGTGTTGGCGACGGGGTCGAAGTCGGCCCACTCGTAGGCGGGTTGGGCCTGGACGGGCAGCCCGGGATCCACCCCGGGGGCGCGGACCGGGTTGCTGCCGGAGTTGTAGTAGGCGATGTCGCGCGAGTCGGCGTAGAACCAGTTGAAGGTGTAGTTGATGTCCTGCGCGGCCTGCTGGAATCCCGCCGCGTCGCGCACCGCGCCCGGGTCGTTCAACTCCTGGAAGCCGATGATGGAGTCGGCCTCGTGCCGGTAGGTGGAGCGCAGCGAGGTGAAGGCGACGGGGGCGCCGCCGACGGTGCCCCGGGCGCTCACCAGGCCGTACCTGGAGCGGTACATCACCAGGGTGTAGGAGCCCGCCGGGGTGGAGTCCGCGGTGGTCGGGTTCCAGGCGTTCTTGCGTTCCAACCGGTCGAAGGGCAGGCACTGGCCGTGCCAGAGGTAGGAGTTGGCGGCGGTGGTGACCGGCGAGCCGTCGGTGGTGCAGAGCGGGACGGCGTAGGTGTCGGTGATGTCCTGGCCGGCGGAGGTCGCGCTCCAGGCGTAGTCCTGGCCGCGGCCGAGCTGCACGTAGAAGCTCAGGCCGGCGAAGGCGGCGCCGCGCGCGCTGATCCCGGGGCCCTGGATCTCCTCCAGCATCAGCAGCTGCGGGGCGAAGTAGCCGGTCTGCGGGCCGAACACGGCCACCGGGTGGCCGTCGTCGGTGCGCGCGCCGGAGACCAGCAGGGCGTTGGACATGCCGTGCTTGGCGGTCAGCAGGTTTCCGGGCAGGAGGCCGTTCGCCGTGGTGGTCGCCGAGTCGGCCGATCCGGTGGCGTCGTAGACGACCCGCTCGGGCACCACCGAGCCGGGGTCCGGCAGCGCCGCGCCCTGCGGCTGGTCCGGGACGGTCGCGTACGGGAAGCTCTGCCCGTCGTGCAGGGTCTGGACGGCCTCCGGGTCGTCCGCCTCGCGCAGCGACTTCCAGAGCGCGTCCCCGGCGTCCTTGCCGTACCGGGCCTCGGCGGCCGACTTGACCTGGGCGGAGGCCAGTTCGCCTCCTCCGCCGGAGCCGAACAGCGCGCCGACCACGGAGGCCAGGGCGACCAGGTCGGTCAGCTTGAACGGCTCGATGGAGCCGGCGTTGGTGATCGGGTCGATGTGGCCGGTGAGGTCGTACTCCCCGGGGAAGGTGCGGGCGTTGTAGGACTCCTTGGCGTACTGGTTGATGCCGTCGAGGTAGGCGTTGGCGTCGGCGAGTGCCTGGGTGGCCCGGCCGCCGCGGGCGGCGATGGCGTCGATCTGCTGCTGGAGCTCCGCCTCGGTGTACGGCGCGGCCTGCCAGAAGGTCTGCTCCAGCTGGCGGTTGGCGGCGGCGCCGCCCGCGAAGCCGGACAGCTGGCCGCGGCCGACGTGCCGGAAGAGGTCCATCACCCAGAGCCGGTCCTGGGCGGCGGCGTAGCCCGCGCCGAACTCGGTGCCGTAGCGGGTGGTGCCGGTGATGTGCGGGACGCCGGTGGCCTTGTCGCGCACGATGGTGACGTCGGGGCGCGGGCTGGTGCTGCTGGCGACCTGGTCGGCGGGGACGCCGAAGGAGGCGTCGTTGAAGAAGTCGCGCAGCTTGGCCTCGGTGAGCCCGGGGTAGCCGGAGGCGAGGGCGGCGTAGGGGCCGAGCTGGTCGTCGGTGTGGGCGGGGCGGGTGCCGAAGGCCCGGTTGAGCAGGATGTCGGCGAGGGTGGCGTTGCCGTTCTCGCCGGGCGGCAGGATGTCGGAGCAGCGGCCGGCGCAGTAGTCGTTGGCGGCGGCCGTCGTCGCGGGGGTGGGTGCGGCGTTGGCGGTGGGGGTGGTGGTGAGGGCGGCGGTGACGAGCAGGGCCGAGGCGAGGGCGGCGGCCGGGAGTCGGAGGGAGCGGGGGCGGGGGCGTTGGCGTTGGCGTGAACGCAAGGCGGACTCCTCCGTCGAAGTCTCACGGAAGAGTCGACGGTAGGGGCGCTACTGGCCGGTTGGCTAGTGGCGTGCATGCCATTTTCCGTGCGGGGGAGCGGAGTTGGGGGCAGGGGGGTCCGCGGGTCGCCTGGTGCGGGGCGGCGCCGCGCCTGCCGGGCTCAGTCCGGAGGTGCGGCGCCGGGTCGGTGGGGCCGTCGGGTTGGTGGGCCGTTGGGCTGGTGGGCCGTCGGGTTGGTGGGGCCGTCGGGTCAGGGCTTGAGCACCAGGCGGATCGGGTTGCCCTCCTTGCGCTCCAGCGCCTCGACCGCGCGGGCCGCCTCGGCCAGCGGGAAGGTGCCGCTCACCGAGCGGGAGAAGTCGAGCCGGCCGCCGCGGACCAGGTTGACCAGGTCGACGACGTCCTGGCCCTCGGAGCCGTAGTGGCCGCGGATCTGCTGGCGCAGGTAGCTCAGCAGGGTGCCGTTGGTGACGGTCAGCGGCTTGTCGGTGAGGCCGACCAGCACCAGGCGGCCGTGCTCGCCGAGGGTGGCCATGGCCTGCTCGCGCACCGGGGCGACTCCCGCGAAGTCGAAGGCGACGGACAGCGGGCGGCCGCCGGTGGCCTCGCGCAGCCGCTCGGCGAACGCCGGATCGGTCGGGTCGAGGGCGGCGTCGGCGCCGAAGGCCAGCGCGCGTTCGCGGGCGGCCGGCAGCGGGTCGACGGCGACGATCGGGAAGGCGCCGACGGTCCGCAGCAGCTGGACGCCGTGGGCGCCGAGGCCGCCGACGCCCCAGACGCCGACCGCCTCGGCCGGACGCACGGCGCCGGTGGTGGTGATGGCCGCCCACGGGGTGGAGACCGCATCGGGGATGAAGCAGGCCTGCTCGAAGGGGAGCGCGTCCGGGATGGGCACCAGGGTGGTGGCGGTGGCGAGCGCGTACTCGGCCCAGCCGCCGTCGTAGTCCACGCCGCGGGTGTGCACGACGCCGCCGCGGGTCTCGCCGGCCTGGAGCAGCACCCGGTCACCGACGGCCGCGGTGGTCACGCCCTCGCCGAGGGTGTGCACGGTGCCCGCGACCTCGTGGCCGAGGGTGACCTTGTCGCCCTTGAGGAAGAGCGGCTTGAGCATGCCCTCGATCAGGTGGACGTCGGAGAGGCAGACCCCGGCGGCCTCCACCTTGATCAGCACCTCGCCCGGACCGGGCACCGGGACGGGGACCTCCTCCACGGCGAAGGCGCCCTTCGCGACGTCGAGCCGGCCGGCGAGCATCGTGGCGGTCATCGGGACTTCCCTTCTCGCGGGGGCGGCGGGTCAGGGGGTGCCCGCCGCTCCGGAAGTTACTTGTTATTCAACAAGCAAGTTCACCGTAGCATGGTGTTATGTCTACGCACGATGAGGGCCGAACCGGCGGACCCGGGACGCTCCGGGAGGCACCGGCGCGCCGCACCCAGGCCGAACGGCGGGCCCGGGCGGAGTCCGCGCTGATCGCCGCCGCCGCCCGGCTGATCGCCGAGCACGGCAGCACCGGGGTCACCCTCGCCCGGGTGGGGGAGGAGGCGGGCTTCAGCCGGGGCCTGGCCACCCACTACTTCGGTTCCAAGGCCGCGCTGCTGGCCCGGCTCCAGGAGGCGGCGCTGGCCGAGGCGATGGCGGCGGCCGCGCCGGAGCGCAGCGGGGCGGGGGCGGTGGACGAGCTGTGCGGGTTCGCGCGCGGCTGCCTGGAGGGCGTGCGCAACCCGACCGATCTGGGGCGGGCCTTCGTGGTGCTCGGAGCGGAGGCACTCGCCGGGGCCTCGGAGCTGACCGCCGCGGTGGCGGAGCTGGACGCCCGGACCCGGGAGTGGGCGGCCGAGGTGGTCGGGCAGGGGCAGCGGGAGGGCGAGCTGCGCCCCGGCGTGGATCCGGGGGCCTTCGCGCTGGCTTTCGTGGGGCTGATCAAGGGGCTGGTGGTGCAGGCCGCGGCCGCGCCGGCGGCCTTCGACGTGGGCGTGGCGGTCGCGGAGTCGGAGCGGTGGATCCGGCTCGTGCTCACGGCGGGTTGAGAGCACGGCCGGGCCCAGGGCCCCGGGCCCCCAGCTCCCGGGCCGCGCCTGGCCCCTCGGGGCCGAGGTCAGGTACGGCGGGGCCGAGGTCAGGCCCGACGGGCGGCCGAACCTCCGCGGGCGGGCGGCGTGATGCGGACCCGCTGGGTGGGGGGTGCCTTCTCCAGGTCGTCCAACTGGGCGAGGACGGTGGCGCGCAGGTCGTCGTCGTCCTCGAAGTGGTGGTCGTTGAAGAGGGTGTAGCCGGACCACATCAGGTTGGCGCAGACCCGGGGAGGGACCTTGCCCGTCGCGGCGCCCAGGCCGACCAGGGCGACGGACCGGACGGAGCCCGGCCGTAGCCGGTTCTGGCGGTGGACGGCCTGGAACGCGGCGGCGCAGGCCAGGGCCACGTTCAAGGTCTCGCTGACGTTCTGCGAGGAGGTCCGCATGGTCGGGGCCGCTATCAGGAACGCGGGGTTGACGGCGCCGGAGGGCACGCAGACCGCGCTGCCGACCGGGAGGCTGCCGGCGTGCTGCTCGCGGATCGCCTTCTGGACCCGCAGCTGGATGCCCGCGCCCAGGTGGCGCTTGATCGCCGCGTCCGTGCCGCCGTCCATCCGGCCGCGGGAGTTGGTGGGGCTGACCCAGGCGTCGACCTTCGCGGTGAGGAGGGAGGCGTGCCGGATCTCGATCCCGGGGACGTCGGCGAAGGCCGCGCGCCAGGACTCCACGACCGTCGCGTTGAGGTCGGTCAGCACCACCTTGAGCGGCGACGGGGTGCGGTCCGTGGTCATGCTGGGCTCCTGTCGGTCGGGTGTGGGGGACGGCTGTGCGGCCGGGTTGCGGCGGGGTGTGCGACCGGGCGGCGGACCGGCGGTCGGGCGGGCCCGGTCGGCCGGTTCCTCGGCGACACCGACGAAGCTAGCGCCCGGCACTGACAATCCGTCCGGGAGCGTCCGCCCTGGTCGGCGGAGTGCGGGGGCGGCCGGGACTGTCAGACCCGGCTGGTAGGACTGTGGTGTCCGCCAGGAAAGCTGACGGGCCGTCACCTGCCGTCCGTCTGCCACGCGTACGGTCCCGACCAGCCGGAGTCGCACCACCATGAGCGCCGTCGACACCCCCGCCACCCAGCCCGATCCGAACGACCCGCTCGCCCTCGCGGAGCTCTTCACGGGCGGCGGCGAGCCGTGGCTGCCGCTGCTGAAGCCGGTCATCGAGGCGCAGCCCGGTGCGGCCTCCTTCATCGGCCCCGGCCGCGGCCCGGAGGTCGTCCCGGTCCGCGAGCTGACCTTCCAGGCGCTCAAGCCGCACGCGCCGCACGAGTGGAAGGTCGTCGTCTTCGGCCAGAACCCGTACCCGAGGCCGGAGAGCGCCACCGGCATCGCGATGTTCGACAACACCTTCCACGACTGGAAGGACAGCCAGTTCGGCCGGGTGATCAGCATCCGCTGCCTGATCAAGGCCGCGGCGATGTGGAAGTACGGCATCCCCAAGAAGACGCCGATCGCCGACATACGGGCGCTGCTGAAGGAGCAGGAGACGGTCCAGCCGCCGGAGTGGTTCCAGGCGATGCTCACCCAGGGAGTGCTGTTGCTGAACGCGGCGCTCACCGCGAGCAGCGACGGTGCGATGGGGCCGGACCAGCACACCGGGTTCTGGCGGCCGGTCGCCGAGCGGATCGTGGAGGAGATCCTCCGCGCCAAGCAGCAGGCCGCCGAGGAGGACCGCTACGTCGTCTTCGCCTGGTGGGGTGCGCACGCGCGCAGCCTGAAGAACGTCGTGCTGCGGCTGCAGAAGAAGTACCCGGAGGTCGAGGTCCGCCACATCGACCACGCCAACCCGGCAGCCCAGGGCGACATCTTCTGCGACGGTGAGCACTTCGCCACGGTGAACGCCGCCCTCGCCTCGCTCGGCGCCGACGAGGTCGACTGGCTGCCCAGCGTCGGGTGGGACGCGGCCGCGGCGCAGGGCGGCGGGGCGCAGGACGGGGTCGCCGAGCGGATGGGCGCCTTCATCGCCTCCACCATGGAGCTGCACCAGCTCTACCTGGACCGACTCGCCGGGGTGAAGGACGAGGGCCTCGTCCTGCCCGCCATCACCGGCGTGTTCGACACCCCGCTGACGGGCTTCCGGGAGGCGGTGGCGCCGGTCGCCGGGTTGCTGCGTGGCCTGGACGGGCACGTGTCGCTGTCGCACGACTTCGGCAAGCGGCGGGCGGACGAGGCGGCCACCGGACTGTCCGCCGACGAGATCGCCGCGCTGCACCTGTACACCTGCGAGTCCGCGTTCTACCGGGAGATCAACGCGGTGTTGCGCTCGCCGGACCGCGACCGGCTGGTGCCGTACCTGCCGTACCTGCGGCTGCTGTTCGCGGCGGTGTCGCGGCTGCCCGCGCGCACCGCGCCGCTGTGGCGCGGGGTGTCGCTGGACCTGCGGCGGCAGTACCCGCTCGGGAAGACGGTCACGTGGTGGGGAGTGTCCTCCTGCACCTCCAAGCTCGGGGTGGCGCGGTCCTTCCTCGGCAGCCGGGGCAAGCGGACGCTCTTCGAGGTGCGCCCGGTGCGGGCCGCCGGCATCCAGAACTTCTCGGCGTTCACCGGCGAGGAGGAGTTCATCCTGCTGCCCGGCACCCAGCTGGAGGTCACGGAGGTGCGGGCCGAGCGCGGCGGTCTGTGCACCGTGACGCTGACCGAGCTGGAGGAGGCACCCCTGGTGTCCTGAGGTGCCCCTGGGCCGAACCCCGCTCTCAGTGAAGCAACCAGGTCAGTATTTTTACTGAGTTAAGTTATGCTGGACTTCGAGAGCAGGTGAGCCCGTTGTGTGGGAAGGGACGCGAACGATGACCTCGGAACCCCGGAACCTCGACGGCGAACTGGAGCGGGAGCGGGCCTACGTCGAGGTCTGCCGGGTGGCGACGGCCCGGCAGGTCGAGGACGCGAGCCACCAGGTCGTCGCCGCGGAGGACGTCTCCGGCGACGGTGCCAGCGCGGAGGCACTCGGCCGGTACCTGCGCACCCGCGCCAAGCGGATGAAGGAGCTGCCTCCGAGTCCGTCCTTCTTCGGCCGCCTCGACTTCGCCGACACGGCGGAGGCCGGGGACCACCGGCGGCAGCGCTACTACGTGGGCCGCCGGCGGATCTCCGAGGACCCGACGGTGCCGCCGCTGGTGGTCGACTGGCGGGCCCCGGTCTCCCGGACGTTCTACCAGGCGAGCGCCCACGCCCCGCTCGGGCTCGCGCGCCGCCGCCGGTTCGGCTGGGCGCCGTGGAGCCAGGGCGCGCCGGGGGAGCTGACCGGGCTGGAGGACGAGCCCCTCGGCGCGGAGAGCGGGAACGGCTCGGTGGACGGTGCGGGCAGCGGGAACGGCGGGAACGGCGCGGACAGTGGGAACGGCCCGGACGGCGGTGCGGGCGGCATCCTGGCCGCCGAGATCGAGCGGCCCCGCACCGGCCCGATGCGGGACATCGTCGCCACCATCCAGCCCGAGCAGGACGCGCTGGTGCGGGGCGAGTTGAGCGAGTCGATCTGCGTGCAGGGCGCGCCCGGCAGCGGCAAGACGGCCGTCGGGCTGCACCGCGCCGCGTACCTGCTCTACAGCTTCCCGCAGCGGATCCAGCGCAGCGGCCTGCTGGTCATCGGCCCCAACCGGACCTTCCTGCGCTACATCGCCGAGGTGCTCCCCGCGCTCGGCGAGATGGACGTCACCCAGCGCACCGTCGAGGACCTGGTCGCCACCCGGCCGGTCACCTCGGTGGACGACGAGCGGGCCGCCGCGGTCAAGCAGGACGCGCGGATGGCGACGGTGCTGCGCCGGGCGCTGTACGGCCGTATCCGGACGGAGGGTTCGGAGCCGCTGGTCGTGCCGGACGGCTCCTACCGGTGGCGGGTGTCGCCGGAGCGGCTCGACCGGACGGTCGCCGAACTGCGCGAGCAGGCGCCGCCGTACGCGATCGGCCGGGAGAGCCTGCGCACCCGGGTGGTGGCGATGCTCCAGGACCAGGCCGAGCGGCGGACCGGCGTGCGCTCCGGCGCCTGGTCGCGGAAGATCGGCCGCTGCCGGCCGGTCGCGGCCTTCCTCGAAGCCGCCTGGCCGAATCTGCGCCCGGAGACCGTGGTCGCCGCCCTGCTGAGCGACCCCGCCCTGCTGGCCGAGGCCGCCGGCGGGGTGCTCGGCCCCGAGGAACAGGCGGCGATCCTGTGGCGCCGGCCGCCGCGTTCGGAGAAGAGCGCCACGTGGTCCGAGCACGACCTGATGCTCCTGGACGAGGTCGCCGGCCTGATCGAACGCCCGGCCGGCTTCGGCCACGTGGTGGTGGACGAGGCCCAGGACCTCTCCCCGATGCAGTGCCGGGCGATCGCCCGCCGCAGCGCCTTCGGCTCCCTGACCGTCCTCGGCGACCTCGCCCAGGCGACCGCCCCGTGGGCCGCCCGCAGCTGGCCCGAACAGCTCGCCCACCTGGGCAAGCCGCAGGCCGCGGTGGTTCCGCTGACCACCGGATTCCGGGTCCCGGCCGCCGTGACGGCCCTCGCCAACACCCTGCTGGGCGCGCTGGACGTGGACGTGCCGCCGGCCGTCTCGCTGCGGCAGGACGGCGAGCTGACGGTGCGGCGGGTGGCCGGGGGTGGCCTGGGCACAGCGGCGGTCGCGGCGGTGCGGGCCGCGCTGGGGCGGGAGGGCTCGATCGCGGTGATCGCGGCGGACGGCGTGGCGACGGAGGCCGCCCAGGCGCTGCTCGCCGCGGGAATCCCGACCGGGGCGGCCGAGCAGGTCGGCACCACGGCCCGGGTGACGGTGCTGCCGGCCTCGCTGGTGAAGGGGCTGGAGTACGACCACGTGGTGGTGCTGGAGCCGGCCGCCATCGTGGAGGCCGAGGCGCGCGGTCTGCACCGGCTGTACGTGGTGGTGACCAGGGCGGTGTCCCGGCTGGACGTCCTGCACTCGCGCCCGCTGCCCGCGCCGCTGGGCGGGTGACGGCGCGACGGGGGAGCGCGGGATCGCGCCACATGCCGTGCGGGTCCGGGCTTCACCCAGACCGTCTCGCCCGACGGCCGCCACCTGGAGGCCGTCCTGGAGGGCAACCGCCGACCCGGGGCGGAGGAGTCCATGAGGATCCCGGTCGTCGCGGAGGGGGCCGGTCCGGTCGCCGGCGCGATCACCGCGCGGGTGGCCAACGCCAACGACACCATCCCCACCGGGCACGTCCGCACCCATCTGCTCGGCATCGGTCCGCTGCCTCCGCTGTTCGCCTCGACGGCGCGGATCGACTCCGTCAGCGCCACCACCGGCCCGGGCGCGGGCGGCACCCCCGTGGCCGTCACCGGTGAGAGCCTGGCCGGAGCGATGGTGCTGATCGGCGGCGTCCCGGCGCCCGGCGGGTGCACCGACACCGCCTGTGCGGTGACCACGCCCGGCGGCTCGGGCAGCGCCGCCGTCACGGTGGTCGGACCGGGCGGGACGGCCGTGGCCCCGGCGGCGTTCGACTACACCGGCGCCCCGCCCGCGCCCCCGTCGGCCCCCTCGCTCTCCGGGCTGAACGCCCCCTCGGGCCCGGTCGGCGGCGGCACCGCGGTCGTCCTGACCGGCGCCGACCTGGCCGGCGGCGCGGTCTCCTTCGGCGGCCGGCCCGCCGCCCGCCACTCCTGCGGCCCGCAGCTGTGCACCGCCACCGCCCCGGCGGCCGACCGGCCCGGCCCGGTGGACGTCACGGTGACCACGGCGGGTGGCACCAGCGGCCCGGGCCTGGTGACGTTCACCTACACGTCGTAGCGCGACCGCCTGCCGGGCGGGTGCGGCTCACCGAGCGCGGGCCGCACCCGCACCCGCACCCGTGCCGGAACCGGCACCCCCACCCGCGCCCGCGCCGGAACCGGCGCCCGCACCCGTTTCGACCGCAGGAGGCCACTACCGTCGGGATCCACCACATGCGAAACAAGTGATTTGAAAAATTCTTCAAGTTCATACATGCTGGCGAGCCGTTGGACCGGTACGAGGCGCGTCCGGGCGCCACCGGCGGACGCAGGAAGGGGCGGTCGTGACCGCGGCAATCGGCGAACGACGGCCGGCAGCCGGCCGGTCGGGGGAGGGCGCGGCATGAGTCTCGCCACCGTCGCGGGCGAACGGATACGGGCCGTCCTGCCCACCCGGGCGCTCCTCGCCACCATGGGACGCTCCCCGCGCAAGGACCTGCTCGCCGGCCTCACGGTGGCGATCGTGGCGCTGCCGCTGGCCCTCGGGTTCGGCATCTCCTCCGGGGCGGGCGCCGAGGCCGGACTGGCCACCGCCGTCGTGGCCGGGGCGCTGGCCGCCGTCTTCGGCGGCTCCAACCTCCAGGTGTCCGGGCCGACCGGTGCCATGACGGTCGTCCTCGTCCCGATCGTCGCCCGCTACGGCACCGACGGCGTGCTGACCGTCGGCCTGCTGGCCGGGGTGGTCCTGGTGGTCCTCGCCCTGGTCCGGGCCGGGCGCTGGATGGCGTACGTGCCGGTGCCCGTGGTGGAGGGCTTCACCGTCGGCATCGCCGGGGTCATCGCCCTCCAGCAGGTGCCCGGCGCGCTCGGCGTCACGAAGCCCGAGGGCGACAATCCCGCACTCGTCGCCGCCAGGGCCGCCCGCGAGTTCGCCGCCGCCCCGCACTGGGCGGCCGTCGGCGTGGCGCTCGCGGTGGCGGCCGTGATGCTGGTCGGCGTGCGGCTGCGGCCCGCGCTGCCGTTCTCGCTGTTCGCCGTCGTCGCCGTCACGGTCGTCGCCAGGCTCGCCGACCTGCCGGTGGCCACGATCGGCCACCTGCCCACCGGCCTGCCCGCCCCCTCGCTCGGTTTCCTCGACCTCTCCGCCGTCCCGGCGCTGCTGCCCTCCGCGTTCGCCGTCGCCGCGCTGGCCGCGCTGGAGTCGTTGATGTCCGCGACGGCCGCGGACGCGATGAGCGTGTCGGAACGGCACGACAGTGACCGCGAGTTGTTCGGCCAGGGCCTGGCCAACCTGGCCGCCCCGCTGTTCGGCGGCGTCGCCGCGACCGGCGCGATCGCCCGTACCGCCGTCAACGTGCGCTCGGGTGCCGCCTCCCGGCTCGCCGCCCTCGTCCACGCCGCCGTCCTCGCGGTGATCGTCTTCGCCGCCGCGCCGCTGGTCGCGGGGATCCCGCTGGCCGCGCTGGCCGGGGTGCTGATCGCCACCGCCCTCCGGATGGTCCAGGTCGGCTCGCTGCGGGCGCTGGCCCGGACCGGGCGCGGGGAGGCCGCGGTGCTGGCGCTGACCGCCGTCGCCACCCTGGCCTTCGACCTGGTCACCGCCGTGGTGGTCGGCATGCTGGTCTCCGGCGCCCTGGCGCTGGCCGCGGTCGCCCGCGCGGCCAAGGTCGAGCAGGTCCCGCTGCACGCCGACCTGCCGCCCGCCGACCACCACGAGGAGGAGCAGGCGCTGCTCGCCGAGCACATCGTCGCCTACCGGATCGACGGGCCGCTGCTGTTCGCGGCGGCGCACCGCTTCCTGCTCGAACTCACCGGGTCCGCCGAGGTCGAGGTCGCGATCCTGCGGATGTCGCGGGTCAGCGCGATCGACGCCAGCGGCGCGACCGTCCTCGGTGACGCCATCGCCGAGCTCCGGCGGCGCGGCACCCTCGTCCTGGTCTCCGGCATCCGCGACGAGCACCACCGTCCGCTGGACGCCCTCGGCGTGCTCGACCGGTTGCGCGCCGACGGCCATGTCTTCGCCACCACCCCCGAGGCCATCGCCCACGCCCGTACCCACCTGCACGACCGGCAGGCGCCCGCCGACCACGGCCTCGCACCCGCCGGAAGCGGCGGCTGACCGGTTCCGGAACCCCCGCCGACCTCCTCATTCGTCCGCAGACCGCCTTCGAACACCTGGATATCCTGAACACATGAGCGACAACCTTCCCCCGTGCCCGCAGTGCTCCAGCGAGTACACCTATGAGATGAACGCCCTCATGGTCTGCCCTGAGTGCGCCCACGAGTGGGTGCCCGGCGGCGACGGGCAGGCCGGCGCGCCGGCCGGTGAGCGCGTGATCAAGGACGCCGTCGGCAACGTGCTGAGCGACGGCGACACCGTGACGGTGGTCAAGGCGCTGAAGGTCAAGGGCAGCGTCTCCGGCATCAAGGCCGGCACCAAGGTCCGCAACATCCGCCTGGTGGACGGCGTCGACGGGCACGACATCGACTGCCGCATCGAGGGCTTCGGCGCCATGCAGCTCAAGTCCAGCGTGGTCAAGAAGGCCTGACCCCCGCAGGCCCGAACGGCCGCGCCCCGCCGAGGACATCGGCGGGGCGCGGCCGTTTCGTCGTCCGGGGCCGGAGGGGAGGCACAGGCGCGGGTCGAGGGGCTGCCGACGGTCGGACGTGGGTGGAGTTGCCCGGCGAGTTAGTTGTATGCTCACAATGATTACAACAACACAAATAAATCTGGAGCGTTCGTCATGCCCGATGCCGCTCGACCGCGGCCATGGCTCGTGCTCGCCATCTGCTGCATGAGCCTGCTGATCGTCAGCCTCGACAACACCATCCTGAACGTGGCCCTGCCCGCCGTCCGGCGCGACCTGGACACCACGGTGTCCGGCCTCCAGTGGACGGTCGACGCCTACACCCTGGTGCTGGCGAGCCTGCTGATGCTCTCCGGCTCGACCGCCGACCGGATCGGCCGCCGCCGGGTGTTCCGGATCGGACTGGTGGTGTTCACCGCCGCCTCCCTGCTGTGCAGCCTGGCCCCCGGACTCGGCTGGCTGATCGCCGCCCGGATGCTCCAGGCGGTCGGTGGATCGATGCTCAACCCCGTCGCCATGTCGATCATCAGCAACACCTTCACCGACTCCCGGCAGCGCGCCCGGGCGATCGGCGTCTGGAGCGGCGTGGTCGGCATCAGCATGGCCGCCGGGCCGATCATCGGCGGGGCGCTGGTGGAGTCGGCCGGCTGGCGGGCGATCTTCTGGATCAACGTCCCGATCGGCCTGGCCGCGCTCTTCCTCACCACCCGCTACGTGCCGGAGTCGCGGGCGGCCCGCACCCGCCGGGTGGACCCGGTCGGCCAGCTGCTGGTCGTCGCGCTGCTCGCCGCCCTCACCTACGCGATCATCGAGTCGCCGGAGCTCGGGTGGACCTCGCCCGTGGTGCTCGGCTGCGCCGCGGCCGCCCTCGGTGCCCTGCTGGGCCTGCTGTGGTACGAACCCCGGCGCACCGACCCGCTGATCGACCTGCGGTTCTTCCGCTCCGCGCCGTTCTCCGGCGCCACCGTGATCGCGGTCGCCGCCTTCGCCGGCCTCGGCGGCTTCCTGTTCCTCAGCTCCCTGTACCTCCAGGACGTCCGCGGCCTCGACCCGCTGCACGCCGGGCTGTTCATGCTGCCGATGGCGGTCATGTCGCTGCTCACCGCGCCGCTGTCCGGCCGGATGGTGGCCTCCCGGGGGCCGCGCGCGCCGCTGCTGCTGGCCGGGTCGGCGCTGACCGCGAGCGCCGTGCTCCAGGCGGTCGGCTACTCCGAGCACCTGCCGACCGGGCTGCTGGTGCTCGCCTTCCTGCTCTTCGGCACCGGCTTCGGCCTGGTCAACGCGCCCATCACCAACACCGCCGTCTCCGGGATGCCGCGCTCGCAGGCCGGAGTGGCGGCGGCCGTGGCCTCCACCAGCCGGCAGGTCGGCCAGTCCCTGGGCGTCGCGGTGACCGGTGCCCTGATGGCCGGCAGCGCCCTGGCGGACCCGGCGGCCTTCACCGGCGCGGCCCGGACGGCGTGGTGGATCATCGCCGGCTGCGGGGCCGCGGTGCTGGTCACCGGTACGCTCACTTCCGGCCGCTGGGCCCGGGCGACGGCTGAGCGCGCGGCGCAGCGGCTCGCCGCCGAGGAGGCGGCCGAGGGAAGCACGGAGACGAAGGAGACGGTGGACGCCTGATGGAGCGCCTCGACACCGGCGGGCACCCGGCGGCGAGCGGGACGGCCGCCGCCACGGCGGCCCGGGTCTGGCAGGGGATGTACGCGCTCGTGCTGGAACGCCACGACCGCCGCAAGACCGTCGCCGACGCCCTCGGCATGAGCTTCAGCCGGGTCAGGGCGCTGCGCCGGCTCGCCGCCGGCCCGATCACCCTGCGGGAGCTGGCCGAGCGGCTGACCGCCGACCCGCCGTACACCACCGTCATCGTGGACGATCTGGTGCGGCGCGGTCTCGCGGAACGCATCACCAACCCGGCCGACCGGCGCTCCAAGCTGGTCCACCTCACCGAGGAGGGGGAGGCGAAGGCCGCGCTCGCCACCGGGATCCTCACCACCCCGCCGGACGCGCTGCTCGCGCTGTCGCCGGAGGACCTCCGCGCGCTCGACCGGGTGCTGGCGAAGCTCCTGGACTGAGGCGCCCGTCCCGCTCCGGGGGCCGCGGCGCGTCGCCGGCGGCGTCCCCGCCCCGCGGGAGCGGCGTGCCCACCCCGGTGACCGGCGCCCCGGCCGCCGGGGCGTGAGCCGTCACCGGAGAGCGGGCGCCGGTCGGGATCCGGGCGGCTGTCCCGCCGGTCGCGGGGCTCGTACGGCGGTGATCAGCGGGCGACCCAGCCCGCGGTCAGTGCCTGCACGGCCGAGCCGTCGAGGTCCTTGAGCTTGACCCCGGCGAAGGCCCGGGCGGCGTCGGAGGTGAGCATCCGGAAGGCGGGGCGCTCGGCGGCGAGCAGGTCGAGGATGCCGGCGGCCACCTCCTCGGCGGCCTGGGCGTTGGCGAAGGCACCGCGGGTGCGGTCCAGGTAGGCGGCCAGGGCCGGGGCGTACGGCCCGGCCTGCTCGGCCGCGTCGTCCGCCAGGCCCACGTTGCCGACGAACTCGCTGGCCACCGCGCCCGGTTCGACGACGCTGACGGACACCCCGGCGGTGGCCGCGACCGGGGCGAGGGACTCCATGTAGCCCTCCACCGCGAACTTGGCGGCGCAGTACGCCTCGTTGAAGGGCTGGCCGACCACGCCGCCGACGCTGGTCACCGTCAGCACGCGGCCCTTGCTCGCGCGCAGCAGGGGCAGGGCGGCCTTGGTGACGTGCAGCACCCCGAAGAAGTTGACCTCCATGACGGCGCGGACGTCGTCCACGCTCTCCTGCTCCAGGGTGCCGATGTGGCCGGCGCCGGCGTTGTTGACCAGTGCGTCCAGCCGGTCGACGCCGGCCAGGCAGGCCTCGACCGACGCCGGGTCGGTGACGTCCAGCGTCCGGACGTCGACGGTGACCCCGGCCGCCTCCGCGGCCGCCAGCAGCGGGCCGGCCTTCGCGGTGTTCCGCATGGTGGCGATCACGTGCCAGCCGCCGCGGGCGGCGGCGACGGCGGTGGCCAGGCCGATGCCGGAGGAGGTGCCGGTGATCAGGACGGTCTTGTCGCTCATCTCGTCGAACTCCACATACTTATTGATCATAACCACTATGATTCATAACTATGTGGTCTGACATTTCACTCTGTCAAGCACCTGGATACCCTGGTGGCCATGTCCCACCCATCGGATGACCTCACCCAGGAGATCGTCGGACTCTTCGCGGCCATCAACCGCCGCTACGGCCGGGAGTCCGAGGCGGCCGCGGCGGTCCACGACCTGACCGCGCTGCAGGCCAAGGCGCTGCTCGCCGCCGAGGCCCCGGTCCCGACGCGCCGGATCGCCGAGCGGCTGCACGCGGAGCCGTCCAATGTGACGGTGATCGTCGACCGCCTCGAGTCCCGCGGCCTGGTCGAGCGCAGCGTCGACCCCGACGACCGCCGGGTCAAGCGCGTCGCCGCCACCACCGCCGGCCGCGACGTCGTCGCCGACCTGCGGGCCCGCATGCCCTTCGCCGGTGACCCGCTGGCCCGGCTCGACGCCGACCAGCGCGCGTCGCTGCGCGAACTCCTGCGGCTGGTCCTGGAGGCGTGACCGGCGGCCCCGGACCGTCGTCCGGGGCCGCCGGTCCCTGACCCAGGGCATGGCGGAAGGGCTGTCGCCGAATCCACTCCGGTGACAGCCCTTCACTTTTCCCCCGGGGGGGGAATTCCCCGGTCGGTGCGACTACTTCGGGGCGAAGGCCTTCTCGATGTCCTCGACGACCTTCTCCGCCGCGATCGGGCCGGAACTGCTGCTCCACACCTGGCCGTCGACGCCCATGACCTGGTCGGTGCCGACGGCCTTGAGGCGGGTGAAGGCCTCCTGCTTGCGGGCGGTCTCCAGGGCCTTCTCGCCCTCGGCGTTCAGGGTGGCGACGAACACCCGGTCGGCGTCGGCCTTGTTGAGGTTCTCCAGGGACAGCGGGTCCGAGTGGGGCTGGGCGCCCAGGCCGTCGGCGATCGGCAGGGTGCCGGCGCCGGCCTTCTTCAGCAGGTCGCCGGGCATGTTGGTGGTGTTCATCACGATCGGCCCGTTGGGCATCCAGCGCATCACGACGGCGCTGCCGGTCCTGCCCTCGCCGGCCTTGGCGGCGCGCTTGTCCAGCGCGTCCAGCTTGGTGGCCAGGTCGTCCTTGTGGCCGAGCGCGTCGCCGTACACGGCGAGCACCGAGCGCCAGTCGCCGGCCTTGGGGACGACGGTCGGGGCCACCGCGGAGAGCTTCTCGTACTGGGACTTCTCGATGCCCGAGGAGGCCAGGATGAGGTCGGGGGCGGCCTTCAGGACGGCCTCGATGTTGGGCTCCTTGACCGTGGCGACCAGCGGGATGGCGTCGGCCTTCAGGTAGGCGGGGGCGGTGGTGCCGCCGCGGCTGGAGCTGGTGCCCACCGGGGTGACGCCGAGTGAGAGGGCGGTGTCGAGCGAGGTGTCGTTCAGTGCGACGACCCGCTTGGCGGCGGCCGGGACCTCCACGGCGCCGAAGGCGGTGTCGATGCTGCGCTTGCCGTCCTTCGCGGCGGCGGCGGACGAGGAGCCGGCGTCACCCGCGGAGCTGCCGGAACCCGAGGAGCCGCACGCGGTCAGCCCCAGGGAGAGGGTGCCGACGACGGCCGCGCCGAGCAGGGTCCTGGTAAAGCGGGTGCCAAGCATGGGTGTTCTCCGAGTAATGGTAGTTTACGGACGAACCGTTTTTCTGAGGTTAGCCTAACCATACGTAAGGCCCTGACGGGGAGGCCCGGTGTGACATTCCGATCACTCCTGCTGCGCGGACTGCTGCCCGCCGGCGCGATACTGCTGGCCGCCGTCCTGGCGAGCCTGCTGCTCGGAGCGGGCGACGTGGGGCCGTCACGTGCGCTCGCCACCCTGCTCGGTGACGGCGACTCCGACTCCCGGTTCACCGTCTTCCACCTGCGCGCCCCGCGCACCGCCGTGGCCCTCGCGGTCGGGCTCGCGCTCGGCGTGGCCGGCACCGTGCTCCAGGCCGCCGCCCGCAACCCGCTGGCCGAGCCCGGCCTGCTCGGCGTCAGCACCGGCGCCTCCTTCGCCGTCGTGATCGCGATCGTGCTCGGCGCCAGCGCCGCCGGCGTCGGCCCGTACGTCGCCGTGCTGGGCGCCGCCGCCGGCTGCCTGCTGGCGCTCGGCGCGGCCCGGCTGCGCGGCACCGGCGACGACCCCGTCCGACTGGTGCTCGCCGGGGCGGCGCTCAGCGGGCTGATGAACGCCGGCTCCTCCGTGCTGCTGCTGGCCGACGCCCGGGCCGCCGACGAGATCCGGTTCTGGACCATCGGCTCGGTCGCCGGCCGCGGCACCGACCAACTGCTGGCCGTGCTCCCGGTGTTGCTGCTCGGCCTGGTCCTGGCAGGGCTCTCCGGCCCGGCGCTGACCGCGCTCAGCCTCGGCGACGACGTCGCCACCGGGCTCGGCCACAAGCCCCGCCGGGCCCGCGCCCTCGCGGTGACCGCCGTCGCCCTGCTGGTCGGCGCCGCCACCGCGATCGCCGGACCGGTCTCCTTCGTCGGCCTGGTGGTGCCCTTCGCCGCCCGCGCCCTGGTCGGCCCGGACCTGCGCCGACTGCTCGTGGTCTCCGCCCTGCTGGGGCCCGCCGTCGTGCTGCTCGCCGACGTGGCCTCCCGGCTGGTCGCCCGCCCGTACGAGATGCCGCTCGGCGTGATGACCGCCCTGTGCGGCGCCCCCGTCCTGGTCGCCGTCGTCCGCTCGCACCGGATGCCCGCGCTGTGACCTCCACCGTGAAGACCGTGAAAGCCGACACCGTGAAGAACGCCGCGAGCCCTGACACGCCGTCGGCCGGGACCCGGCCGCCGAGCACACCCGGTGCCCGCCGGCCGACCCCGCCCGGCACCCGGCTGCTCGCCCTGGGCGGCCGCTCGGTGCTCGTCCCGGTCCGGCCGCTGCTCGGCTGCACCGCCCTGCTGCTCGTACTCGTCGCGCTGACCGCCGTCTGCCTGGCCGTCGGCGAGACCGACCTCGATCCGGTGACCGCCCTGCGCGCCGCCTTCGGCGACGGCACCGCGCGCGACGTGCTGCTGGTGGAGCGGCTGCGGCTGCCCCGCGCCGAGGCCGCGCTGGCCGTCGGCGCCGCCCTCGGCGTCGCGGGCTGCCTGATGCAGACCCTCGCCCAGAACCGGCTGGCCACCCCGGACACCGTCGGCTTCAACGAGGGCGCCACCGCCTTCGCCGTCGCCTCCGTCACCGGCGTCGCCACCCAGCTGCTGCCCTCCGCCGCCGCCCTGGTGGGCGCCGCCACCGCGGCCTCGCTCGCCTTCGCCCTCGGCGGCGGGGCCGGCCGCAACGGCTACCGGTTCCTTGTCGTCGGCCTCGGCATCGGCGCGGTCTTCGGCGCGGTGACCGACCTGATGCTCTCCCGGGCCGCCATCGACGCCGCCAACTCCGCCTACGCCTGGACGGTCGGCACCCTCAACAGTCGGGACGCCGACGCCGTCGGCCACCTCGGCCTCGGCCTGCTGGTCTGCCTGCCCGCCGCCGTGCTGCTCGGCCGCCGGCTGTCGCTGCTGCGCTTCTCCGACGCCGTCGCCACCGGGCTGGGCGTACGGGTGCGCGGCCTGCGGGCCGGCGTCCTGGTGGTCGCCGTGCTCTGCGCGGGTCTGGCGGTGGCCGTCGCCGGGCCGCTCGGCATGATCGCGCTCGCCGCGCCCGAGGCCGCCCGCCGGATCGCCGGACCGCGCTGCGTGCCGGTGCTCACCTCGGCCGCCGCCGGAGCCGCCTTCACCCTGCTCGCCGACCTGATCGGCCGCACCGCCCTGTCGCCGATCGAGGTGCCGGCCGGCCTGGTCACCGCCGTCGTGGGCGGCCCGTACCTGCTCTGGCTGCTGCTCACCACCCGCCCCCGGAGGACCGCATGACCGCCCGCACCGCGACCGCAGCCACGACCGCCGCGACCGACGAGGCCGCTGCGACCGCTGCGATCACCGCCGGAGCGCCCCGGCTCGCGGCCAGCGCGCTCAGCCTCGGCCACGACCGCACCGTCGTCGTCCGCGAGCTGGACCTCGAACTGCCGCAGCGGCAGGTCACCGTCATCGTCGGCCCGAACGGCTGCGGCAAGTCCACCCTGCTCGGCGGCCTGGCCCGGACGATCGCCCCGCGCTCCGGCGCCGTGCTGCTCGACGGCAGGCCGCTGACCTCGCTGTCCACCCGCGCGATCGCCCGGATCATCGGCCTGCTGCCGCAGTCCGCCACCGCCCCGGACGGGCTGACCGTCCGTGACCTGGTCCGCTACGGCCGCCAGCCGCACCAGGGCCTGCTGCGGCAGTGGTCCGCGGCCGACGCCGAGGCGGTCGAGCACGCGCTCACCGCCGCCGACCTGCACGAACTGGCCGACCGTCCGCTGGACACCCTCTCCGGCGGCCAGCGCCAGCGCGCCTGGATCGCCATGGCCGTCGCCCAGGACACCGACATCCTGATGCTGGACGAACCCACCTCGGCACTGGACATGGGCCACGCCCTGGAGGTGCTGGAGATGGTGCGCGGCCTGACCTGGCGCGGCCGCACGGTCGTCCTCGTCCTGCACGACCTGAGTACCGCCTGCCGCTACGCCGACCACATGGTGGCCATGCGTGACGGCCGGGTGGCCGCCCAGGGCGCCCCGCGCGACATCGTCACCCCGGAGCTGGTGCGCGAGCTGTACGGGGTGGAGAGCGTGATCCTCACCGACCCGGTGCACGGCACCCCGGTGGTCTGCCCGGTCGGCCTCGCCCCCCGAGCCCGCTGACGTCCGGGCCCCGCTGACGTCCGGGCCCCGCTGACGTCCCGGGCCGCCGAGCTCTCCCGTGCTCCCGGGCCGGTCAGCCGTACGGGACGACGGCGACCGGGCAGTGCACGTGGTGGATCGCGGCGTGCGCCACCGGGCCGAGGTGGTGGTGGCGCAGCGGCAGGTGCCGGATCCGGCGGCCGACGACCAGCAGCCGGGCCGTCGCGGTGGCGTCCACCAGGTCGACGGAGGGCTTGCCGCGGATCAGCTCGGTGGTCACCTCCACCTCGGGGTACCGGGCCCGCCAGGGCTCCAGGGCCCGCGCGAGCCCGTCGTCCTCGACGGCCGAGACCTCGCGCTCCAGCCCGCCGATCGCCCCGTAGGACATGTACTCGCTGCCGGCCGGCGGGGACCAGACGTGGACGACGCGCAGCGGCGCCGAGCGGAGCGCGGCGGCCTCGAAGGCGAAGGCCAGCACCTTGTCCGCCGGGTGCGCCAGGTCCAGGCCGACCGTCACCGCGCCGTCCGGTTCGTCCCCGCCGGCCCGGACCAGCACGACGGGGCAGGCCGCCCGCCGCAGCACCTCCTGGCTGACCGAGCCGACCAGGAAGCCGCGCAGCGTGCCCAGCCCGCGCGAGCCGAGCACCAGCACGGAGGCCGTGCGCCCGGCGGCCTCCAGTGCCTCGACGGGGTCGCCGGCCACGGAGGTGGCGGCGACCGTCACCTCCGGCGCGATGGCAAGCAACTCGCCCTCGCGCTCGGCGAGTTGTGCCAGCGCGGGGTGGTCGCCCGGCTCGCTGCCGGGCGCGAGGTGCTTCGGCCGGGGCCAGGCCTGGAGGACGTCCAGGCGCAGGCCGCGGCGCTGCGCCTCGCGGGCGGCCCAGGCGGCGGCGGCCAGGCTCTCGGGCGAGCCGTCGAATCCCACGACGACGGGTCCGGCGGCGACGGGTCCGGTCACGGCGTGGCTCCTCGGGTTCCGGCGCGGTCGGAGGTCTCTGCGTGTGCGCCCAGTATCCGCGCGGGCCCCGGCCGGCGCCTCCCGGCGGCCAGGATCCTCCCGGCGCTTCCCGGCACTGGCTCCGGCCCGCGCCTCCCGGCCCCGGGCCCGGTTCGGCCGTCCGGCTGGTCGCCCGGCCCGCGGCGCGGCGACGCCCGGGCCCGGCGGGGGAGCCCGGCTAGGGTCGGCCGGACCGGTCCGTCCCAGCGCGGGAGAACGATGCCGAGGGTCCCCGATCTCCGCTCGCGGTGGGCGAGCGCCGCCGCCGGACTGGCCGTGCTCGCCTCCGCCCTGGTGGGCTGCGGTGACGGTGGGAGCACCGGCCCGGTCGCCCTGAACTGGTACAACTTCCCGGACGACTCGGGCGCCCTCCAGCAGGCCGCCGACCGCTGCGGGCAGCAGTCCGGCGGCCGCTACACGATCCACTACAACAAGCTGCCCCGCGGCGCCGACGGCCAGCGCCAGCAGCTGGTGCGCCGGATGGCGGCGCACGACGCCGACGTGGACATCCTGGGCCTGGACGTCACCTGGCCCGCCGAGTTCGCCGAGGCCGGCTGGATCCGCGAGTGGACCGGCGGGATGCGCGAGCGGGCCACCGCCGACACCCTCGACGCGGCGGTGCGCACCGCGACCTGGCGGGACCGGCTGTACGCCGTGCCGTACAACTCCAACACCCAGCTGCTCTGGTACCGCGACGACCTGGTGCCGGCCCCGCCGAGGACCTGGGCGGAGATGCTCTCCCGGGCGCAGGAGCTGGCCGACCAGGGCAAGCCGCACTTCGTGGAGATCCAGGGCGCCCAGTACGAGGGGCTGACGGTCTGGTTCAACACCCTGGTCACCAGCGCGGGCGGCACGATCCTCACCCCCGACGCGCAGGCGCCCTCGCTCGGGGCACCCGCCGTCACGGCCGCCGGGGTGATGCACGACCTGGCGACGTCCGTGGCCGCCGACCCCTCGCTGCCGAACCAGATGGAGGACCAGAACCGGCTCGCGATGGAGTCCGGGACGGCCGCCTTCGAACTCAACTACCCCTTCGTCTACCCCTCGATGAAGGCCAACCAGCCCGAGCTGTTCCCGCACTTCCGCTGGGCCCCGTACCCCGCGGTGAGCGCCGACCGCCCCGCCAGCGTGACCATCGGCGGGATCGACCTCGCGGTGGGCTCCTACAGCCGGCACCCCGACCTCGCCGCCGAGGCCACCCTCTGCCTGCGCGACCGCGACAACCAGCTCACCAACGCGCTGAAGGGCGGCCTGCCGCCCTCGCTGCGCAGCCTGTACGAGGCGGCCGAGCTCACCGCCAGCTACCCGTTCGCGGCCGACGTGCTGGCCGCCCTCGACTCCGCCAGCGTGCGCCCGCAGACCCCGGCTTACCAGAACGTCTCCATCGCCGTCTCGCACACCCTCTCCCCGCCCGCCGACATCCACCCGGAGAAGGACGTGGCCGACCTCCGCGGGCAGATCGAGGACGCCCTCGGCTCGAAGGGGCTGATCCCGTGACACCGTCCACCGAGGCCGCCGCCGCGGCCGCGCCGCCGGCGGCCGGGCCCTCGCGCGGGGCCCGCCAGGAACGCCGGCTGGGCCTGCTGCTGTGCGCCCCCGCGGTGATCGTGATGCTCGCCGTCACCGCCTACCCGATCGGCTACGCCGTCTACCTGTCCCTCCAGCGCTACGACCTGCGCTTCCCGGCGCAGGCGCACTGGGTCGGGCTGGCCAACTACGGTGCGGTGCTGACCTCGCCGTTCTGGTGGCAGGCGCTCGGCGTCACGGTGCTGATCACCGTGGTGTCGGTGGCCGTCGAGCTGGTGCTCGGCCTGGCGCTCGCGCTGGTGATGCACCGGACGCTCTTCGGGCGCGGCACGGTGCGCACCGCGGTGCTGGTGCCGTACGGGATCGTCACCGTGGTGGCGGCCTACTCCTGGCAGTACGCCTGGACGCCGGGCACCGGCTACCTGGCCGCCCTGCTGCCGGAGGGCAGCGCCCCGCTGACGGAGCAGTGGCCGGCCATCGGTCTGATCATCCTCGCGGAGGTGTGGAAGACCACCCCGTTCATGGCGCTGCTGCTGCTCGCCGGTCTGGCCCTCGTCCCGGAGGAGACGGTCCGGGCGGCGATGGTGGACGGCGCGAGCTTCGGGCAGCGGCTGCGGCTGGTGATCCTGCCGCTGATGAAGCCGGCGATCCTGGTCGCCCTGCTCTTCCGCACCCTGGACGCCTTCCGGATCTTCGACAACATCTACGTGCTGACCGGCGGTTCCAACGGCACCGGCTCGGTGTCGATCCTCGGCTACGACAACCTCTTCACCGCGCTCAACCTGGGCATCGGCTCGGCGATCTCGGTGCTGATCTTCGTCTGCGTGGCCCTGATCGCGCTGGCCTTCGTCAAGCTGTTCGGCGCGGCCGCGCCCGGCGCGGAACCGGAGCACCGATGAGCGGCCGGCACGCCCGGAGCCTCACCGGCTGGGGCATCGCCAACCTGGTGGTGGTGCTCTACGCGCTCTTCCCGGTGTGGTGGATCGTGGCGCTCTCCTTCAAGGACCCGAGCACCCTCTCCGACGGTGCCTTCGTGCCCCGCCAGTGGACCCTGGCCAACTACCGCGGCATCTTCGAGACCTCCGAGTTCACCCGCGCCCTGGTCAACTCGATCGGCATCGCCGTGATCGCCACCACGATCGCGGTCGTGCTCGGCACCATGGCCGCGTACGCGGTGGCCCGGCTGCGCTTCCCCGGCAAGCGGCTGCTGATCGGGGTGTCCCTGCTGATCGCGATGTTCCCGCCGATCTCGCTGGTCTCGCCGCTGTTCGACATCGAGCGGGCGCTCGGCCTGTTCGACACCTGGGCGGGGCTGATCATCCCGTACATGACCTTCTCGCTGCCGCTGGCGATCTACACGCTCTCGGCGTTCTTCCGGGAGATCCCCTGGGACCTGGAGAAGGCGGCCAAGGTGGACGGCGCCACGCCCTGGCAGGCGTTCCGGCTGGTCATCGCGCCGCTGGCGGCACCGGGCGTGTTCACCACCGGCATCCTGGTCTTCATCTTCTGCTGGAACGACTTCCTGTTCGCGATCTCGCTGACCTCCACCACCTCGGCCCGGACGGTTCCGGCGGCGATCGCCTTCTTCACCGGGAGCTCCCAGTTCGAGCAGCCGACCGGCTCGATCGCGGCCGCCGCCGTGATCATCACGATCCCGATCGTGATCTTCGTGCTGCTGTTCCAGCGCCGCATCGTCGCCGGGCTCACCGCCGGCGCCGTCAAGGGCTGAGGGCCCCACGGGGTTCCCGTGTCCGAGCACCCGAGTTCCCGCACTGAGGTTTCAACGGTTGAGCCCGCCCCACCCGGCGGACCAGGAAGGCGGATCGTGGCCGAGATCGTCCTCGAGGGCATCACCAAGCGCTACCCGGACGGCGCCCTCGCCGTGCGCGACGTCGACCTCACCATCGCCGACGGCGAGTTCGTGATCCTGGTCGGCCCCTCGGGCTGCGGCAAGTCCACCACGCTCAACATGATCGCCGGGCTGGAGGACATCACCGAGGGCACCCTGCGGATCGCCGGGGAGGTGGTCAACGACCGCGCGCCCAAGGACCGGGACATCGCGATGGTCTTCCAGAGCTACGCCCTCTACCCGCACATGAGCGTGCGCGACAACATGGGCTTCGCGCTGCGCCTGGCCAAGGTCGACAAGGCGACCGTCGCCGCCAAGGTCGAGGAGGCCGCCCGCATCCTGGACCTCACCCAGCACCTCGACCGCAAGCCGGCCAACCTCTCCGGCGGGCAGCGCCAGCGGGTCGCGATGGGCCGGGCGATCGTCCGCGACCCCAAGGCCTTCCTGATGGACGAGCCGCTGTCCAACCTGGACGCCAAGCTCCGGGTGCAGATGCGCACCCAGATCGCCGCCCTCCAGCGCCGGCTGGGCACCACCACCGTCTACGTCACCCACGACCAGGTCGAGGCGATGACGCTCGGCGACCGGGTGGTGGTGATGCGCTCCGGCGTCGTCCAGCAGGTCGGGTCGCCGCAGGAGCTGTACGACGAGCCGGTGAACCTCTTCGTCGCCGGGTTCATCGGATCGCCCGGGATGAACTTCCTCGGCGCCGCGCTGGAGCAGGGCGCCCTGCGCACCTCGTTGGGGGACCTGCCGCTGGACGACCGCACCCGGCGCGCCCTGGAGCGCGCGGACGCGCCGCGCGAACTGATCGTCGGCATCCGCCCCGAGGACTTCGAGGACGCGGCCCTGGCCGAGGCGCACACCGGCGGGGTCACCGTCACCGTGACCGTCGAGGTCCGGGAGTCGGTCGGCTCGGACGTCTACGTCCACTTCGCGGAGGAGGGCGGACCGGCGGCGACCGAGGAACTCGCCGAGCTCGCCGCCGACTCGGGCCGGGCCGACACCGGCATGCAGGGGCACCGCGTGGTGGCCCGGCTGAACACCGCCACCCGGGCCGCCGAGGACAGCCCGCTGGAGCTGTGGGTGGACACGGCGCGCATCCACGTCTTCGACCCCCGGGACGGCGCCAACCTGACCCACCCGGAGCGTTCGTAGCGTGGTACGGAAGGCCCAACCCCTCGTCGGCCTGCGGTGTGCCTGACCGTGGGCCAGCGGAAGGCGACCTAGATTGCCCGGCTATGAGAGAAAAAGTCGGAATCAGTCGACGATCGGTACTCAAAGCCGTTCCCGCAGTCGCCGTCCTCGTGGCGGGCTCCGACGGGATCCTCGCCGCGCCCGCGAGAGCGGCGGCCCCCTTCCCGCAGCCGGCCGTCCGGAGCCCGCGCACCGCCTCCGACGGGTCGAGGGCGGTGCTCGACCAGGTGCTCGACGTACGGTTCACGGACACCGCCGTCCCGGGCCACGGGACGGTCACCACCCGCACCTACAACGGCACCATCCCGGGGCCGACGCTGCGGGTGCGCGCCGGGGACGCGCTGTGGCTGACCCAGGTCAACGGCCTGCCGCCGAACCCGCCGCACCACGGCGACCACAACCGGCCGCACCAGCCGAACACCTTCAACCTGCACACCCACGGCCTGCACGTCTCGCCCTCCGGGGACGCCGACAACATCCTGCGCCTGTTCCCGCCGCGCACCGCCGACGAGGCCGCGGCCGGCGCCCCGGAACCGCGCTACCTGACCACCGTCGAGATCCCGCCCGGCCACCCGGCGGGCACCTTCTGGTACCACCCGCACGCGCACGGCGCCACCGCTGGACAGATCGTCGGCGGGATGGCCGGGGTCATCGTCGTCGAGGGCGACGTCGACGAGGTGCCGCAGATCAAGGCCGCCGCCGACCTCGTCGTCTGCGTCAACGAACTCAAGCTCAGGGACGGGAAGGTCCCCGAGTTCACCGCCGACAACTCGCTCACCGGCACCCCGTCCACCTTCACCGTCAACGGCGCGGTCAACCCCACCCTCGCGCTGCGCCCCGGCGAGGTCCAGCGCTGGCGCCTGGTCGCGGCGACCGGCTTCACCACCCTCGCACTCCAAGTCGTAGGTCGTGAAAAGAAATTGACCCTGCATCAGATCGCGATGGACGGTGTGACCTTCCCCGCGCCGGTCGCCACCGAGACGGTGTCCCTGGCCGTGGGCAACCGCGCCGACGTACTGGTCCGGGGCGGCGAGGCGGGGACGTACGAACTGCGGGCCAAGGGCGTGCGCGTCCCGCTGATGACCATCGAGGTGGCGGGCGAGGCCGTACAGCCGCCGATGGAGCTGCCCACCGCGCTCCCGCAGGGCAAGCCGTTCCTCGACGAGAAGGACATCACCGACCCCGGCGGCGACCGCAAGGTGGTCTTCCACGTCGACGCGAACGTCTTCGAGCAGCCGTTCCCCCACGCCTACCGCATCCTCGGCAGCCACCCGACCCCGGCGGCCGACCCCGGCGGAGACCTCACCCGCGACCGCGCCTACGGCCTGTTCCACCCCGAACACGCCAACCACACCCTGGAACTCGGCACCGTCGAGCGGTGGACCGTGCACACCGACGACACCATGCCGGCCTTCCACCACCCCTTCCACCTGCACACCAACCACGTCCTCGTCACCCACCGCAACGGCGAACGGCTCGACCCGCCGGTCTGGCAGGACACCGTCGACCTGGCCGGCGGCAGGCCCGGCGACACCGTCACCCTCCTGGTCAAGTTCGAGGACTTCACCGGCCGCACCGTCCTGCACTGCCACCAGCTCCAGCATGAGGACCTCGGCATGATGCAGCTGGTCGACCTCGTCCAGCCGCGGCGGCCCCAGGAGCCGTCCCGGCCGGCCGAGCCGGGACGGCCGGGCCCGCTCGGTGGGTGAGTCCGCTCGCGCCCGCTCACACCCGCGCGCGCCCGCGCAGCCCAGGCTGCGCGGGCGCGAGCGGGCGTGCCGAACCACATGCGCGATCACGCGAACCCGGGCAGGAAGACACCCGGAACGTGAGTCGGAAGGGTTTCCCGGGGTAGGACCACTGGTGCAGCGGCCGTGACCGTTCCGGCTGCTCCGGCGCCTTGGACGGTGCCACCGGGACCGCGCTTGAGGAAGCCGGGCACGGGTCCTGGGGAAGAAGTCCGCGACGCACGAGGTGCGGATCCGCGTGTGTCGGCGGGCGTGTACCCCGACGCCAGGAGCGATCAAGTGTCCATCCATCTGGAAGCAGCAGCCGGCCGGGAGGCCCCGCCCCCGGGCGTTCCGCCCGACGTACCGCCTGACCTGCCGCCCGACGTACCGCCTGACCTGCCGCGCGACGCACCGCCCGGCCTGCCGCGCAGGCCGTCGGCGGCGGAACTGCGCCGGATGGGGAAGTTCGAGGCCCGCCAGCTGAGCGACGCGCTGTTCGGCCGGCTGGCCGGGCTGGCCCGCGAGAGCCACGCCTACAGCTACGTGCGCGGCACGATCATCGAGCTCAACATGCCGCTGGTGCGCTTCATCGCCGCCCGCTTCCGCCACCGCGCCGAGGACATGGAGGACATCCTCCAGGTCGGCACGATCGGCCTGATCAAGGCCGTCGACGGCTACGAACCCGAACGCGGCGTCGAGTTCGTCACCTACGCGATCCCCACCATCACCGGCGAGATCAAGCGCTTCTTCCGCGACACCTCCTGGCCCGTCCGGGTCCCGCGCGGCATGCAGGAGCTCTACCTCTCCGTCGCCCGCGGCTCGGACCGCCTGGAACAGCGGCTCGGCCGCCTGCCCCGGCCCGAGGAGATCGCCGAAGACCTGCACCTCACCCTCGAACAGGCCACCGAGGGCCTCACCGCCGCCCGCGTCTACCGCCCCAACTCCCTGGACGCCCTGCGCGACCAGGACACCGACGAGACCGGCAGCGCCCTGCTCGACCGCCTCGGCGGCTGCGACCCCGGCATCGAACTCGCCGACTTCCGCATCGCCGTACGCCCCCTGCTGGCCCGACTGCCCGAACGCGAACAGACCGTCCTCAAGCTCCGCTTCTGGGACGGCTGGACCCAGTCCCGCATCGCCCAGCGGATCGGCGTCTCCCAGATGCACGTCTCCCGGCTGCTCAGCGCCACCCTGGCCTGGCTGCGCGAGGAACTCGAGGACCGGGACGCCCCCGGCTGGGGCGGGGGAGTGCCCGAGGACGCCGGCTGAGCCCGCCACGGCGTCCGGCTCGGCGCCGAGGCGGAATCAGTCGGCCGGTGCCAGACGGGGCGCGGCGGCGGCTTCGTCCGGCCCGGCGGTCTGCCGGTAGGCCAGGTGCCCGCCGAGCGCGGCCGCGACCGAGACGGCGGTCGCCCCGGCCAGGCCGAGCAGCCGCCCGCGGGCCCGGTGCCCCCGGCAGCGGGCCAGGAGCGAGCCGCCGTACAGCAGCACGCCCGTGGTGTTGCCGAGCGCGTGCACCAGGCCGGTGCGCCGGCGCGGCGGGTCGAGCCGGGCCCAGTCCACCCAGCCGGTGAGGGCGGTGGGGCCGGCGGTCAGCAGTCCGGCCGCCACCAGGGTGTCGGCGGACCGGTGCCCGCCCGGGAGGTAGTCCAGCACAGCGGCGGAGGTCCAGAAGCCGATCGGCAGTTGGACCATCGCGGGGTGGAGCGGGTGGCCGAGCCAGACGCCGCGCAGGGCGTCGCGGTACGGCCCGAGGGGGAGGGCCTCGACCGCTCCGGCGAGCGGACGGGCCGCGGCGTCGAGGACGTCCCAGTGCTCCGGGGCGTCCAGGGCCCGGCGCAGCCGGCGGGACCACGGGTGGGTGTGCAGGGGTGTGATGTCCATACCAGGGCGGCTAGCCGGGCGACGGCCCGGCAAACCCGGTCGCCGGGGTGTGTCCCGGACGGCCGCGGAGTCGGTCGCCGGGCCGACCGCAGCAGGTGGGGGGACCACCGGCGCGGTTTCGCTGCGTGATCGGCGCATACTTTCCGTAAACACACGGAGGTGCTCATGCCCATGGTGGATGTCGCTGCACTCGGCCGGCTGGTCGCGGAGTACGAGGCCCTGTCCCCGTCGAGCTCGCCGGAGGCCGGGCAGCGGCTGCGCGACGTCTGCTACACGATCGGCATCTACACCGGGGAGGCCGACGCGGTCCGCGCGGTCGCCAGGGCCCGCCTGCTGCTGGAACGGCAGGGCCCGGCCGACGCCGCCGCCGCGGCGGCCGGGGTGCCGGCGGGCGACCGGGCCCGCGCGGCGCTGCTGGCCGAACTCGGCGAACTCGCCGCCCGCGAGCGGTTGCGGTCCGGGCCCCTCCCGAGCCTGCACGACGTGGTGCAGCTGACGCGGGTCACGGTCCCGGACTGTGTGGGCGCGGCCGTCAGCACCTGGCACGACGACGGCTCGGTCGAGACCTTCGCGGCGACCCCGTCCTACCTGCTCGCCCTCGAACGCGCGCAGGGCGGGGCCGACGCGGGCCCGCTGCCGCGGCTCCGGCACCAGGGCGAGGGGCAGGTCGTGGTCCGGCTGGACCCGGCGCGACCGGGCCGCTTCGCCGACCGGGCCCGGCGCTGCGGCGTCCGGGCCGTGGCCGCCGCCCACCTGCGCACCCACCCGCACGGCTGCACCGTGTTCAGCGCCTACCTGCGCACGCCGGTCGAACCCGGCTCCCCGGCCCTCGGACTGGTGGAGGTGCTCGCCCTCCAGGCGTCGGCCGCCCTCGACCGCTTCGCGCTGTCCAGGGCCGTGGCCGACCTGCTGGACCGCCGACACGCCACCGGCCTCGCCATCGGCATCACCGCCGAGCGGTTCGACGTGACCCCGCACGCCGCCCTGGGCCTGCTGGTCGGCGCCGCCCAGCGGCTGGGCACGGACCTCGACACGGTGGCCCGGCACCTGGCCGAGGGCGACGGGCCGCGCCCCGGGCCCGGCGAGCGGGGCGGCTCGTAGCGGGGTCGGTGGCGGCGGCGGGGCTGACGGGGCTGGCAGGGTCGGTGGGCCCGGTGGGGCGCGGCCGAGCCGGACGGTTGCGCTGGGCCCGGGCGGGAAAGCGTAGGGTACGGCCGCGAACGCGCAGGTCGCACCGTACGAGGAGGCCCTGATGAACACGGTGAAGGAGTCCGTGGACGTGGCCGCCCCCCTGCACACCGCCTACCACCAGTGGACGCACTTCGAGGAGTTCCCGCGCTTCATGGAGGGCGTCGACTCGGTGACCCGGCTGGACGCCCGCCACAACCACTGGCGCACCAGTGTCGACGGCGTCACCCGCGAGTTCGACACCGAGACCGTCGACCAGGAACCCGAGGAACTGATCGCCTGGCGGACCTCGGACGGGGAGGCGGACCGGAACGGCGTGGTCACCTTCCGGCGGCTCGACGCGGGCCACACCAGGGTCACCCTGGCCGTCGACTTCCGGCCCGAGGGCCCGGGGAAGCAGGCCGCCGCCGAGGCCAGGGGAGTGGTCGACCAGCGGGTGAAGGGGGACCTGCGACGGTTCAAGGAGTACGTCGAGGAACGCGTGCGGGGGCGGATCGGTCCGGAGTGAGCCGCGCGCCGTCCGGGTCCTTCGACGCGTTCACCGCCGTTCTCCGCGCTGCGCACCACTCCGGTGCCCGGACGCGGCCACCGCCCCCAGCATCAGCAGCACCGCCACCGCGAAGACCGCGAACAGGTAGTCGCCCGACAGCGCCGCGTACCCCAGCAGCACCACCTGCACCCCGGCCGTCGCCAGGGCCAGGCCCCGCCCGCCGTCGGGCAGCGGGCGCCAGAGCTCGCGCACCGCGAACCCGTTGATCCCCGCCATCGTGAACCCGCCGAGCGCCATCAGGTGCGGCACCACCTTCGACCTCGGCGCCACTTCGTCCTCGAAGCCGATGCCGTTGTAGAACAGCGGTACCACCATGCAGAAGTAGAACACCACGGCCACCGTCTCCAGCGAGAGCAGCACGGTCGCCGCGGCCCGCGACAGCCAGGAGAGACGGGTCATGGTGGGGGCGCCTTCCAGTCGTTCCACTAGTTCCACGCGGCTGGTTCCACGCGGCGACATCCGCTGCGAGGGGTCGTCGCCGCGCGGGTGAAGGCCCTCAGCCGTCCCCCGCCGCAGGGGCACGGCCCGAGCCGGCGGTTCGGCAGTGCAGCATAGTCAAGAAACGGCAAAGTCCGTACTGCGTCGCAGGTCGGCGCGGTGGGGCGCGGTGGAGTGGCGGCGCGGGGCTGGCGGAGGGGCGGAGTGGCGGCGCGGCCGGGGTTCAGCCGCCGACTGCCGGGATTCGGTCAACTCGGCCGTCCGGCCGCAGGAGTTCGCCCGGATCGCACGCGCACCGACACGGCGGCTTCTAGGCTCGTCCGCACACCGTGGCGTGAGGGGGGAGTGCCGTGGCCCGCAGTCCGGTTCGGCGACGCCGGCCGACCACCGCCCGCCGAGTGCGGCGGATGAAGCAGAACGCGCCGCTGCTGGGGGCCGTCGCGCTGATCGCGGTCGTTCTGGTCTCGCTGGTGGTCCGCTGGCTGGCCCAACACCTCCTGCTGGTCGCCGCGGTGCTGGCCGTCGGCGCGGGCGCGGGCGTCGCCGCACTCCGCTCGCGAATGCGGGCCCGGCAACGGGAGTCGGAGGCGCGGACCGCCCAACTGCGGCACATCGGACCGTTCCTGGCGATGACCCCGAAGGCCTTCGAGCACGCGCTGGCCGACCTGTGCCGCCGGGACGGCTGCACGACGGTGAAGGTGGTCGGCGGGGCCGGCGACCTCGCGGCGGACGTCCTGGCCACCACCCCCACCGGGCAGCGGATCCTCATCCAGGCCAAGCGGTACGGGCCGAGGACCTCCGTCGGCTCCCAGGACGTCCAGAAGGTCAACGGCACCTACCGCGACGTCCACCACTGCGACCTGGCCGCCGTGGTGACGACCAGCTCGTTCACCAAGGCCGCCGCCGCGTTCTGCACCCAGGTGGGCATCCGCGCCGTCGACCGGCAGGCGCTCGCCCTGTGGGCGGACGGCCGGGGCCGGCCACCGTGGGCCTGAGCCGCGGCGGCGCACGGGGTCGTGCCGGAACCGAACCGTACGGTCGGTGGAGGGCGGTCCGCGCTACTCCGAGGGGTCGGCGTGCGGGTCGGCGAGCGGGTTCGGGTGGTCCGGCGGCGGTGACGGTGCTCCGCCGCGTCCGCTGACACCCGCGCCCGACGGCTGCTGCCCGGGCTCCTCGGGCGCGACGGTCTCATCCGGCAGTGGCATCCGGGGATGCGTGGGCACCCTGGTGGGCCCGCGGGAACCGACGCCTCGTCGGCCGTGCCACCGGCCCTGGCGGTCACGCGGGATCCTGTCGCTCACGGCGTCCTCCTGGTGGCATGGGGGTTCACCATTGTCTCGCGTCCGGGGCGTGTCCTCGCCGTTCTCGCCTGCCTCAACGGCACCCGCACGCCCTGAGCCCGGGGACAGCGGGCCGGGGGCACCTCCGGGGCCTTGGGGCTCGGTTGGCCGCGGGCTTCAGGGCTTCGCAGAGAGGAGGCCCCACCCGGTCGCAAGCAGACCCCTCCGTGCCGTGAGGATGATCGTCTATGACTATGCGGCGAATGTGCTGAGCATGCCTCTGACTCACCATCAACTGTAAGATGTGGAAACGTAGCTCGGTGCCGAGAAAGTGCCAAATGGGGGCAGCCATGGACCGTGGATGGGAAGTCGGCCCCTCGTGGCCGGGACCTCAAGGAGGGACACCCGGTCGACTCCCCGGGGACGTCGCCCTGGGGCCGGGGGAGCGGCTCGTCGTCATCCCGGGCATCATGCTCAGCGCGGCGAAAGCGGACATCGCGGATGCCTGATCGGCTGCCGGCTCAACGTGCTCCCGAGCTGCGTCCCGAGTGGGGCGAGGTCCTCACCCGGGACGAGTACAAGCGCGACTTCCGTGAGCGGGACGCGATCGTGCGCGGCCGGGATTCCTGGAAATTGGAGCGGCGCCAGCACTTCGAGGAGCAGGGCAGTCCGAGTTGGGAGGCCGCCCGGCGGGGTGACTGGCGTGAGGCGCTGCGCCTCCTGGAGGGCCGGCGCGAGGCGCTGCGCGAGATCGGCCGGGAGGACGAGGAGCGGCAGTCCTTCTTCCACCGCGTACGGGTGGTCGAGCAGCCGCTGACGACGTACCTCCAGTGGGAGCTGCATTCGTTGCGGATCCGAGCCGAATGCGGCGAGCGGATCCGCATCGTCGGCGCCGCGATGCTGGCCGATTCCGAGGAATTCGACCAGCTGCCGGAAATTGTCATTCTCGGCGGTCGTACGCTCTATCAGGTCCGATATTCAGAAAAGGGAATTCCCGTCGGGGCGGTCAGATACACCGACCCCGACCTCGTCCGCCGGTGGGAGAACTACATCACCGATCTCCACGGGGCAGGTGAAGACGTCCTGGCGTACGTCGATCGCGAGGTGGCACACCTCCTCCCGCCCGCGTAGGAACCGACACGGGAACCCGCACAGAACGGAGCGCTGTGGCAGACGAGTACGGCGGGAGCGCCGACGGGCCCGGAAGCACGCGCTCCAGCGTGTCCGGGTCCTCCGCCCAGGACGTGGTGCAGGCCAGGGACGTGAGCGGAGGCATTCACTTCCACGGTGGACCCGACCGGCCGAACCCGACCCCGACGCCCCGCCAACTGCCCGCGGACGTGCGCGGCTTCGTCAACCGCAGGGACGAACTCCAGCAGCTGGACGCCGCCCTGGCCGGCGAGGACCCGAACCCGTCGGCCGACGCCGTTGCCGGCACCGCCGCGGCCACCTCCGCCGCCGTCGTGGTCATCGCCGGAACCGCCGGTGCCGGGAAGACCTCACTCGCCCTGCACTGGGCTCACCAGGCCCGCCACCGCTTCCCCGACGGCCAGTTGTACGTCAACCTCCGCGGTTACGACCCGGGCCGGCCCGTCACCGCCCAGGAGGCGCTCCACCGGTTCCTGACGTCCCTCGGTGTCAGCGCCCGGTCCGTTCCGCACGACCCCGACGCGGCCGCCGCCCTCTACCGCTCCCTGCTCGCCGAGCGCCGCGTCCTGGTCGTCCTCGACAACGCGGCCAGCGTGCACCAGGTCCGGCCGCTCCTGCCCGGCAGTGCCGGAAGCCTCGTCCTGGTCACCAGCCGCAGCCGGCTCTCCGGCCTCGCCGTACGCGACGGGGCCCGCCGACTCACCCTGCGGACCCTGCCCGAAGCCGAGGCCGTCGCCCTGCTGCGCGCCGTCACCGCCGGGCACCGGCCCCAGGACGACCCGGCCGAGCTCGCCGAACTGGCCCGCCTCTGCGCCCGGTTGCCGCTGGCCCTGCGCATCGCGGCCGAACGCGCCGCCAGCCTGCCGCACATGGGCCTGGACGAGCTGATCGACGACCTGCGCGACGAATCCGCCCTCTGGGACGCCCTGAGCGTGGGAGACGACGAGGACGCCGACTCCGTCCGCACCGTCTTCGCCTGGTCCTACCGCGCGCTGCCCGACCAGGTCGCCCGCCTGTTCCGGCTGCTCGGCCTCCATCCCGGTCCCGACTTCGGGCTCCACGCCGCGGCCGCCCTCGCCCACCTCACCCCCGTTCGCACCCGGCAGCTCCTCGACTCCCTCGTCGGCGCCCACCTCGTCGAACAGAGCGCACCCGACCGCTACCAGTTCCACGACCTCCTGCGGGCCTACGCCACCGACCAGGCCCAGCAGCAGGAGACGCCCGCACAGCGCCAGGACGCCCTGCGCCGCGTCCTCGACTTCTACCTGCACACCGCCGACGCCGCCCAGCAGTGGCTGCGGCCGGCCGAGGCCCGGCTACCGCTGAACCCCGCGCCCGGCGGGGTCCGGCCGACGGCCTTCGCCGACTACAACGCCGCCGTGGACTGGGCGGAACGCGAGCGCGGCAGCCTCCTCCAGGCCGTCCACGCCGCCACCGCCGCCGGCGAGGACCGGCGGGCCTGGCAACTGGCCGCCGTCCTCTGGAACGCCCAGGCCCCCTCCGCCCCGGGCGCGGACTGGCCGGTGGCGGGCCGGCTCGGACTGGCGGCCGCCGAACGCCTCGCCGACGACACCGCCCGCGCCCTGCTGCTCACGGACCTCGGCATGGCCCACACCCGGGTCAACTCCCTCGACGACAGCCTGGAATGTCACCGGGCGGCGCTGGTGCTGTGGCGCGAGCTCGGCGACCGGCTCGACGAGGCGCACTCGCTCAACCTGCTCGGACTGGTCCACCTGCACAGAAGGCAACTGGAAGACGCGGCAGGGTACTTCGAGCAGGCACTCGCCGGCTTCCGGCAGTTGGGCGAGGCCCACTGGGAGGCGACCACCCTCTCCAACCTCGCCAGCACCCACTACCGCGCCGGACGTCTGCCGCAGGCCGAAACCACCGTCGGCCAGGCGCTGACGGCCCACCGCGCGCTGAAGAACGAGCGGGGCGCGGGGAACGCCCTGCGCCTGCTGAGCGACGTCCGGCGCGAGGGCGGCGACCCGGCCGGCGCGCTGGCCTCGGCACACGCCGCACTGGACATCGCCCTGAACCTGCGCGACCACCGCCTGGAAGGCTTCTGGCTCATCACCCTCGGCGACGCCCAACGGTCCGACGGTCAACCCGCCGACGCCCTCGACTCCTACCAGCGTGCCGCCGTCCTCCACCGCCGCCTCGGCGACCGCAGCCGCGAAGCCCTGGCCTGGCACGGCACCGGCGAGACCTACCGCGATCTCGACCGCACCTCGGAAGCCGCCGCGTTCCTCCGCCGCGCCGCCACCACCCAGCACGAACTCGGCGACCCCTGGCACGAGGCGCTCGCTCTCGACGCCCTGGCGGCGACCGTGCTCACCGACGACCCGCAGGCGGCGCGACGCCACTGGACGGAGGCGCTCGCACTACTGGACGGCTACGGCGACCCACGGGCGATCACGGCCCGGCAGCGGATCGCCCGCCGCTTGCAGGCCGACTGACGCCGCGGTCGGTGAGGCCCCCGAGGGCGGCGGGAGCCCGCTTGTGCGGGGAGGCGGCCCGACCCGCGACGAACGCGGACTCCTGCACGCCTCGGTGGGGCGCGCCGGCGGGAGGCCAGCGTCATGGGAGCGGACGGCGGCGGGGGGCGGGTGGTCGGGTCGCTGGCGGAGTGGGGGCGGGGTAGCGTCGCCCGTGGTTGCCAGGGTGTCACGGTGTGCAGTCGGGGGTGGGTGGGGGCCGGGCTCTGGAGGCCGATCCGCTGTCCCGTCCGGGAACCGACAGGAGCATCCCCCATGGCCGTGCCCACCGCCTTCGACCAGCACGTCACCGGCTACAGCCTTCCGCACGCGTACTGGATGGCGAAGGCCGCCGACCTCGCCTACAAGGACGAGGCCACCATCGAGGAGCAGGCGCACGCCTGGGGCTTCGACACTGTGCGTCACCACCAGACGCGGTTCACCCCGCCGTTCCCGTTGCAGGACACCCAGGCCTACACCATGGGCGGCGAGGGCATGATCGTGACGGCGTTCCGGGGCACCGAACCCGCGCGGATCCGTGACTGGCTCACGGACGCGACCACCCCGCCCTGGCCCGGTCCCGCCCGGACGGGCTACGTGCACTACGGCTTCGCCGAGGCCCTGGAATCGATCTACCCCGACGTCGCCAAGGCCGTCTCCGACCTGCGGACCGACGACCAGACGGTCTGGTTCACCGGCCACAGCCTCGGCGGCGCCCTCGCCATGCTCGTCGCCGCCCGGCTCGACCTGGAGGATCCCCGGCTCGCGGCCGACGGCGTCTACACCTTCGGCCAGCCCCGCACCTGCGACCGGCTGCTCGCCGCCGCGTACGACAAGGGCCTGCGGGGGCGCACCTTCCGCTTCGTCCACGGCAACGACATCGTGCCGGAGCTGCCTCCGGAGCCCGCCTTCACCCACGTCGAGGCGCTGCGGCACATCGACTCCTCGGGCCGGATCAAGGAGAAGGTCGGGCTGGTCGTCGGGCTGACCGACCGGGCCAAGGGCCTGGGCGCGGCGGCGTTCTCGCCGGACGGCGAGGGCATCCGCGACCACCTGATGCGCAGCTACCTCGCCGCGCTGGAGAAGGCCATGGCCTGACGGGCGGGGCGCCGGGCGGCCCGGCGGGGGGGGCGCCGGGGGGGGGCGGGCCGCGGGGGCGGCGGGGGGGGGGGGGGGTGGGCGGGGGGGGGAC